>CAMWTI010000006.1 GCA_947177135.1 uncultured Porphyromonadaceae bacterium | reverse complement strand
AAGTAGAAGACGTCATACTAGATTCGCCTTAGTCTCGTGGGATCGTAGATTTGTATATGAGACATCCATCCGCCTGTTCTATCTCAATCCATTCACCGCCGACAGCTGACTGGCAAAAATGCGGTCGGATGTTCGTGTCTAGGGCCATGTGTGTCTTCCTGCAAAAGCTGTAAAATCTACCGTGGCAGGGCGTTCTGACCGTTTAACTTTGCGCCACGTATGAAGGTAGATAGCAAATTCTTTGAACAGCGCTGGGTCCGGGCGATCCAGGCTGAATTTGGCGCACAGGGCGTGCTCGCCGTTATCCGTCTGCTTTGCAGTGTCTATGATTCCCCCGAGGGCTATTGGCGCGACTGGTCGGCAATGGATCAGGCCGTGCTGGCTGGCGAGGTCGGTATGTCGGTCGACGACGTCGGTCGCCTGATAGACCGCCTGGTGGACTATGGCGTCATCAACGGCGACAAGCTCCGGCGTGACCACGTCGTCACCTCCCGGACCATACAGCTCGAATATATCCGCCAGGCCGGAGTGGCCCGCGCGCGCCGCTTTGACTGGAAGGCCCACTCCCTGCTCCCGTTGGAGGAACTTCTGGAACTGGGCATAGCCCCGGCCATCATCGAGGACTTCGACGAGGAATATGGAGTGCCGCTCCCGATTTGTCGCCGTGCGCCTGAGCGATATCCCGGTTTCCGCCAGGTGCGCATCCGCCACCGCGACCCGCACACCCACATTTATCGTCTTCGGAAAATTAGACTATGAGGGCGGCTGCCTCATGAGGCCTGACGATTGTGCGTAATCTGTTGTAAAACATATTCTGAAAGTTGCATTTACTGGAATGTTGTCATATCTTTGCAAAATTATTATCTGTTAATTTCCACACGCTTCACACAACATGAAAACTTTGGCAATTCTTGCAAGTGTGGCGCTTCTCTCTTTTGAGACGGCGGCACAACAGATTATTGACATTACCTCAGGAGATGTCGTCGACTCGGTAGTATCAACGGCTCCGACACGTGTAATTGAAAACCTCGACAATGGAGTTCGCGTGACTTATACGTTTGATTATGCACGTCTTGATTCGGTATCATCCGATTCTGGCAATGGCGCATTCATTGTATCATTCAATGGATTCGGCCTGTGCGAAATTCCTGGTCAGCCGGCTTTGCCTTCAAAACTTGATGCTATTGAAGTGCCGTCTGCGGAAGATGTTGTTCTGACAGTTGAAACAATAGACTATTCGGACTATTTTTTTGAGATTGCAGCTGCTGTTGCGCCTGTATTTGAATCTGCTGCAGCCTCTGTGGCCACATCGGTAACTCCGATATCTGTTTCAGACGGGTTCTTCCCCTCTCGACAGGTAGAAATTGTCGGTTCGCAAAGCTATAATGAAAAGGAAATATGCTATCTAACGATATCACCAGTGGCTTATGATCATGCCACCAAGTCTGTGCGCATTGCCAATAAAATCGTTTATACTGTTTCTTTTGGCGAGGCCTATGTATCTGCAAACAAAGGTCCACGCAATGCCCGTAGTGCAGGAAATGACGCTGTCATAGACGATCCAGTATATAACAATATTGTGCTGAATGCGCAGAGTTCTACTAGTCCCGAATTTGGTGAAGTAGTGCAGGATTACCTGATATTAACAACTGCGGAATGCAAGAGTGCGGTCAATAAGTTTGCAGACTGGAAACGCGCTCTTGGATTCCGCACCCATGTGTCAGTATTGCCAACAGGAGATGATGTCAGATCTGACGCAATTGTAAAGGATTCAATTGAAGTTTATGCAAAAAAATATGGCCGAAAACTTAAATATTTGTTAATTGTCGGTGATACGACGGCAATTCAGTCATATAAACGTGTCAGAGCACATTCATCAGAAAAGCCACATCTTTCTGATTACTATTATGGGTGTATTTTTAATCATAACTTTGTGTTGGTGCCTGATTTGCATCGCGGTCGTATTCCAGCAAAAACTAATCAAGAAGCACAGAATGCATTTGAAAAAATCATAGCATATGAAAGATGTGCTGGCAATACCAGTAATTTTTTCAAAAATGGTTTGCATTGTGCGTCTTTTGAAAATACAAAAGATCTTCCAAGAAATGATACCAGACGATTTGTGTGTACTTCCGAAGAGGTATTGGAGAGTGCGAGATCGATAGGACTCAGTCCTACTCGAGTTTATAGTGCTGTCGTGCCAGGTACGCCGATTTTTTACTCTGGTAATCCATATTATGAAACACATACTGCTCAAATGCCAGATGAGATTACCTTTGATTTTAATTGGAATGGTAGTACCTCTGACATAAAATCATTCCTCGAGAATAAAGATGGGGTTAGCTATGTGCTTTATAGAGGGCATGGTATTCCGTGGGGGTGGCAAAGGCCGGAGTATAAATATGATGATATCATGAAAGAAAACTATGGTTTAATAAGCAGTCCGACATTTCCTCAGTTAAACAAGATGTTTCCCGTTGTATTTAGTATAACTTGTTTAACAGGAAAGTTTGATGATCCCAATTGTTTTGCTTCTAAATCAATTTTAGGAAATAGGAGAGGTAGTTCTTGCATTATTGCATCATATGAAGAAAGTTTCTCTGGATTTAATGATGCTTTTACTCTTGGAATGTTTGATGCGTTTTATCCTGAACCGATTCACTCAACATATATTACACATCGTGATTCAGTAAGAGGTTATAGGCCGGTATATAGAATCGGCGAGATTATGGATCAGGGCCTTTATCGTATGGCTCAGAAAAAATATGTTCCACCCAAAGAGGATGCCACTGTTATAAACCATACTATATACACATATGAGGTGTTTCATTGTTTTGGCGACCCGAGTATGTTGATATGGTGTCAGGAGCCAACTAAGTTTGAAAATGCGAATATAGAGCTTGACGCCAATACGTTAGTCTGCAACGTGACAACTGGTGGAGAACCAGCATATATATCGTTCTACGACAAAAATATCAACAAGGTACAATGTTTTTATGGAACTGAGGCGTCTTTTGAATTTTCTCAGATTCATAAAAATGTGGACAATGGAATAATATATGGCGGTACATCGCCTGAAATGGAATATGTCGTGATAAGTGCACCCAACAAAATACCCATAGTCAAGTCAAGTTGGGGCAGCAACAAAGACGAGCAAATTAGTGTGGTTACTAAGATAGAAAATTTGTCAGTGCTTGATCATGTAATTCGTGTTACATATTGTTGTGATGTAAATGATGATGTCAAATTCATCATTACATCGGTGTCAACTGGCAAGAGCCGTGTTGTAGAGCAGCCTAAGGGCGAAACGGAGGCGGTTATTGACCTGTCTAACGAAGCGCCAGGTTCATATGTGGTTACTCTTGTAGTTAACGGCAATAACGAAGATTCTTCAACAATTTTAATCAACTGACAACATGAGAAATAGAGTTGCAGCGGCAGTGGCCGCAATGGCTATTGGCGCAGTGTCGGCATCGGCATACGACGTCAAGGTGGACGGCATATATTACAATATTATCGATGGCGAATACCTGGAAGTGACGGCGATAGTGGATTATAATATTGATTACAGTTGCGAATATAGGGGTGTCGCTCCTAAAAACGCGAAATTGACACCAAATGATTATGCTGGTGATATAGTTATTCCTGAGCTGGTTGATGTGGATGGTTTTGATGATCCATTGCCAGTCCGGTCTATTCGTCAAGGGGCATTTAATAATGCCCGTAATCTCGTGTCGGTCAAGTTGCCTTTTTCTATACGTCAAATAGGCACAGGGGCCTTTGCTCAATCGTCAATCAGGATGTTGGATATGAGCAATGCGAATTTGGTTGCCATCCCTGATTGGCTATGTTACTTATGCGGTGATCTGAAGGTTGTTGAATTGCCGTCGGGAATCACTGAAATCGGCGACGGAGCGTTCTCGATAAGTGGAATCAGGAAGTTGAAAATTCCTGCTTCGGTGAAATCTATAGGCACACAGGCCTTTAGCCGATGTGAGGATTTAAGAGAGATTGAAGGTGGTCAATCTGTTGAAGAATTTTATATCTATTCGTTTGATGGCACAAACATCGGGACCGTGTTTATCTATGACGCCGCAACGATGTTTAGCGGGACGGTCTATGGAAACAACAAGAGTTTACAGAATGTGATCTGTTATAAATCTGAACCGGATAATTTTTGGAGTAGCTACTCTATGGATTGGGTATTTTATGGGTCGAATCCTGATTGCACGCTGTGGGTTCCTGACGAGAGTCTGGAGTTGTACAAGGCATCGAAGCGGTGGACCTCGTTTTTTACTGACATTCGTCCGTTGAGCCAGTCGGGCATAGAGTCGGCGGTTGCCGCTGATGACGAGGCTGCTCCGGCGCTGTTCGATCTCCTGGGCCGCCGGGTCACCGCGCCGGTTCAAGGTCGCATCTATGTCGGCTCTGACGGTCGCAAAGTCCGCTATTGACGACTGCAAAAATCGGGGATACGTGCTGTCATGCGGTGCGTGGCCCCGGCTTTTACATTGGTGGCCAATTTTGTTCCCGTTTTTTTCCAAATTATTTGGTTATAAGGACAGAAGTGTGTATCTTTGCGAAGTAGTTACTTGATTATAAATCATCAATCATCATATCCCATCAAATGAAACCAAGACACTTCGCTTTTTCGGCAGTGGCCGTCGTTGCCGGCGCTTTTGCCGCTCATTCACAGCAGGTCGTCATTTCGCCTGTGCCGCAGAGTGTAAGCTGGGGCGCTAAGGCGTTTGACCTTTCGTCGGCTGTCTGCTATCTGACAGGATCTTCCGACCAGGCCACTACGGCTCTATTGGCCACCATCACCGGCGTCAAGGAGGGCGGCAATGTCGAGATCTGTGTCGGCAAGGCCGGCGATGCTTCCGTGGCGTCGGTGGCAGACAAGATTCCTGCCGAATCCGAAGGTTATTATCTGAGCGTCGCTCCCGGCAAGGTGATCATAGCCGGACGTGATGACGCCGGCACATATTATGGCGCGCAGACCCTGCTTCAGATCATGTCGCAGCCCGAGGTGATGTCTGTGACCGTGACTGACTATCCAATGACGGAGACCCGCGGCGTGATCGAAGGTTTCTATGGCAACCCGTGGAGCTTTGATGACCGCAAGAGCCAGTTTGAATTCTATGGCGCCAACAAGATGAATATCTACATCTATGGTCCTAAGGACGATCCCTATCACCACAGCCAGTGGTCGACGCCCTATCCCGAGGCAGAGGCCGCGCGCATGGCCGAGCTGGTGAAGTATGCCGCCGACCATAAGGTCAAGTTTGTCTGGGCCATGCACCCGAGCAACTCCATCGCCTCCGACTCTGACAAGCAGAAGGCGCTTGCCAAGTTCGAGCAGATGTATGGTCTGGGCGTGAGAGCTTTTGCCATCTTCTTTGACGATATCAGCGCCGAGAGTGTCAATAATCAGGTTTCATATCTGAATTATCTGACTGATGAATTCGTCAATAAGAAGGGCGATGTTGAGCAGATGATCGTATGCCCGACGCAGTATAACCGCGCATGGGCCGGCGGCAATTATCTGAGCACCATGGGCAACGGACTCTATCCAGGCATCAAGATCATGTGGACCGGCAATTCGGTTGTCGACATGATTCAGAAGGCCGACTGCGACTGGTTCAAGAGCCAGACCGGCCGTGCGCCGTTCATCTGGCTCAATTATCCGGTCAATGACTATGGACAGCACAATCTGCTGATGGGTCCGGTCAAAGACAACGGCACTGATATCTATGACCAGGTGACAGCCTTCTGCTCAAACCCGATGCAGTATGCCGAAGCCTCGAAGGTGGCCCTTTATTCGATTGCGGACTATGCATGGAATCCCGCAGCCTATGATGCCGACCAGGCCTGGGAGCGTTCGATCACATACCTTATGCCCGGACATGCTGACGCGTTCCGCGCGTTCTGCATCACAAACGTCGACGTCGCGCCCAGCGCCCACGGCCTGCGCCTGTATGGCGAGACTCCAGAATTCAAAGCTCTCAATGACAAGTATGCAGAGCTTACGCCTGAGGCCGTCAGCGACTATGCCGCATATTTTGCCCGCACCAAGGCTGCCGGCGAGGAACTGCTGGCGCTTGAAGGCAACGCCCTTGTCGATGAAATCAGGGAATTCATCCAGTACTTCGACTATCAGGCCCATCGCGGCCAGAAGGCTATGGAGATGGCCAAGGCGCTTGATGAGCAGAATCCCGGCGCGTTTATCGATGCATATAAGGCCTACAAAGAATCCACCGATCTGGCAGGCCGTCTGATGAGCCGCAAGTTCGATGGCTCGATCCAGTCAGTGGCTCCCCGCACCGGCACACTCTATGTCGAGCCTTTCATCAAGGCCGCAGTTAGCCAGCTGGTTGTGGAATTCAAGAAAGCAGGCTATGAATATGACAAGGATCTTTTCCCCGCCCAGTTGCTTGAAAACGGACTTTATTACATCAAGTATAACGGCAAATATCTGACCAACGTCAATGGAAGCGGCAACCCGACTTTTGTCGCCGAGATAGACAACGTGAACCCCGGACGTCAGTATTGGGTGGTCAGCCTTGAGCCCGGCACCGGCCGCTATTCGATCAAAAACGAATGGGACAAGCGTTACGTCAACGAACTCGGCAACTTCGGCACCAACCCCTATGAGGATGCCTGGCACACTTTCACCATAACCCGCTTTGATGGAAAATATGCCATTCAGAACGGCGGCAGCGCCGGATCGGCATTCTGGACTCCGACCGACGTGCGGGTCAACAAAGGCTCGAAGTCTGATTATCATATCGACAACTTCACATTTGAAATCGTCCCCGTCGACGGAGAATCGGAGGTCAACCACCCTACGATAATCGGTAAGACTGTCCTTTTCTTCAACGAAGACGGAAAGGCGCTTACCACCAAAGGCAAAGGCGTTGTGGCGCGTTTTGAGGATCCGAAATATCCCACAAACGGCGGCCAGATCTTCAGAGCCACGATCGATAATGAGACCGGAGCGGTGAAGTTCACCAATGTTGCCATCAACGAACATCTCGACGAAATTGGACGTGTCGGCTCCTCGACAGGCTATGCCGCTACCTGGAACACATATGCAGTGAGCGAATGCGGCGGCCTCTACTCTCTGAGCTATGTTTCGGCGTCGAAAGATTATTATGGCCTTAAATACTGGGTTCCCGGAGTGGAAGTGATCGAATATTCCGCCGATATGGAGCTGGCTGACAGCTATCTGTTCAAGATTATCTCACAGGAAGAATATGAGGCCAATGTCGGCATAGAGGAAGTTGAACAGACAGGTGTTTCGGCCTCAGTCGCCGGAAAGACCTTTGACCTGACGGGGCGTGAGGTCATCTCGGCCAACCCCGCTCCCGGCATATATATTGTCGACGGCAAGAAACAGATTATACGATAACATAACTAATTTTAATTCATAACACGGCAGGGGCGCGGATTTAACCGGGTCCCTGCTTTGAAGCAATTACGATGAACCGACGTTACAACATCATCAATAACTCGCTGGGTTGGCTTTGCTTTCTGATTGCCGCCGTGAGTTATCTGCTGACAATCGAACCGACAGCTTCGTTCTGGGACTGTCCGGAATTCATTGCCCAGGGCTTTAAACTCGAAGTTGGCCATCCGCCGGGCAACCCGATATTTATGCTGGCTGCCCGCTTCTTCATCACTCTGGCCGGTGGCAATGCCGAGGTGGCCGCAGTCGCCGTCAACTCAATGAACGCACTGCTCAGCGCAGGAACAATATTGTTGCTCTTCTGGACAATAACGCATCTGATGCGCCGCCTCATAGTGAAAGATGACTCGTCGGATATGTCAGTGGCCAGGATGATCACCATATTCGGTTCTGGACTGGTCGGCGCCCTTGCCTATGCCTGGAGCGACACGTTCTGGTATTCGGCTGTCGAGGGCGAGGTCTATGCCTTTTCTTCGTTTTGCACCGCGCTGGTGTTCTGGCTGATCCTCAAATGGGAAAACCGGGCCGATGCACCTCATTCTGACCGCTATCTGGTGCTTATCGCCTATGTGATCGGCGTGTCTATCGCCGTCCATCTGCTCAACCTGCTCTGCATTCCGGCCATTGTCCTGGTCTTCTACTATAAGAAATGGAGTGCGCCCACGGCCAAAGGATCGATCCTTGCCCTGCTGCTCTCGTTTGTGATCGTGGCGCTGATTCTGTTCGGACTTGTGCCGGGCTTCATCGAAGTGTCGCAGTATTTCGAGCTGTTCTTTGTCAACACTCTCGGACTTGGCTACAATTCCGGCGTGCTCGTCTATGTGGTTCTGGCGGTGGCCTCGTTCATATGGTCCATCCGTGAACTCTATGCCAGAAAGTCGGCCTCCCGCATAGCCTTGAGTTTCGTGCTGGCCATCATTTTCAGCGGCATTCCTTTCATCGGCAGCAGCCTGCTGATCCCGTTTGTCATTGTGGCCGGTCTGATCGCATGGCTCTATATGTGCAAAAAACTGCCCGTTCGAGTGCTCTCTCTGATCATTCTCAGCGTCACTGTTATCTTTGCCGGATATTCATCGTATGCCCTGCTGCTCATCCGCTCCAGCGCCAACACGCCGATGAACCAGAATGCTCCCGACAACGTGTTTGATCTCGCCTCATATCTCAACCGCGAGCAATATGGCGAAACCCCGCTGCTGTATGGCACGACGTTTAACTCCGACGTGCTCCGTCTGCCCGACGGCAGTGCCTCGGCGACGAAACGCACGGGCTATGCCAAAGCAGTGAAGCAGAATCCGGATGATCCTGACCGATACGTCGAAGTACTCACAAAAACAGACTATGACTATCAGCCTCAGCTTAACATGCTGTTCCCGCGTCTGTATAGCCGCGACCATAAGTCACAATATATGAAATGGGGCGGATTCACCGAAGCGGATATGCCGACTGTGGCCGTGTCGACGACCGTGAGCAAGAGCGGACAGCTCGGTCCGGAGTCGCGACGTGTGCGCAAACCCACTTTCATGCAGAATCTGAGCTATTTTGTCAACTATCAGCTCGTCCATATGTATTTCCGCTATTTCATGTGGAATTTCGCCGGTCGCCAGAACGACCTTCAGGGCAACGGCGAGGTTAACCGCGGAAACTGGATCAGCGGCATTCCCGCCATCGATAACGCCCGCCTCGGCGACCAGTCGCTCCTGCCTCCGGATCAGGGCCGCGACAACAAGGGTCACAACGTGTTCTATATGCTTCCGCTGTTGCTCGGCATTGTCGGCCTTCTGTGGCAGTCTATGCGCTCCGATCGCGGCATCCAGCAGTTCTGGGTCGTGTTTTTCCTGTTCTTCATGACAGGAGTGGCAATTGTGCTATATCTGAACCAGGTGCCGTCGCAGCCGCGTGAGCGCGACTATGCCTTTGCCGGATCCTTCTATGCCTTCGCCATCTGGATCGGTATCGGCGTCGGCGCTCTCTATGAGGGCCTGTCGCGTCTGATGAAGAAGGGTGACTCGGTTCCTGCCGCCATTGTGGCGTCGGTGCTGGGACTTGTCGTGCCGGTGCAGATGGTGTCGCAGACATGGGACGACCACGACCGTTCGGGCCGCTACACCACACGTGACTTCGGCATGAACTATCTCTCGTCGCTCGACGAAAACGCCATCATATTCACTAACGGCGACAACGACACCTTCCCGCTCTGGTATGCGCAGGAAGTCGAAGGCTATCGCACCGACGTGCGCGTGATCAATCTCAGCTACCTCACCACGGCCTGGTATGCCGCCCAGCAGCGCATGCCGTCATACGACGGTGCCCCCGTGCCGATGACCGCCACCAGTCAGCAGCTGGGCAACGACCGGCGCCAGTCGGGTTATGTCGTGCAGAGCGACTCGCTGACAGAGCCTGTGCTGACCTTCCTCGACAGATATTATTCGCCGGACGCCGACCGTTATGGCGTGGGCTATCCTGTGGTCGAGGGCGGCACGGTCTATATTCCGGTTGATGCCGATCAGGCCGTTAAGGCCGGGCGCATAACCGCCGACGAGGCTCTGGAGGCTGTAGACGCCATCGAGATCGATCTGCCGGCAGCTCTCGTCCAGAAAAACCACCAGACTCTGATCACCCAGAGCGACGCCCTGACCCTTGACATTCTCGCCACCGACGTGGCCGACGGATGGGTGCGTCCCGTCTATATCGCCAACACCGTGCCCGAAGACTATTATCTCGGACTCAGGCCGTATATGTACACCACCGGCATGGCGCGCGAGGTGCTTCCTCTCTTCAACGCCAACGGATATAAGGAGGCGAAGACCGACAAGGCCTACCGCAACATCACCGAACGCTTCCGCTGGGGCGGTCTTGACGCTCCCGACGGCGCCGACGTCTATCTTGACGAGACGGTGAAGCGCATGGTCATCTCCACCCGCAACGGAATCATCGAGGTGGTGGCCACTCTGATCGGCGAGGAGCAGTATGAGAAAGCTCTTGAAGTGCTCACGCTGATGGACACCAAAATCCCCACCGGCGTGCTCCCCTATGGAATGCAGATGGGCGATGAGGTTGCGCTCTATTTCCTGACTCTCGGCGAGGAACTGGGCGACGACGACGCCCGCAGCCGCGGCATCAGCATTCTTGAAAGTGAACTCAGAATGACCGCCCCCTATCTGGCTTATATGGCTTCGCTGACTCCGCGCCAGATCGCTTCGCTTCAGCCCGTGGACCGCGCCATGATGCAATATGGCGATTACAGCTACATAAATGAACTGATGCACCGCTATCTCTTTGCCGTCGGCGAGGAAGAAGGCGTCAGATTCTTCAATTCGGTCAGTGACGAATGCGGGGTCGACATCGTCAACTTCTTCATGCGCTTCAACTCGCGTTCGCGCAGCTGATGCATGATGTGTCATTTTATTGAGCAGCCGCCTCTGTTCTACCGCCTCTTGTTTCCGGAAGCCATATGGCGTCTGAAAATCAAGGGGCGGAAGGTGGCTTTCCTCACTTTTGACGACGGACCGATTCAAGAGGTCACGCCATGGGTGCTTGACACTCTTGACCGCTATGGCGTGAAGGCCACGTTCTTTATGGTCGGCGATAACGTGAGGCGCAATCCGGAGCTGTTTCACGAAGTGAAGCGCCGCGGACATTGTGTCGGCAATCACACCATGCATCATCTCAAGGGCATGAGCTCGGGCCGGAGGCGGTATCTGCGCGATGTGGCGCAGGCCGACGAGCTGATTGACTCGACTCTTTTCAGAGCGCCGCACGGTCTGCTGAAATGGACGCAAAGCCGTGCGATAAGGAGTAAATACAACCTGATAATGTATGACGTGGTCACGCGCGACTACTCGCGTAAACTAACTCCAGACAGGGTGATGGCCAACGTCAGACGCTTCGTGCGCAACGGATCCATCATCGTGTTTCACGATTCGCTCAAGGCCGAGGCCAACCTCAGGGCCGTGCTTCCGGAAGCCATCGAATGGCTCCAGTCTGAAGGCTATGAACTCCTGCCAATACAGATGTGACGCTGATGCCGTGAGGCGCATGGCTGCCGATGCCGGCGCATCGGCATGCGGAATCGCCGCCGCCGGACCTGTCGGCGACGAGGCCGTGGAGCAATATCGCCGGTGGCTCTCTGCCGGCCGTCATGCCGCAATGGACTATATGGAGCGTCACTGCGCTCTGCGTGACGATCCGCGGGAATTGTTTCCCGGCACGCGCTCCGTGATAGTCTGTGCTTTCAATTACTACACTGACGAGCCTGTGTCGCTTCCCGTCGCACTCTATGCCCGCGGCATGGACTATCATTATGTGCTCAGGCAGCGTCTTGAAGTCATGGCGTCGCGGCTTTGCGAAGAATATGGAGGTCAGACACGCGTGTGTGTCGACTCGGCGCCTCTCCGCGAGCGATGGTGGGCTGTCAGGGCCGGTCTGGGCTTCATCGGGCTTAACAACCAGCTGATAATTCCTGGACGTGGTTCCTATTTCGTGCTCGGTGTGATTCTATGGACCGGAGTCGCACAGACCACCCGGCCGCTTCAGGGAGGAGACTGCGGGCGATGCGGCCGCTGCGTGGCAGCATGTCCGGCAGGCGCTCTGGACTCAGGCGGCGCCGCGCTCGACGCCCGCCGCTGCCTGAGCTATCTCACCATCGAGCATCGTGGCGATTTTCCGCCCGGAACTGATCTGTGCGGCCGCCTGTTCGGTTGTGACGAATGTCAGCGCGTATGCCCGCACAACCGCCATGCCGCTCCATCGAAAATTGCCGAATTCCACCCTTCTGATGAGTTCGCGGCCCTTAGACCGGACGATATCGCCGCTCTTTCTTCAGGTGCTTTCAAGCGGATGTTCCGCAGTTCGCCTATCTACCGGTGCCGTCTTGCCGGACTCGGTCGCAATCTAAAAATGTTGTACGACATATCGAAATAATTGTGTGGACGTGTGGAAATTCGTATCTTTGTGGCTTGAAAACATTATAAATTTAGTATGACAATGAAACAGCTTGATACAATTCTTGCAGAAAAGCTGCTGAAAATCAGTGCTATAAAATTGCAGCCCGGCAACCCGTTCGTCTGGGCGTCGGGCTGGAACTCGCCCATCTATACCGACAACCGCGTCACTCTTTCATATCCCGAAGTGCGCTCCTTCATAAAGGTGGAACTCTGCCGCCAGATTCTTGAGCGTTTCCCCGAAGCAAATGCTGTGGCCGGTGTGGCCACAGGGGCCATTGCCCAAGGAGCTCTGGTGGCCGACACTCTCGGTCTTCCTTACGCCTATGTTCGCTCTACTCCCAAGGATCACGGTCTGGAGAACCTCATCGAAGGCGACCTTCGTCCCGGCAGCAAAGTCGTGGTCGTGGAGGATCTGATCTCGACCGGAGGATCGTCGCTCAAAGCTGTGGCTGCAATCCGGGCCGCAGGCTGCGAGGTGGTCGGCATGGTGGCAATGTTCTCCTATGGTTTCCCTGTGGCACAGAAGGCATTTAAGGATGCCGGCGTGGAGCTTGTCACGCTGAGCAACTATAACGCCATGCTCGATGCTGCGCTCAACACCAACTACATACGCGAGGAAGATCTCGAGACGCTTCGCGAGTGGCGCAAGGATCCGTCAATCTGGACCGCTAAAAAATAAAGAACATGTCGAAGTTTACCGGAAAGCCGGTTGCAGTGCCGGTGGGCCGAACCGAGCTTTACAATCGGGTGAGCAATCTGGGCGGCCTGCAGTCGCGCCTTGAGGCTCTTCCCCCTGAAGCCCTGGCGCAGGTGGGCGACGTGGAATTTATCGATGCCGACTCGTTTGCCATCAATGCTCCCGGACTTGGCCGCGTGGTGTTCAACGTCACCGAGCGGGTGGAACCCGAGCGCGTGACTCTTAGCGCCGACACCGGAGTCGTGCCGCTCAATCTGATCCTGGAGCTGAGCGAGCTGGCGCCTGACCGCACCGAACTTACTTCCAGCATCGACGTGGAGATTCCGATGATGCTCCGTCCCATGGTTGGCGGCAAGATGAAAGAAGCCGCTGACAAATTCTCGGAAATGATAGGCCGCCTCAATGGCTATGAAGGCTGATCTGATCAGAAATATACGTGCGGCGGCCGTGGCAATGGCCGCCGCACTTGTTTTCGCTCCGTCATGCACCACTGAGATTAATGATGACCGGGTGCCGGGCGCGCGCGTCTATGTTCCGTTCACCACCATCGGCGACTGGAACCTGTATGGCGTGCACGCAGCCATGGACAGTCGTCGGTTCATACCCCAGTTGCGCGAACCATCGGGCTATGTGTGGAATGCGGTTTCCGGAGCCGGATATGGCGGAGTGCTTCTCACTGCCGACGTATATGGCGGCTTTCTGGTGTTTGATCTGGCGTGTCCTGTCGAGCGGGATCCGCAGGTGCGCGTCGCTATTGCCCGTGGGGAGTCGGAGGCCAGATGTCCGAAGTGCGGCAGCACATTCGATGTCTTTTCCGTCGGCGGCCGAGGTCCTGGCATGGGGCTTACAGGTCCCGCCGCATCCAAGAATTATGCTTTGCGTCGATACAATATAGTTTTCGGCGCTGATGGCCGTTACGCCCTTCTCACCAACTGACGGGCGAGAGGATTAGATTTGCATAATTCAGGGAAAATGCGTAATTTTGCGGCAACACATCGGCTCGAATGGTGAAATGGTAGACACGAGGGACTTAAAATCCCTTGACCATTGCGGTCGTGCGGGTTCGAGTCCCGCTTCGAGCACCCCAAGGGACAACAATGTCAATCCAACGTCTGACATCGGTTGAGCGCGCCGGCCTGCTTGTGCTTGCCGCCGTGATGATGGTAGCCGCCGTGGTGATGGCGTTGCTTCGCAATTCTGATTCAAATACTGAATGGCCGGCTGAGCCGGCTGTCGCTGTCGATTCGCTGCCGGGTGACGCCGTGCGTGGCGATTCGGTGTCATCCGCGCCGCCCCGCAGGCGCGTTTCAGCAAAGCCGCGGTCTGTGCCGGCGGAGGTTCCGGTCCGTAATCCGCTTGACGATACGTTCTGACTGGACAGTCATTGCTTTATCTGTTTTCTATGAAAAATATTTCCATGGCGTCAAAAGGGATTATCTCCTTCCGGTCATACAGGTCGGTATGGCTTGCTCCGGGAATGATCATGAGGAGTTTGTTGTTTTCCTTTCCGGGTGTGACCGAAAGCCGCTTGTAGGCGTCGCTGCCGAAATAAAGCGAGTGGGCTTTCTCGCCGTGTATAATCATTACCGCACTTTCGATTTCTCCCGCACGATTCATCAATGGAAAGTTTATCCAGGGGATGATGTCGGTGGCATTGCGGCCGCCGTTGGAGTTGAGCGAGCGTGGATGATAGCCCCGTCCGGTCTTGTAGTATGCGTGATAATCCTTTAAGAACTGTGGCGCATCGTCGGGAAGCACGTCTGGCACGCCTCCGCCAAGTTTCGGGCTGCCGTTGATGAAATCTTCGGTACGCTGGGCGGCAAGTTCCCTGCGCAGCCGGTTGCGGGATTCAGCGCTGTCCGCATTGTCAAAGTAACCGTTGGAGGCGACGCGGCTCATATCATACATTGTCGAGGCGACGGTAGCTTTTATGCGCGGGTCGGCGGCTGCCGCGCTGATCGCGATGCCTCCCCAGCCGCAGATGCCGATAATTCCTATGGCTTCAGGGTTTACCGCAGGATTGGTGACAAGAAAATCGACTGCGGCACTGAAATCTTCAGTGTTGATGTCGGGTGAGGTCATATATCGCGGGAGTCCGCCGCTTTCGCCTGTGAATGATGGGTCAAAAGCGAGTGTAAAGAACCCTCGTTCAGCCATTTCCTGTGCGTATAGGCCGGAACACTGTTCTTTTACTGCTCCGAACGGGCCGCACACGGCGATGGCCGGAAGCGGACCGTTCGCTCCTTTTGGAATGTAGACATCGGCGGCAAGTGTGATGCCGTATCGGTTGGGGAATGTCACCTTATGGTGCTCTACGTTATCACTTTTCGGGAACACTTTGTCCCATTCTGTTGTCAGAGTCAGCTTTTCGGTTTTGATAGTGTTGTCGTTGCTGTTCATATTAAAAGGTTCTTTAGCGGATGCATTTGTCATGGTGAATGAGGCAAGCATCAATGAGAGAATTAGAGTTGGATGAGTCATATTCTGAAATTCGGTTTCCGTCATGGCGGTATTGTTTTCCCGATGCAAAATTACTAATGTATTTTTTGGGAAAAGTGACCAATCTTACGCATAGAAATACCACGATTACGGAAAGTCATACAAGAATAACGTATTGTCTATTGAGTTTTCTCCGATTCTTGTTAACTTTGCAATATGGAGATATATGAGGCAGATACCATAGAGCGATATAATCGGTATTTCGGTTTTGAGACACGGCACCCTCTGGTAAGTATAGTGCATTTTGATGATACGGTACATCAGCCGACACATTGTATGCACTTTGGTTTTTATGCTCTGTTTCTGAAAAATACTACCGGATGCGAAATTAAATACGGTAAGACGACTTATGATTTTGACGATGAGACCGTTGTGAGTTTTGCTCCCGGGCAGACTGTTGAAATTCAGCGTCTGGGTGACGGTCCGGCTCCAGTGGCTACAGGGCTGTTGTTTCATCCTGATTTTCTGTATCGTACTCCATTGAGCCAGAAAATCAAGCAGTATTCGTTTTTCTCATATGCCTCGAATGAGGCTCTGCATCTGTCGTCAGAGGAAAAAGCGATATTGCAGGATTATATGGATAAGATTAAAAGGGAGTTGCAGCATCCGATCGACAAATTCTCAAAATCACTGATTATTTCCAATATTGAGGTGATGCTCAATTACTGCATGAGGTTCTACGAAAGGCAGTTTATAACGCGAGAGGAGCTGAATACCGGCATAATGAGCAGATTTGAAATCATGCTGGATGATTATCTTGATTCCGGTAAAGGGTTGACAGACGGGATCCCGACCGTCAGATACTTTGCTGACAAAGCATGTCTGTCGCCTAATTATTTTGGCGATCTGGTTAAGTCGGAAACCGGCAAGACCGCGAAGGAGTACATTCAGCTTAAAATGATAAATTATGCCAAAAGCTCGCTGCTTGATCCGAAGTTGAGCGCGAAGCAGATTGCGGAATTATTGGGATTCCAGTATCCTCAGCATTTTATCCGTTTTTTTAAGAAGCAGACCGGCAGCACGCCAAGGGAGTTCAGACTACTTAAATAGTCGGTCTGTGTCCGTGGCTGTCCGGGCAGTTGTGGCGTTGTCTGGCCGAGTGATCTTATGATCGCGACCTCAGGCAAATAATGCTTTTTTTTTCTATGGTTGTTTTTGATTAAATTGTCTTTTTTTGTAATTTTGCGGTTGCAGACCGCCTCGCAGAAGCCCCGGTCTGGGGTTAAGCGGAGCGGGATGTAGTAAAAATACATAATAAAGCGTTTATCCGCGCTCATTCTTGACTACTGGAAATTCTCGCAAAATTTCAAAATCGAAGTCAAGGGTTGTGCAACGGTAGATGCCCGTGGATATGTGATTATCTTGCATCCGGCATGGTATTTCGTGCGAAATATGGCCGGACGCATTGATTGCATATACAAGCGTGGGCTTCTGCGTTGCCGTCCGACTTCGATTAGGCAATGCGAGAAGCCTCCAGTAGTAGGACGGTAACCGATACAGATTCCTACGCTTTTTCTTTTATAAACCAATCAAACGCCAACGAGAGGATGACCGCGGCACTCCAAAAATCATTATGAAAAGGTTAGCTTTACTAATTCTCTTCGCAGTCTCTGTCATGGCGGTTACAGCTCAGTCATCGACTCAGATGGCCACCTTGTGCCATGATGGCGAAATCTCCACATTTTACAATGCCAACGCTCTCAAAGAGGCATATTCTGCGGCTGTTGACGGAGATGTCATCACGCTTTCCTCCGGATCATTCGCTTCAGTTAATCTGAATACGAAAAAGGTGACACTTCGAGGTGCGGGAATGGAAGATGGTCCGAACCGCACGATGATAATCGGTTCTCTTTTGTTGACAGTGCTTCCGACGGAAGAAAATGCCGATATTCCTATGATCATCGAGGGTATATATTTTCATGGAGTGCTCTCTCTTGAGTCGATATTCGAACTGACGATGATAAAGTGCGGTTTTTCTGAGGTTAGCGTGCGATCGGCATCGACTCTCAGAAACTGCACTTTCCTTCATTGCATGCTCAATAAGGGAAATATTGATTTCGAGGATGCAATCATCTCATTCAAGAATTGTTATTTTGGGGATGTCTTTCTGGGAGGCAGTGCGGGATCTACATATAATCTGGATCATTGTACTGTCAATTTTTCGAAAGAAGGTGAAGGGCGACGGTTTCGCTATTGCAATATGTCAGACTGTCTGATTTTTGGTCCGTTGCTCGGCAATTTTGAGCGGGATGCGGCCGGATGTGTGTATGTCGGTGACTATTATCTTGATCCGTTTGAAGATTGCTCTTCGGCTACCAACAGGGTGTATCCTGTCGGCACTAAATTTCTTAAGGAAGGATCTCGTTATTATGAACTGACAGATGAAAAGGCGGCTGAGTGGATAGGCATTGACGGGACGCAGGTGGGAATGCATGGCGGCTCGATGCCTTTTGATCCGACAACCAGCAATCCCCGCATAACGCGGTTTGATGTTTCATCAAAAACTACGTCAGACGGTAGATTGGCCGTAGATATTGAAGTACAGACATATTAAACGGTATTTCATGGATATAAGACATTGTTTGGCCGGACTGATGTGTTGCATCGCGATTTCTTTGCCGGCGCGCGCCAATGTCGGTGAAGGTGTTGTCGCGCACTATTGGTTTGACCAATCCGGGCAAGTGGGGACACTCAGTTGCGGCCGGACCGAAATAGATGTGTCGGGCTTGTCGGACGGTCTGCATACTCTCTATGTGCGCATTGATTCCGATGACATTCCTTCGGCACTGTCGTCTCGTTGTTTTATGAAATGCGGACGACTTAGGCCCGGGGAAAAGTATACGTCGCGCGTCATGATAGATAATTCTGTTGTGTCAGACGATGAACATTGTCATTCTGATGCGGGCGATCTGATTTCGTTTGATCTTGATCTGAGGTATCTTGCCGATGGCATACACAGGCTTGCGATAATGGTTTCCGATAAATACGGACTCATAGACAATAGGGAGGGTTTCTTTCTGAAGGTGCCTACTGCTGATCAGTATGCGGATCTGCGTCCGTGCTATATGCTCGATGGCAGGCGTATTGCAGTTCCGGAGGCTATGCTTGGAGATACAGGAACCTATAGCGTGGAGCTGGATATGAGTGCCCTTCCGTCGGGTCTGCATTCTCTGACGGCATATATGGTGTCGCCTTCCGGGCTTATGACTTCGGCTTCCACTGCCTGGTTTCTGAAAGTTCCACTTGGCGGGGAGGGTATCAGGCAATATCGTTATTGGGTAAATGATGACATGGATTCGGCCAGAATCGTTGAGCTTGAGACTGCCGCAAGTCCATTTTCGCTTGTCGATCTTGTCGATGTGAACGAATATGATATAAGAAGCCGCTGTTATGGCTTTTATCTGGACGATGGCGTGGCGACAGTCTGTGCCCGTAATGAGTTTCATTTCATGGGCCTTGACGGAGACTGCAATATGGTATCTTCTGATTGCCTATATGATGACTGCCGGGTGACGCGTGTGGTGGAAGATATTAATCATCTTGAGTCCAATTCCGTTACCCGGATCAGCGGCATAGCCGACAATGAGATTCGTTGGTATCGTTTCGAGGGCCATCCAGGCGATTCCATCGGCCTGACTTTCAGCAGCGGGGCCATGTTTGAATTGTATGGCCCGTCTGGCCAGACGCTTATGAAAAAGTCTGGTGATGATGTGGTAATGTATAATTCGGCTGTGTTGTGTGAAGCAGGATCTTATTATCTTGCAGTTCATGACCTTGTGCAGTCATCGGTTGTTGATGTCGATTTTGTGCATATCGTTGGTCTGGCCGGTATGGGCGATGCGGTTTCCGGTGAGAGTTTGTCGGAGGGCATGGATCCGGATGATTGTTATGACGTGTCCGGGCGTCGTGTCGATCCGTCGAAAGTCCGTAATGCGATTGTTGTTTCAGGAGGGCGAAAGTTATTTGTGAAGTAGCCTTTGCTGGAAAAATAGAAGAAGCCGCGTCGCACAGTGTGTTGACGCGGCTTCTTTGTTAAGGGTTGGCGTGGGATTTACTTGGCCAGGAGTTTGATTGTGCGGGCGGCGCCGTCGGCGGTTGTCACGTTGATGACGTATACGCCGGCTGAGCCGAGGTCTACGCGCATTACGCGGTCGGCGCCGGCAGGTACGGCGGCACGTGCCACTTCGATTGCGGCGGCGTTGACTACGGATACGGTGTAGGCGCTCTGTCCTTCGACTTCGACGAACAGGGTGCGTCCTACGGTGTAGGCGTTCATGTCGGCTTCATTTTCGACATCGGCGATCTTGTTCTGCGGGTCTACGTTGAACACGGGGAATGTGGCCGAGTCAGATCCGTGGGCGTTGCTCAGGGTGAGGGTGACGTTGTAGATGCCTTCGTTGCGGTATGATATTGTGGCATGTCCTTCGGCGCCGGTTCCTTCAGCGTTTTCGATGGTGGCGCGTTTTGCGGTCCATGTGGGGAGGGTTTCCACTTTGTAGGCCGCGCCAGAGATGAACGGGCATCCTACGGAGTAGGCGGGGTCATAAGTCTCCTTGCCGGCGGTTCCCTCGTTGATTCCTTCGTTGAAGGCGTAAGCATAGCCTTTGGCGCCGGCTTTCGAGCCTTTTGCGGCGAAGGAGTGGTCGGAGGCGGGGTCTGATTCAAAGTCCCAGAGTCCGAGCAGGTCGGCGGGGAGGTTTTCGGGGTCGAGTCCGTTCATTGAAGCTTTGACGTCTTCGTCGGTCATGGCTTTGCCCCATACCTGGAAGTCATCGACAATGCCGTCGATGGCCGAGATGTTGGAGGCGGTGCCGCCGATGGAGATCCAGTGGGCGTTCGTGATAGGATATGAGCTTGACTGGAACGGGGGTTCGGCGGTGTTTGTGCCATAGGTGAATCCGGACAGGCCGAAGACCTGCGAGAGGTCATCCCAGTTCTTTTCGCCAGTTGCGTTTTTGAAGCTTGAGGATTGGCAGTAGAGCCAGTTGGTCATTACTTGTTTCACGCCGTTGAGGTAGAACATCGAGCGCACGGCGGTGCCTTCGTATTCGAATACGATCGCGAAGTGGGTCCATGAGTCGAGTCCGATCTTGGCGTTGTCATACTGGTTCCAGTAGCGTTGTCCGTCGGCACCAGAGCCCATTCGCATGCCCCATGCGGTGTCGACCTGGTCATAGACGAATTTGCCCTGGTCGCTGATGCGGCTCCAGAAGAAGTCCCAGTTGTTGGCGGGCCATGCGCCGGCGCGGTTCTCGACGGTTACGAACGAGCTCATTCCGTCGGGGAGGTTGGTGATCTTGACCCATCCGGCCACTGAGAATGACTGGTTTGCCTGGATGCCGAGTTCCTGGATGCTCACGCCGAAGAGTTTTTCGTTGAGCTGGAGTCCGCGTGAACCTGCGCCGTCGGCGTCACGTCCGGTGTAGGCGAGTTCTACGGTCTGTGCGGGGGAGAGGAGCACTTCGTCCGTTCCGGGTTCTTCTCCGTCGACAGAGATGGAGTAGATTTCGGGCATAGCTCCGGTTTCGGGGGCGGATATTTGTACGAAGTATCCGTAGCGGCGTTCGCTTTCGGTTCCTTCGTTGATTACTACGTCATAGCCGCCGATTTCCTGGTAGCCTTCGGGTACTGAGATTTCAGTTGTGCCCTTGGCTTCGTTCATCTTTTTGCCTTCGTTGTTGTAGATGGTCCAGTCAGATGCGGAGTGGCGTGCGTCGACATAGCGCACGGTGAATCCTTCGCCGGGTTTGAGGGTGGTTTTTGAGATTTCGATTTCGTCGCTGACGTTGTATTCGCCGCGATCCATGTATTCGCTCCAGGCGATTTCGGATTCTGACGCGAAGTCGAGGCTCACGGCGGCTACGCCGAAGCGTACTTGTCCTTCGCCTTTGAGGGGAGCCGAGTAGAAGAGTCCGGCCCACGACGAGGTGGCTCCGATGAGGATCGGTTCGCCGTTTTCTTCCTGAGCGTAGAGTTTGAAGAGCGCGGTGTTGACGTCGAGGTTGTAGACGGGTTCGTCTTTTGCGGCGTTGTTGGGCATGTTCCAGATCAGTTTGGCGTCAATGCCCAGGTAGTGGTTGCGGAGCACTTTGGCCATTGTCACTTCCGGGGTGGCGGGAGTTGTTGCGGCCTGGCGTGTGATCGAGAGGCGTCCGAGGTTGAAGTCAACGTCGTCGGCGCCTTCGATCTTGAGGGCGATCAGTGCGAGGTTTTTGCCGTTGAGCTGTGCGCCGAGCGATCTGGTCACGGGAATTTCGCGGGTAACCCAGATTTCGTCGTCGGCTTCTGCTTCTGTGTCGAAGAGTACCAGCGAGTCGTCGGCGATGGCGTTGGTTTCGTCACCTTCGGCGGTGAGTATGAGGCTGACTTTGGCTGCGCCGCGGTTAAGTTTGTAGGTGACTGTGATGACGTCGTTGCGGAGAATGCCGAACTGGGTCTTGAACAGATGCAGGTATGCGTCGCCGCTCTGTGTGCCGCTGATTTCAAGGCAAGAGCCGCCGACGTATGCGTCTTCCCATGTGAACCGGGCCTTGAGGGCCACGTCATCTTTCTTCACGTCGCGTCCGAGCAGTTCTTTCGCCCACCAGTAGCGCCATGTGGGCAGGTAGTCCTGGATGCCGATGTTTGACCACTGGAGGTCGTTCTGGCGTTTTCCCATCCAGTTGAAGAACTGGCCGTTGCCGATGTTGAAGAATGTGACGAAGGGTTCTTCGGCCAGATCCCAGCAGAGAGTCGATTTGGCTGTCATCATGGCCGACATGCCGAAGAATGTCTCGACGGGCATGTGGCAGGGTCCGTTTGCGATGGTGAATTTCACGGCCGGGTTCTGCGCGCCGTTGCTGAAGTAGCGTTCGGTGTTGGTGAGATATGTGCGCTGCATTGCCGCCGGGGTCGATCCGTTGGAGTTGCGGTTGAGCCACAGCATGTTGTTGGCGTGGGCGCCCCAGAGGCCTACCGACACGTTGTTCTGGCTCAGGTATTCCCAGTTTCCGGTTCCGGGGTCGTTGCCCTGCATGTTGAATCCGGCGTAGATGTAGAGCGGGTCGATTTTGGATGTGCCGGAGGCGTATGTCACCGAGCGTCCGAGGTTGGCGTTGCGGTTGCTTCCCCAGTTGTAGTTGAAGAAGAGCGATGCGCGGCGGTTGCCGTCGACTCCGAATATCGGGCCGTTGTGGCTTGAGAGGCCTTGGTCGAATGAGATCGATCCGCGGATATTTGTGCCGTCATACCACATGTTTTCGGCTACGGGGTTGCCCTTTTCGGTCAGATATTTGATGATGGTCTCGTGTTGTTGGGCGATTTTCTCTACTGCGGCTGAATTGCCTGAGAATTCGGAGTTGTAGCCGAGGCCGTCCACGCCGTGATAGTGGAGGAAGCGGGCCATTGTCTCGTCGTCGAGGTTGGCCTGGTTTGTAAGGCAGGTGTTCCAGGAGGCTGTTATTCCGCCGAAGGGGATGGAAGCCACGCCGCTGACGGCCACGCCGTTTTTGTGTGCGGCGTCGGCGAATGATCCGGGTACCCATCCGTGGGGTGCGGTCCAGTCGCCATAGTGGCTCATGTAGCTCCACATGGTGAATACTTCGGAGTCGAAGCGTCCGTTAGGCAGGGCGTTGCATCCGTTGTCGGAGTTTGTGTCGCCGACGGGCACCCAGAACACCAGACGTTTGTCGTTGGTTGCATTAAGCGACTGGTTTACCTGTGTCGCAAGGTTGCGGAAGCGCGTCTTGGGCTTGACGCGTGAGATGAAGAAGTTTTCATCTTCCATGTTGAGTGTGCCTTTGCTCCATTGGTCCACGTAGGTGGGCAGGTCGGAGCTGTTTGGCCATTGCACGTAGTCGCGGTCATAGACCTGCGCACTTGCTGAGGCTGCCACTGCAAGCATGGCCGCCATCACAGAAAGTTTTCTTTGCATGGTGGTTTGTGATAATATATGTTTGATCTATAAATGTGTTATTTCGTGGTCATGGTCTGATTTTCACATGCAAATTTAAGCATTAAATCGTATGAGAGCAAACTTTAGGTGTATAAATTAGGTGTAATCAGCGAAAAAGGCAGTGTTGCGGGGCCAGTAATGTTAAGAGACGGTTCAGCGTTAATAGATTTGGTATTGAGGAGCGGGGGTAAAAATCGATGATTGTTCGGCGGGATATGTTAAATGTTATGTAAAATCCTGAAAATATTGTGTTTTTTCAAAATAACTTGTAACTTTGTAAGGCCTTTAACGCGCTTTGTGCCCTCTTTTAAATGGGGTGTGAAGCGCTGTAGAGTTGTCTGCATAATTACGGCAAATTGAAAAAAGCATACGAAATAATAATAAAAATAATACATAATAACATCATTATCAAAACCTTATGCTAACACCAATCAACTCATTTCAAAAGTTGACCTTGTCAGCGGTTCTGATGCTTGGTGCAGGCGCACTCGCAGGCGCGCATGCGGCTCCCGCTGCTGCCCCGGCGCCACAGGCGCAAGCACAGGCTTCTGATGCCAAAGGCACGGTGCTCGATGAAGAAGGCGAGCCGATGATCGGCGCTTCGGTGCAAGTTGTGGGCAATCCTACCAAGGGTGCCGCCACGGACCTTGACGGTAATTTCGTGTTGTCGGGGGTCGCACCTGGCTCCATGCTGCGAATCTCGGCCGTCGGTTACAAACCGGTTGAAGTCAAATGGACCGGCGCGCCCATCAACGTGCAGCTGGCTTTCGACAGCGAAGAGCTGCAGGAGGTCGTGGTAACCGCCATGGGTATCCAGCGCGAAGCCAAGACCCTGACTTATGCAACCCAGACCGTGAAGGCCGATGAAGTGACCCGTATCAAGAGCAACAACTTCGTCAATGCCCTCCAGGGCAAGGCTGCCGGCCTGACCATCACTCCCAACAACTCCGGTGCCGGCGGCGGTGCCTCGAAGATCACTCTTCGCGGTTCCACTTCGATTCTCGGCACCAACCAGCCGCTGATCGTCATCGACGGCGTCCCCATGCAGGACGGTATGGGCGATCAGGTGAGTGCCGACGCCATCGTGTATGGCGGCACACGCTCGCGCGATGACCTGCTTTCGACCATCAATCCGGAAGACATCGACAACATGACGATTCTTAAAGGCCCGAACGCCGCCGCCCTCTATGGTTCGGCCGCCAACAACGGTGTGATCGTCATCACCACCAAAACCGGTGCCTCCGGCCAGGTGAAAGTCGACGTAAGCTCCACCACTTCGATTGACCGCATCGCCACTTATCCCAAGACCCAGAAGCTTTTCGGTCTGGATGCCGACGTGACTTCGTCGGGCCGTCTCGGCGACCTCAACGGCTGGGGTCCGCGCATCGGCACCCGTTCGGCCGACGAGCTGGCATCGCGCCCTTATCTGACCGCATCGCCCCGCAATGCCTCCGAGGATTTCTTCCAGACAGGCGTGACCCTCAACAACGGCATCACTCTCAGCGGCGGCACAGACCTCTCGCGCACTTATTTCAGCTATAACAACACCTATCAGACCGGCGTTGTGCCTGACAATAAGTTCCTGCGCAACAACGTGATGCTCAAGGAGTCGTTCTCGCTCTTCAACAAGCGCGTCAACATTTCCACATCGTTGAACTGGATCAACCAGCGCACCGACAACACTCCCGTGGCCGGTCGCGCCCTTTCGGCCACTTACGCACTCTACCGCACTCCGGCCGAAATCGACATGCGCTACTATCGCAACCATTACAAGCACACCGGCACAATGGCCGATGAGATCGTGTGGGACGGCACTCCGGGCAACACCTACGGCAACTACAAGCTGATCGGACAGCCCGTGCAGACATGGGACTTCGACGGCGACTATCTCAACAACCCCTACTGGGTGGCAAACATGATCAAGGATCAGGTGAAGCGTGACCGACTGCTCGGCAACATCACCCTCGGCGTGAACATCTGGAAAAATCTCAAATACCAGACACGTTTCTCGGTCGACTATGTGGTGACAAACACGCTCAACGAAATGTATGCCAACACTTCGACCAAGACGATGCACGACGTGCGCGGCGGCCGCTACAGCAGCTCGAACGCACGCTCCAGCGACGTTTACAATGACCACATGCTCACCTGGAACGACCGCTTCTCCGACAAGATCGATGTCAGCGTGGCTCTCGGCGGCAACTTTACCCGCCACTACTCGCGCTCCACTTCGATCAGCACCGAGATCGACACCTGCGGTCTGCCCAACGCATTCGTTCCCCAGAACAGTAAATACTCCCGCCCCGAAAACCCCAACGGTTCGGCAACAGGTGCCTCCGACTCATGGAACTACCATGACTGGAGTTCGGCTCTGTTCGCCACCGCATCGGTTGGCCTTTTCGACAAAGTGTACGTCGACGGATCATACCGTCTGGAATGGGCGCAGTCATTCCAGCAGTTCACACAAGGCTCGGGCTACAAGAGCTTCGACTACTACTCGGCCGGCGTGAACGTGCTGCTCGACCGCTTCTTCGGCCCTGTGTCATGGCTTGACCAGCTCAAGTGGCGCGGCAGCTGGTCTGTTGTCGGCAACCCGATCCCCAACACCCTCTTTGCCCGTCAGACCTACGACTTCGCCAACGGAACAGTGTCGACCCGTCCCCCGCTGTTTGACGATCCGAAGCCTGAAACCACCACCGCCTATGAAACCGGTCTCGATGTGTGGATGTTCAACAACAAGTTCAACTTCGACCTCACATACTATAACTCCACTCTGAAGAACCAGTTCATGTATGTGTCTACCGCCTCCGGCGAGTCCAAACCCGTCAACACCGGTAAGATCCGCAACTACGGTCTGGAATTCTCGGCAAGCTACCGCTGGGTCATCACCAACGACTGGTCGTGGCGCACCGGCTTCAACGTGGCGTGGAACGACAACCGCATCCTGGAGACCTACCAGACCGGAACCGACGCACCTTATGAAGTGCAGGTAGGTCCTTCGGCCTTCAAGGTGAAATATAAGGAAGGCGGCCGCTACGGCGACCTCTATGTGAACTCGTTCGCACGTGACGAGAACGGTTACATCAAGCTTCTGAACGAAGGCGACTATGCCAACGCCGCTCCCCAGATGGCCACCGGCACATACGATACTTTTGTCGGCAACACCACCTCGCCCGTGACCATGGGCTGGAACAACACCTTCTCATGGCGTAACCTCACCCTCTACTTCCTCATCGACGGACGCATCGGCGGCAAGGTTATGAGCCTCACCGAGTCTGACATGGACCTGTTCGGTCTGAGCCAGCGCACTGCCGACGCCCGCCTGGCCGCCATGAAGAATCCCGACCTTCAGGCTCAGGACGGCACCCTGCTGATGTATCTGCCCGACGGATCAGGCCGCAAGGTTTCCGTGCGCAAGTACTATGAGACAATCGGTGGATGGCCTATGGAAGACCATGTCTATGACGCCACCTCATTCCGCATGCGCGACATCTCGCTCAGCTATGAATTCCCCGACCTGTTCGGCAAATCGACCGGTCTCACAGCCCAGTTCTCGGTGAAGAACGCCTTCTTCATCTACAAGGACTCTCCCGTCGATCCCGACATCTCCATGACAGCAAGCAACGGCCTCGGCGGCATCGACAACTATGCTCTGCCCACAACCCGCAGCTATGCCATCACCCTTAAACTGAATTTCTAATTTCCGAATCATACTGCAATGAAAACCAACATATTCGCATTGGCGCTGGCAGTTGCGGCCTCGACTTTCGCCACCGGTTGCGGCGACCGCTTCCAGGAGGAACTTCCCTGGATGGTGGGCAGTCAGGACCAGATGGACAACGACGACGAGACAGGTCTTGGCGCAACAGACATCACCGTGCTTGAAAAAGAGCTTCGCGGCGCCATCCCGTTCATGCTCAACTATTCCCATGAACCGACCGGCACATGGGCACCCCACAAATATCAGTATCAGCGTTCAAACAACGTTGACAACTATGCCGGCTACTGGACCACTTCGAAAGGCACCTTCACCTTCGGCGGCCCGATGCCTTCGCTCTACACCCCCGACAATGACTATCTCGGCGGCCCGCTCGACAACCAGCTGTTTATCAAAAGTATAAACGCCATCTACTATGCCGAGACACTCGGCAAGCCCGAATGGCGCGCCGTGGCCCTGATCATCCAGGCATATCTCGGCCACGAGCTGGTCGACTTCTATGGCGCGCTTCCGTTCAACGACTGGCGCAACAACAACCGCAAGCCGCCGTTGAAATGGGAAGCCGGAGCCGACGTCTATGCCCAGATCTTCACCGAACTCGACGAAGCCATCGCCATTCTGAAGGAACGTCAGCCCTCCGCTTCCGAGCTTGAAAAGATCGAAGACCCGAACAAGACCGTCAGCGACGGCGACTGGATCCGATGGGTCAAATTCGCCAACTCCATCAAGCTCCGCATGGCCATGAACATCGTCAACGTCGATCCCACCACCGCCCAGCAGAAAGCCGAAGAGGCCGTGGCCGACGAAATCGGTGTGCTGACCGACGGCGACCGCGACATCAGCTATGTCTCCAAGGACGGACACAACAACTGCATCTATCAGATCTCCGTGGGCTGGGATGACGTGCGCCTCGGCGCTTCGCTCGAAAACATCCTCAAGCATTTCAACAACCCGCTGCTCAATGTGTGGTTCGACGGTTTCCAGTATCCTATCGTCGAGAAGAGCACCGGCATCACCGCCGAGAAGAATATCTATGGTATCCGTCCCGGCATCGCCATGATCAACACCACCAACAAGCAGAACAACTACGGACCCTTCGGTATCGTTCATGAGAACTACCGCATGGCCGATCAGCCCTTCATCAAGCTCGCCGAAGTTATCTTCCTGCGTGCCGAAGGCGCCCTGCGCGGCTGGGCCATGGGCGGAACCGCTCAGGAACTGTATGAAAGAGGCGTGCGCCTGATGTTTGAGGAGAACCAGAAGTACGCGTCCGAAACTCTTGACGCCGACAAATATCTGGCTCAGGAAGAGTGTGAGGTTGTGGATTACACCGATCCGCTGAATTACGCACACAATATCAAAGGCCGTGTCAGCGTTGGTGTGAAGTGGAACGATGCCGACGACGATGAACTGAAACTCGAGAAGATCATCTCGCAGAAATATATCGCCAATTTCCCGATGAGCGCGGAAGCGTGGACCACATACCGCCGCACCGGCTATCCGCGTCTGTTCCCCGTCTACCTCAACCCGATGAAGCCCGACGTCGACACCGAACTCCAGATCCGCCGCATGCCGATCAAGGTCACCACCAACAACGCGTTGGAAATGGCCGGACTCGAACAGGTGCTCGGCGGCCCGCAGCATGGCGGCACAAGGGTGTTCTGGGACAATTCCGACACCTGGACCCGTGGTGAAGACATCGAGAACAGCGGATTCCCCGTTGTCGTTGCTCCCAACAATTTCTAATCAAACCGCTAACAACAGATGAAACTCTTTAGAAAATACTTCATACCGGGCCTTGCGACAGCCGCTGTGCTGGCCGTGGCGCCCTCATGCTCGGAAGACGACACTCTGTCCGGAGCCAAAGAGGTTTACGTCACCCTCAATCCCTCGTCCGTATCACTCTGCCTTGGCGACACAGTCAAACTCGGAGTTTCGGTGAGCAACGTCAGCGGTGACGAGATCAAAACCCCTGTCACCTGGCTGTGCGACGATGAGACAGTAGCCAGCATCGTCGAGTTGCGCGACACCGTCTTCGTGTCAGGCGACACCGTCTATACAGCTCTGCCCGACTCCTCGCAGTTCTACGTAGAGCGTCTGGTCAAGGCCGTCAACCTCAGCCACGGCATTGTGGCCGCCGAAGGAGCGCAAGGCAAGAGCACCCGCTTCCGTGCCACTCTGACCAACGGCAAATTCGCCGTCGGCACCGTCAACGTTGTCAACCACTCTCCCTCGGGCGTGACTCCCGAGAGCGAGAGTGTGCGCACCTATCGTCCCAGCCCGGTCGAAATAACCGACACCGTCTGGTTCTCCGTCGATCCGTGGGCAATCCTCAAGGATTTCGCTCCGACCGCATCGCTTGAAAAGACCGACGACGGACCCTCGGAACTGGCTCTTGCCGATGACTATATCTACATCGACAACGAAGGCAAACGCGTGGGCGTGATCGTGGTCCCCGACCGCAGTCATGGCGAATACTCTCTGTCGCTTTCAGTCGGCGGCAACGGCGACGTCAAGACCGGAACGGCCACCGTTATTGTCGGCCCCAACATCAAAGTGGGCATGTGGGATCCGGAGATGGAAGGCATGAGCG
The DNA here is from genome assembly GCA_947177135.1 of uncultured Porphyromonadaceae bacterium. Taxonomy (GTDB): domain Bacteria; phylum Bacteroidota; class Bacteroidia; order Bacteroidales; family Muribaculaceae; genus UBA3263. The sequence goes on along the minus strand of CAMWTI010000006.1, from coordinate 17,805 downwards.
CTCCGACCGGCGACCAGTTCTACGGCTTCAACTATGAAGTGCGCAAGAACCTCGACATCAATCAGGAAACCGAAATCTGGGCCCGACTGATGGTTGAAGGCGGACGTGCCGAAGACGTTGTCAATGCCAAAAACTCCTACAAATGGGAAGTTGAATCCGGAAACTCGCTGCTCATAATCGAAAGCCGCGAAGTGCCCAATGAATACGGATTCGACTGCGTGCTCAAGGTGCGCTCAGGCGGCGTCAACCAGGGCGATAACGTCATCAACTTCTGCTCGCCCGACACGGCCGCCCTTGTGATGAAGGCATACATCACCGTCGAAGACTGGAACAAAGTGCATCCTGTCAACGATATTGTCATCACGCCGCCGGCCGACATGACTCTCGACAACCTCACCGTCTCGGCCGGAGCCAACCTCGAGATGGACGTGCGCGTCGACCCGCTCACCTCGCTGGCATATCATCGTCCGGAAGTGGTGATCGAGGATCCTTCACTGATTGAACTCGCAAGCTATTCCGGCACAATGATGACTCTGCGCGGTCTCCGTCCCGGCACCACGAAAGTGACCCTCTCGGCCCTTGATATAACCAGAGAATTCAGCGTCAGCGTGACCGAAGACATTGTGGAAATGACATGGCTTGGCGCCGTTGACCGCATGGTTGTCGGCCAGGAAGCACAGTTCGGTCTCAACATCCGCACCGCATCCGGCCTGCCCAACACTCTGCCTGTGGTCTGGACTTCGAGCAACTCCGGCGTGATCACCGTCACCGGCGACGGCAGCCAGGCGTCAGTCAAAGCTGTCGGAGAAGGCTCCGCAACCCTCACCGCGTCGGTCACCACCCCATCCGGCAAAGTGACCACCGTGTCATGCTCGGTTTCTGTTTCGGCAAGTCTTGACGACATAGTCGTTTCCGATGAGACTGTAGGCTCAAGCGGCGAAGTGGGCTACTATGGATCTGCCGGACGGTTCTACTTCTACGTTTCAGTGCCCTCGCTCGGCTACCAGAACATCTATGTCTACACCAAGGATGAGATCACCGATCTCGACGGCGCTGTGAATGCAGACCAGTTCGCTGAAGCCAGCATCGACGGATCCGCCGCTACGGTGACAGCCTCATCCATCGTCATCAGCGACGCAGCGTCCGGCGAAGCGAGACTCAACGGCGAACTCACCCTGTCAATGGGTGGCGCTCCCGTCAAGATCGTCTTCCAGAACGTGACAATGTATTATTAAATAACAATCATTATCTATAATTTTAAACCATGAACAAAAAGTTAATGCTTTTTAGTTCTCTCGCTGCTCTGGCCTTCGCTTCCGCGTCGGCCCAGAGCCTGCGCGAGGGCTACATCCAATGGCCCAGTTCCTCAAGCCTTCCCCAATATGTGAATGCTTGGAATGCCGGAACTCTTGACCTTGAGGACGAACAGTTCTTCATTTCGCGCGTCAAGCCCAAGACCCGTTTCCGCAACTCGGCCACACAGGTCAACACAGATCTGACCGTGAACAACGACAAGCGTCTCTGCTTCTGGGTGCCTCTGACAACTGCCCTTGAAGGAGACTTCAATCTCAACGCTCTGCCCAACAGTAACTTCGACTCCGAAGTGTTCTCTGTGTGGAGCTATGTCGACGTATTCGGCAACTGGACCGCTCCCCACGGATGGGTGCCCGGCGTCTTTGCCGACGTGGCCCACAAGAATGGCGTATCTGTCAGCGGCGTGGCTTCCATCCCCTTCGGCGGAATAAGCGGCGACTGGAGCACCTGTCTGACCGAACAGGCCAAGATTTCAGGTGAGGATATGGGTAAATTCCTCCACTACCACGGCGTTGACGGCCTCGGCTACAACTCCGAATTCTCTGGCAACGCCGCCGCAGTGCAGGCTATCGCCAAGCAGCATGAAGACATCATCACATATCTCGAGGAACACGGCAATCCCGTGGCCGAGAATATCTGGTATGACGGAACCAACTATTCCGGTGGCTGCTCTTTCGATGGTGGCCTCGGCTCTCACAACACCGCCATTTTCGGCAACGGCAGCAAGCGTCGCGCATCGCTCTTCTTCAACTACAACTGGAACCGCGGCCAGCTGCCCAACTCAGTGACCGCCGCCAACAACATGGGCATCTCCCCGCTCTATATCTATGCCGGCATGAACATGCAGGGCGGCGAACCGAAGACGGGTGACTCATATCCCCACCTCCAGCTACATAACATATCGCTTGGCTACTGGGGCGCCCATCAGTACAATATGTTCTTCCTCAACCGCACACAGCGCGGTTCGGCTCCTTCGGTAATCCAGAACACCTATCTCTACGACACCGAACGCTTCTTCACAAACGCCGCACAGAACCCGGCGGTCGATTTCGAAGTCTACACCCAGCGTAACCACTATCCCAACGACCGCTTCTTCGGCACATCCAAGTTCATGAGCGCCCGCTCCACTCTTGGATGGAGTCTCGACGAAGAACCCTTCTACACTTTCTTTAACATCGGTAACGGTCTGTTCTTCAACTGGATGGGCGAACGCGTCAACGACCTTTCGTGGTACAACATCGGCCTCCAGGACTATATGCCCACATGGCGTTACTGGTGGGCTCCCGAACTGCTCGGACGCAAAGTGGAAAAAGGTCAGATCGGCATGAAGTCGACCTTTGTATGGGATGACGCTTTCGTGGGCGGTTCCTGCTTCCAGATCAGCGGTTCCGACAGCGACGCATGGCTTCACCTGTTCAAGACTCAGTTCAACCTGAAACGTAACGACGTGATCACCGTTAGCTACAAGCACCTGGCAGGTGCCGGCAAGGTATCCGTAGTGTTAACCGTCGAAGGCGCTGAATCTACCCCCATCACTTCCGATGACCTCACCTTCGATCTCACCGGCGAACCCAACGATGAAGAATGGGTGACCAAAGAGATCACCGTCAGCCGTCAGCTCGGTTCTGCCCTCAACGACAAGAATCTCGCTCTGGTTGCTCTCCATGTTGAGGACGCCTCCGGCCTGGTGATGAATCTCGGCCAGTTCTCGATCAAGCGCGGCACGTTCACCGCTCCGGCAACTCCGAAGGTAACCGGTGCCAAAATGCTCGGCAACCACTATAAAGGTGTTGACGGCAAGCTCTTCTGGGAAATGCCCAACAACGCAGCCAAAGACGAACCCGTCTACAACCTCGATGTCAAGACATCGCTCTTCAAGCTCTATGCGCGTGAAGAAGGCGGTGAACCCATCTGTCTGGGCGCCACCACATCATGGGCCGGCCTGTACTACAACGTGCCTGTCTCGATCGGTGACAATAAGGTGCAGTTCGGCGTGAGCGCCGTTTCGCTCGATTATGCTTCCGAATCTGAGATCGCATGGTCGGAACCCGTGGCCCGCACCGGATACACCGTGGCCAACGATATTGCTCTCAACAAGCCGGTGATCAAACCTCTCGAAGGTTTCGAAATCTGCTACGTTGACCCCATGCACACTCCGTCAAACTGGCGTCTCTACAGCTCGACAGGCGAGAAGGTGGCAGAGCAGACCGGCACAGCACTTGTGCTTGAAAACGGCAAAGGTCTCGCCGCAACCGGCGGTTATGACCTCGTGATCGACGAAGGCACCGACGGCGAACGCCGCTTCGGATACTACGTGCAGGTTTCTGCCGAAGAGGTAGGCGCCATGCCCGAGATCTACAGCGTCTCCATCGACGGCAATGAAGTTACGTCCGACGATCCCGCTCTCAACGTGGAAATCGTTGACGGAGTAGTAGAGCCGCTCACTGTCTCCTATACCGGACGTGACGCCGACGGATCGGCTTCGCGCGGTCTCAAATTCAACGAACACTTTTTCGGCTGCAAGGTCGGCGACCTCGGACTTCAGTCCGGCCAGTCCTTCTCTGTGGCGTTCTGGGTGAACTATGACGCAATCCCCGATAAGACATGGGCGCTGTTCGACATCACCAACCGTGGCGGTAACTGGCCTGTATCAAACTGGGGCTACTGCTGGATGCGTGGTGCCGCCAACGGACAGATTGAGTCCTACACCTTCCGCGGCAGCAGCTCTGACGGCACATATCCCTACGAATACAAGTATGAATACTCTTCCGACACCCGCTTCCAGGCCGGTTCATGGACCCACGTGGTTATAACCTGCGACTATGAAAGCGCCAACTCCTTCCGTTCCAACCTCTATCTCAACGGCGTCAAGCAGTTGGCAACAGTTTCGCGTAACGGTGCCGTGAAGGGTGATCAGGACATCTACGATGCCAAGAACTACGGCATCAACGCTACCGACTGGATCTCGATCGGCGGTCTGCCCTATCAGGGTCTCGCTGTCAACGGTACTATCGACGACTTCCAGATCTGGAGCAAGGCTATGGATCAGAACGACGTCAAGGCCTCGATGGCTGGTCTCGACGGCAATAACCTCCCTGCCGAAGTGCTCTGCTTCTGGGACTTTGAAGACAACTGCGACGATTCCAACGCTTTCCTCTCGAAAGGCTCCAAGCCTGGCGTCAAGGCGTTCAGCTATGACTGCATAGGCGGCGAGAATGAAGGCCAGGGCTTCCAGACTCCTATCGACCCGCAGCACTCCTCAGGCTGTCCGTTCATCTCCGGTACCGCATATCCGGTTGTGACCACTCCCTCCTGGTCTGCAGGCAAGGCTGTGGCCGTGACCGAAGCCACCGGCACCGGCGTTGAAGGATCCGCTAAAGTGGACTTCAGCCAGGCTCCCGACGGAGACTACGTTCTCACCCTTACTCTGAGCAACTCTTATGGCGCAGCCAAGATGGACTACCCCGTCTTCTCAGTCAAAGCCTTCAGCGGCATTGCCGATGTCAAGGCCGGTGAGGCTGCCGAAGTGCACACCGACGCCGACGGCGTGTTCGTTCAGTTCCCCGAAGAGGGACGCTACGTAGTGGCCGTCTATGACGTGCGCGGCGCTCTGGCCGCACAGAAAGCCGACCAGGTTTCTGCCGGCGCCATGATGAAGGTTGCCCTGCGCACTCCCGGAGCATATGTGGTCCGTGTGGCCGATGCCAACGGCAACACCCTCCGCACTGCCAAAGTGATCAAGCACTGATCAGCCCCCGTTCACTAATATATGAAAAAAAGTCCCGGATTTCCGGGACTTTTTTTCATATATCCTCTTTTTGTTTGCAAGAGACGATTTATTCACCTATCTTTGCGAAAAATTAGAATACTGGGGGGATGGTGTGGCAGGAGATTCCGCCTCCCGGATATTGACAGGATCGAATCTCCGCGAGGATCATAAAGACAAAAAACAATGAAGACCAATCTGATCAAGGCTCTTGCCGTTTCAATCGCCATGATGGCCCCGGCTTTTGCGCATGCCGGAGACGACACCGAGCAAAGCACAGAGATCAAACTCGGATACACAGCCGGAAATCTCGGACTCAACCTGGGTTTTCCGGTGCGTATTATTCTGAAAGGTGCCATCGAGTTTCCGGCAGAACAAATGGACCGCTATGCCGGTGCCCGGATCACCAGACTGAGAGTGGCAATGGGCAACAACCTCACAGAACAGAACAATTACATCTTCATTACCGATAATCTCGACGGCGAGATGCTGTACAGGCAGGAAGTCGACAGGTTTGAATACGGATGGAATGAAATTACCCTCGACACCCCGTTTGAAATCGACGGACGGAAACTTTTTGTCGGGTTCAGATATGAAAGCGCGGGCGAGACGCTGTCGCTCGACGGAGAGCATGACAACAATCTCGCCAACTGGCTATATCTGAGCCAGACCGACGAAAACGGCGGGCAGTGGGCTCACCAGTCCGGCGGCGCGCTCAACATTCAGGCGATCGTGGAAGGCGACAATCTCCCGCAACACGACATAGAGATAAACCGCCACTCCATCCGGCAATACGCCTGCACCGGAGAGGCAATGCCGCTGTGGGCTGTTGTCCGGAATCTCGGCGCCAGGACTGTCCGCGACATTGACGTGACAGTCTGCATTGACGGCCGCGAGGCCATCAGCGGCACTGTTGACGGTCTGGAAATCCCTTCTGGCGAAATGGCCAATGTATGTCTCGGCGATATATCATTCAGCTCCAACACCATATGCGATCTGACCGCGGAAGTGACCGCAATCAACGGAATGCCTGACGAACAGCCCGACAACAATACGCTCGCCGTCTCCAACATAATCGTGCGAAAGGACTACACGGTGCGCAAAGTGATGCTTGAGCACTTCTCTACGATGAACTGTGCGAACTGTCCGAACGCCCACACCGCCATCCACGATGCACTCCGGTTCAGAAACGACGTGATCCACGTGATCCATCATGCCGGTTTCGGGGTCGATCCGCTGACCATACCGGCTTCGGAGACATTTCTGTGGTTATATACCGACGGCTCTGGCAGCGGAAAGTGCTATGCGCCGGCAGTTATGCTGGACCGGACAAACATGTCTGGCTATGGAGCCACTGACGGCAACAACAGCACTCCCGGTCCGGTTTTCCTGCCCAGACGAGACAATCTCGGATCGCTGATCGACAAGCGTCTGTCGGCGCCGGCTCTCATCACCGTGGACATCGCGGACAGCTATCAGCCCGAAAGCCGCAGGCTTGCGGTGACCGTCAGCGGCAATGTGCCCAACGGGTCGGCCGACAGGCTCGGAGCCGCCGATCCGCGGCTTACGATAATGCTCATTGAAGACGGAATCCCCGGTCCCCAGGAAGGTGTCACCGTTCCGATGGACGGTCCATATGTCCATGACCGTGTGCTGCGCCGGGTAATGACCGACAACGTCTGGGGTGATGCCGTTCAGTTTGCGGCCGACGGCAGCTACACGTCGAAAGAATACTCTATGGTCATCCCTGAGGGCTGGAATGTCGAAAAACTCAGTCTCGTGGCTTTTGTCTCGGACTTCACCCCGACGTCGGCCAACTCGTGCCAGATACTGAATGCCGCTGAAATGGCCGTCGGCGAGCAGTCGGGCATGCTCCCTCCCGTCGCGGACGCTACGACAACAATGTGGACCCCGGCGGACGAGAATGGAGAGATACGCCTGCCGGACGGGTGTCTGGGCGCGCGTATGTTCACTTTGTCAGGCTCGACGGTCGCTTCTGCCGTTGCTGGTGATTCTGTGCTCCGCACATGCGGCCTTCCTGCCGGAATCTATGTGATCTCGGCCGAGACCGCAGGCGGCACTCTGACGGCCAAGATAATAAAACGCTGATACTCTCAGATACCCATCAATTCACTTTCAACTAACACCCCAAAAACAATTATTACCATGAATGTATCCAGATTATTGGCACTTGTGGCAGGGACTGTATTGTCGGTGCCTTTGGCCATGGCGTCCATAACCAACAAGCCGGATCACTTCTTTTGTGATTTTGCGTCGATCGATGATTTCAACCAATGGACCGCTGTCGATGTCAATGGTCCCCGCGGGCCGGAAGAATATCCAAGCAACTGCTGGGTATATAGCTGGGACTTTATGTCGCCTCAGATCTGCTGCCGGTTTGAAGATCTCGATGACTGGTTGTTCTCGCCTAAAGTGGAGTTCACAGGCGACAAGCAATACGTTGTCAAGATCAAGATGTGGACTGACAGGGTCTGCCAGCTGCAGGTGACCATGGGCAAAGACAACAAGCCCGAGTCGCAGACACCTCTCCACGAAATGGAAATGCTCAACGGATCCTATTACAGGACATATTCCCTGCCGGCTTCGGTTGCTCCAGGCGATTATTATTTCGGCCTGCACGCCACCACAACGGGTCTGCAGGACGGATATCTGTTCATCCAGTCATTAGAAGTTGTCGAGGATCGCGACGGCAGTATCGCGTTCACACTTGTCAACAATGATTCCGGACAGGCGCTGGAAGATGTGGAGCTGAAGCTGTCGGGCCCCACATATCTCGAACGTGCCGAGAAAACCGATGCCGACGGCAAGGCCACGTTCACGTCGCTCACTCCGGGCCGCTATTCTGTGCGTTACGACATACCGGGCCTTATGAACACCGACCCTGTCTATGTGGAAGTCGGCGACAACGCCGCCGTGAGCCATACGCTCCGTGCCTGCCTGCCGTCTCTGGTGTCGGTGGGGGCCACAGTCGTGGATTATCTCGGCAAGCCGGTTGCTGACGCGGACGTGACACTTGAGAGTGATATCATGACATATTCGGCCAAAACCGCCTCCGACGGCACATTCACTCTTTCTGATGTGTATGGCGATCAGGACTACAGACTCACCGTGAGCAAATTCCTCAAGGTCGACTATACTCAAAGCTTCAGAGTGTCGAATCAGAATATGACCCTCCCGGCTATCACGCTCGACAATTATTTCGGAAAGCCGGCGGGAATCATGACCGATCGGACTGAAAACGGCATGTTCGTGTCGTGGATGGTGCCTCTCGGTGATAAGGAATTTAAGAAAGACACAGGCGAATATGCCGGATTATACACGACATACAGTCAGGAATACGTCCGTTATGGCATGAAATTCAGTGAACCCATGTCGGTCGAAGAAATAAACTGGGTGGTGGCTGAGATAGAAGACGGCAAGGTTGATCTCGGAGTATGGCTTATTGATGCCGAAGGCAACATTTCCACCACGCCTGCTGTCGAAGTCAGAGATGTGGCCAGCGACACTTATAAGTGGGACGGCAACCTGAACTGGCAGTCATATGTCCTGGAGGAACCGGTCGACGCTCCCTATGGATGCGTTGTCAGCGTGGGACACGGTTTTGTCGAAGGAAGCAGCATCGGCATCTGCACGGACTACGTAACGTGCTATGATACGGTCGAGGCATTTGGTGATCCTATGTCGTCGGGATGGAATGCTTCCGTTTCCTATGTCGGCGCATTCTTTATCCGGGCCAAGGGCACTATGATGGGCCGCAATGTGAATGTCGCGTCAAAAGCTCCGGCATATAAAGTGTCGTCACGGCCTGTCGTATCGCGCGCGCCGGTGCTGCTCGAGGGCATCGGTTATAATGTGTGGCGTATCGAGGGCGAGGACACCGGCAATCCTGACAGCTGGACCGTCGTGGAGTCTGATCTGCGCGGCGCCTACACCGTCGACCGCGAGTTCAACGGCCTTCCCCAGGGCACATACCGTTATGCCGTGCAGGCGGTCAATCACAAAGGAGAGAAGACGGAAATCGCGTTCTCTGCACCGGTGGCCCATAATCTTACCACAGATTATGAACTGACTGTGTATACGAACACCGCGATCGAACTGGCCGATGGTGCGGTCGTGACCCTTAAAAACGAAGACCACGACGATATTGTCTTCACTGGAACGGTTGCCGGCAACAAAGTCCTGTTCCCGGCCATTCCCAAAGGCTCTTACGCATTGACAATAGAAAAGTACGGATTCAGCACCATTTCGACCACGGTCGATCTCGGATCACGGTCAAGCTATACGGCTATGATGGAACTGTCGCTCACGCCTCTGGCTCCGTTCGCTCTCGCTGTGTCGCAGGAGGAAGGTTCGTCGGACGTTGTGCTGACATGGAACCGCGAGGACGGAATCTTCGATGACTTTGAAGCGATGGACGATTTCGCCGTCAACCCTGCCGGCGAGATCGGATGGACGTATGTCGACGCTGACCAAGGCAAGACCTACGGAGTGAATATGTGTCAGCAGACGCCTTATCCCAACATGCACTCTCCCATGGCCTTCCAGGCATTCAATCCCTCGGCCACAACTCCCGATATCACGGAATACGTGCAGCCCTACAGCGGAAAGAAAGTGCTTGTGAGCGTTTCGCAGGAGAATGCGCAGCGTAACGACGACTGGATCTTCTCGCCTGAATTCGCGTTTGACGGACCGGTCACATTCCGCTTCCACGCGGCATCGGGATTCTTCGGGCTGATGGGCAATGAGGAATTCATGGTCGGATACACAGTCGGCGCTCCTGAGCCGGAAAATGTGATCTGGCTCACTGAAAACCCTGTGGCTGTCGGCGGCATGTGGACCGAATTCACATATATTCTGCCGACGGACGCCCGCCATGCCGTGATACGGTGTGTGTCGGAGGACTGCATGTTCTTCATGCTCGACGATATATTTATCGGTCAGGTCGAAGCCGATGTGTTTGCCATGACATCGTTCAAGATCGAGATCGACGGCGAGGATGCCGGCATGATCTCTTCGCGTTCTATCCTCCTCCAGGATCTCGATCCCGGAAAGCACATTGCAAGAGTGCAGACTGTCTACACCCTGGCCAATGCCAAAAATCAATACTCCGATTTCGCTGAGATAGTGTTTAATGTGGCTGAATACAGCGGCATTGACAACGTCAGCGCCGAGAGCCTCTATGTCTACGACCGTGTGTCGCGCACGCTTTCTGCCGGAGCGGATACTGTCATGATGGAAGTGTTTGACATGCAGGGCCGCATGGTAGCCTCCGGCTCCGGCATGATCGATCTTTCGGGGCTGGCGCATGGCGTGCTGGTGGTGCGTGTGGTCACCGCCGGCGGAGGCGTCACTTCCGCCAGGATAGTGCTCTGACTCTCTGTCGGACCAGATAGATGACAAAAACGCGGAACCGCCTGCCATCGAGCGCGGTTCCGCGTTTCCGTTTGTTCTGTCCGTTTGTTATTTTTTCGATTTCTGCAGTCGCCAGATGACTGCTCCGTGGGCCTCTATGGCGGTGGAGAACGGATACTCGCTGCTCAGAGTCTTGGTCTGGCGTCGTCCGCCAAGCAGTTCTTTGGCGCTGTATTCTCCTTCGGCTATGCCGAGGTGGTCAAACGCGTGGCGCGGCAGATTTATGGCTGTCTGCACGGCGGTGTCGGCGAAATTCACGGCGATGAGCAGCAGCGTGTCGCCGTGTTGTCGCAGAAAGGCGTATTGACGTCCGGGGTCGAACTCCGGGTTTTCGTAGTTCACGTACATCAGGTCGAAGAAGCTTCCTTCGCTGATGGCGGGTTCACTGTTGCAGAGCGTCAGGATTTTGCGGTATGTGTTACGCAGATCCACCTGCCATCGGGCCAGCCCTGCCGCCGACGGTTTGCCGCCAGCCAGCCATGCGCGCATGGAGGCGAGGCTCCAGTAATCAAAGATGGTGGTGCGGCCGTCGTGTCCGCTGAAGCCCTCGGCATCCATGCCGGCTTCGCCAATTTCCTGGCCGAAATAGATCATCATGGCGCCGCGTCCCAGAAGGGAACTCACCACGAGCGACGGCAGAACGGTGTCGGCCCTGCCGGCATAGAATTGCGAGGCATAGCGTTGCTCGTCGTGGTTTTCGAGGAAGTTGAGCATATGGTCTTCAATGCCGTCGACCCGCTGCCAGCATCCGGTGATGGCGGCCGCGCTGATGCCGTGGCACTGGATGCCGCGCAGGGTGTCGTAGAGGTTCACTTTGTCGTAGAGATAGTCGAAGCCTCCATCGAAGATGTAGGGACGATAAAGGCCGACGTCGTATATCTCGGCGATGAATATGATCTCTCTGTTGATTTTCTTTATCTGAGGGATCACCCACCGCCAGAATTCGATCGGCACCATGTGGGCCATGTCGCAGCGGAAACCGTCAACTCCTTTTTTCGCCCAATAGCGGAGAATATGGAGCATCTTATGCCAGGTCGACGGTGTCGGGTCGAAGTGGCAGCCTGTGTTGCCGGGGTAGTCGATTCCGTAATTCAGTTTCACGGTCTCATACCAGTCGTTGCGGTCGGGCGACGGAGTGAAGCAGTCGTTGCCCGATGCGCGCGCCGGTTCTTCGGAATAGTCGCCCAGAAACACGTTTGACGGCGAGAACCGCGTGCCGGGCATATAATAGAAATTATTGTCGGGGTGAAATGCCAGATCCTTCCGGTCGTCGGCTCCGAGATCGCGCACGCCGCGCGGGGCGGCGTCACTGCGGTATTCGCGTGCCACGTGGTTCGGCACGAAGTCGATGATCGCCTTGAGGCCCTGGCGGTGTGTGCGGGCGATCAGGGACTCGAACTCCTCCATGCGTTTTGCCGGATTGTCGGCCAGGTCGGGGTCCACGTCATAATAGTCGGTGATGGCATATGGCGATCCGGCCTGTCCTTTAACCACGTGTGGATTGTCGGGGCGGATGCCGAAGGCGCTGTAGTCGGGGCAGTGGGCGTGTTCGATCACTCCGGTGAACCACACGTGGGTGGCGCCGAGCGATCTGATGGCGCGCAGGGCCGAGGAGGTCACGCCGCTGAATTTTCCGCATCCGTTCTGCTCGATTGTGCCGCATGGCACCGGGTCCGGATTCATATTGGAAAACAGGCGCGGCAACAGTTGGTATATGACAGGTTTCATTATTGGTTTTGCGTATGTTTCAATAGATTCACGTCAACAAAGGTACGAAAAAATTCCTAATAACTTAAAGCGGTCGCGCCGCATCTCAGTGCAGGCGCGACCGCTTTTGGTCGTTTCGTGGCAGTTTTCTTCCGTTTAGCGGACAATGAATTTGCCGGTCTGGGTGCCGGCGCGATAGATGTAGACTCCGCCGGGCAGGGCTTCGAGGCTCATTGAGCCGGCACCGTTGAGGGTGCGGGTCACCGCGGCCTGGCCTGAGATTGTGTAGAGGGTCAGCACGGTGGGATGTGTGAAGCTGTAGGTCAGCGAGCGGCCGCTGACGCTGATGGCGTTGGCTTCGGTTTCCGCATCAAGCATTCCGGCGTTGTTTTTCGGAAGGAACTTGATGGTGTAGGAGTCGGTCTTGGTCAGAGAGGCCACTGTCAGAGTTGCGGTGATCTCTTCGTCGTCAGCGATTGCGCCGCCCATGTCCAGGATTTCAATTTGCAGGGGTGCGGGTTTGCCGCTGGTGAGAGCGATTTTTTTCTCCACCGGTTTGCCGGGTGAAGTCATCACACAATCACTACCACCGCAGAATTGTACACCTTGAGTCGATTCGCATGCGAGGGTCACTGTGACTGTGGTTGAGGTCTTGGGGAGCAGCAGATAGAGTTCGGGATCCCATTTGAAGTAGGGAAATTCTGGAGAACTCAAGTCTTCAGCTTTCACCTCGATCACGTCGCCTGATTTGTAGGTTACTTCGCCTTCGGCGCCCTTCTGGAGGGTGACGGACTGTGCCGACATGGCGGCCATGCAGCCAAACATCATCAGCATTGAAGTAAAGAGTTTTTTCATAAGCTGTTAAGAGTTATTGTTATTGTTTGAATGTTATTCAGGTTTGGCGAACGGCTTGACTTTTGTCTTGATAACGCTGGTCACGCCAGCGCTTTCAGTGTAAACAAACACCACCGCGTTCATGTTTTCCGGATTCCATTTCGGGTCGATGACTGTCGATCTGCTTTCCGAGGCTTCGACATTGGCGATGATGGCCACGTCTTCGCCTTCAATGCCGCACAGGGCCTTGCGGAACACTCCGTTGTGGACGTATTTCGGGTCGGGCGCTCCGTTTGGCATCAGCTGCATGCCGACAATACTGTCTTCGCTGAGCCAGATGTTGAATCTGGTGCCCGGCTGGGCTTTGTCGGAACGGATCCTGACGTCGACGGTGATGGTGCTGTCGGTCGGCATTGAGGCGGAGGCTGACAGGTCGATGTCGGTCGGCCGGATCATTCCTTCGACCAGTTTGCTGACCCATTTTCCGTAATCGCTGCCGAGAGCGCCGCTTTTCCAGTTCACCACGGCGTTCGGCCAGAGTTCTACTTTGAACAGTTCGTTGTATTTCACACCCTGTTCGGTTCCGAGGCCCATCGGATTGTTGACCGGGAGGCCCATCATGGTGTTGTCGCCGTGTATGCTCACGCAGATGAAGAAGTCGCCAAACAGACGCTCATAGTCTTCGATCTTTTCATGGGCAGTCGGGCAGTTTGAGCAGAGCTGTCCGGTGAATTCGGCCAGGAGCACGCGGCTTACCGGCGTTACGTCGGGCACTTCGGTGAATCGGTCGGCCGGATCGTCATATTCCGAACATGAGGCCAGAAGCGCGGCCGAGATACACGAAAGAAAGATATGGTTGAGTTTCATCTTCGGCATTAGAAATTATAATTGTATGAAATCTGGAAACCGCGGCTTGCCGGCACGTATCGGCAGACGCCTCCCGAGCAGTTGTAGCCGGCGCGCGTGCGTCCGTAGCCGATCATCAGTCGGTTGGCCTTGTAGTTGCCGGTCACGGAGAACATGTAGTAGTGCGTGTCGGTGGTGCCGGTGTTCCACTGGTCGCTCACTGTGATCATCACGTAGGGGAGCACGCTCAGTTCGAGCAGGCCATACACCCAGTCGCCTTTGTCTTGTTTTGTGCCGAGATATTGCAGCTCGCCGCGCAGGGTGAAGCGACTGTCGAACTTGTATTTCATTTCGGCCACTCCGATGTGGGCGTTGACCATTCCGCCGTGACCTTCGATCACGGACTGGTTATAGCGCTGATACATGTACATGGCGTTGAGGCTGAACTGCCTGGTGATGCGTTTGTCCATCTGCAGATTCAGGTCTGAGTAGTAGAGCGGACCCCAGCCGAAGAACTTTGTCTTTTGTCCGTCGGTGCCATAGAGTTCTGTGTCGCCGCTTTTCCATGTGCCTTCGCGGTCGATTCCGCGGATATAGCTCACGTTCAGGCGGAATTTAGTGCCGTAGCGTCCGCCCATTGCAGTGCGGCGCTTGAATGAGTAGGCGAAAGCACCCTGAAGCGCCCATTCTCCGGGAGCTGCCTGGGTGGCGTAGGGATACATGGCTGCCAGCGCATAGGTGTGCTGATAGGCGAATGCCGGCATGTTGTTGATGAATGCCGACACGCCTTGCATTGAGCGCTGCGAGCGGAAGGCCATGTTTTCCGAGCGTTTTACCTGTAGCTGCGCGCTCCATCCCGGACGTGAGTATGATCCGGAGAGCATCACCGCCGTGCCGCGGGAATAGGTGTAGTTGTTGTCGAGGCTCGGGTCGCGGTCTTTCCAGGCGAATTCGCCGAGCAGATCCAGTCCGCCTTTGTTGAAGTGGGTGCGCACGTCAAAGGCGTTGACCTGTCTGGGCAGGCCGAGTTTGCTGACAGTATATGGCGGCTCCGGCGCAGGCTGTCCTTCCTGAACGGGTATCTCGTTGACGATCTGGATTGTTTCGTCGGCCTGGCTGCGCAGCACCCATGATCCGCCGAGGGTCCATATAATATTGTGAGAGGCGAGCGGTTTGATCCATTGCTGCAGATCCATTTCGAGATCGGCGCCGTAGACCTGGCTTTTGTCGCTCCAGTCCCAGTAGCGTCTTTGCAGTCCGGCCAGTGCGGTGAAGTGCACTCCCGGCAGCGCGTCGACTTTGAGGCGTCCTCCGCGCAGCGAGTTGTCGATGCCGAGCGATCGCTCTTCGTAAGTGCGGAGAATGAATCCGGATCCGAACTGGTCGTAGAAGTCGCCCAGAGTCAGCTCCACGCCGTTGAACTTGCCTTTGGCATATACGTTTCCCAATCCCCAGCCTTTGAAGTCGCGTTCGAATCCCGGCAGAGGATACTGCATGTATTCGAGGCGGAGTCCGGCATCGACGTATTTGCTGTAAAGTCCGGCCGAGGCATATCCGTTGCCGAGTATTTTTGAGTCATATTTTTCAGTGCCTATCGTGGCATCTTCTTCAGGGAAAAGAATGTCGGCCTGCACGGCGCCATGCACCGTCACCGGATGTTCTTTGGCTTCTGTAGCGGCCGGGATTGAAGCAGCCATGGTAACCGTCACGGCCACCGAGGCTAACAATTGTCGGGTCATGGCTTATTTTTTTGCTTTTTTGGATGACTTGGCTCCTGACTGCATCTGGCGCAGTTTTTCGATGATGTGTCCTTCGGCACCTTCGGTGTATCCGCTGCGGCTTTCAACGACGTTGCCGTCGCCGTCGAGGATGAGCAGATGGGGGATCTGCTGTATGCCCATGGCGCGCAGGAAATCGCTGTTGGGGTCAAGCAGAATGTCGTATTCCCAGCCTTCGGCGTCGACAAACGGTTTTACCTTTGCCGAGTTCTGGCCCTGGTCTATGGAGATGGCGATGAGTTTCACGCCGGTTTCGTCCACCCAGTCTTCATAGACTTCATGGATTGCAGAGAGTTCGCGTTTGCACGGTTTGCACCATGAAGCGAAAAAACTGACGACCATGGGTTTGCCTCCGTTGGAGAGCTTGGCCGTGTCAACAGTGCGTCCGCTCAAATCCTTAAGTTTGACCGAGGGAAGGGCCGCCTGCGATGTCAGGGGCATGATCAGGGCGCAAACGGCCACTGCGAGCGATGCGATGAGTTTCATAACGGTTTAATGATAGATTGGTTAGTGTTACTGCGATATTATAATTGCAACAAAAGTACGCATTTATTTTATAATTCTAAAAAATTCGGCAATTTTTTTGATGTTTGCCATTTTGTGTCGGCGGCGCACGTTATATTTTTTTAAGAATTGGCGGTGGCCTTGTTGCGTGAACAAGTAATTATTCGTATCTTTGCCCCACATATAATCACAACAGATCAGTTGTTCATCAAACCAATGAACGTAGAAGGATTAAAAAAGTTTAGGATTGCGCTGTTTGGTATTTTGGCTGCATTTGCAGTCAGTTCGTGCCATTCTGCCCGTGAGGTAGTGTATATTCAGGACGCTTCTCCGGCTCTGGTCCAGGAGGTCATGGACAAGGAAGCGGGTGATGTGAAAG
Source organism: uncultured Porphyromonadaceae bacterium (assembly GCA_947177135.1). GTDB lineage: Bacteria > Bacteroidota > Bacteroidia > Bacteroidales > Muribaculaceae > UBA3263. The sequence goes on along the minus strand of CAMWTI010000006.1, from coordinate 1,244 downwards.
TGCGTCCTGGAGATGATATCAAGATACTTATCACGTGTGATGATCCTCATGCCACGTCGTTGTTGAATCTGATTTCGGAGACGTCGCGTCTGAGTCGCCGGAATGTGGCGCATGACGCCGTGAACAATTCGACCGGCGGTCAGGATTACTTTCTGTCATATACCGTGTCGCCGGAAGGTACGATCGATTTTCCGATAATCGGCGAAATCGCAGTCGGCGGTCTCACCCGCCAGGAAATAGCCGACGCTGTCAAGCGCAGCATAATCCGTGAGGGAGTAATGAAGAAAGGCTCGAGCATCGTTGTTACGGTGCAGTTTGCCAATCTGATGTATACCGCAGTCGGCGAAGTGGCGCGCCCTGGAGCCTATTCCATTGACCGCGACCGCATCAACCTGTTTGAGGCGATCGGCATGGCCGGAGATCTGACCGTCTACGGCAAGCGTGACAGAGTCTGGGTGATCAGGGAGGAGAATAACCGGCGCACGCTCTATCAGGTTGATCTGCGTTCCACCGATTTCATGAACTCTCCGGCTTACTATGTGCAGCAGGGCGATGTGATATACGTCGAACCCAACAACACCCGCACCGGTCAGAGCAGCGTCAATGAGAACACGTTCAAATCTGTCGGATTCTGGACATCTCTGGTGTCCATAGCAGTGTCGGTCGCCACCCTGATTGTCACACTGACACGTTAAATAGCTTAGAATAAACAATGGAAGCATTTCGCAGTGATTCGCACTTCAATAATAACGACGACGAGTCTGTATTGTCGATGTCTGACCTGTTCAGGCATATCCGCTCAAAGTGGCGCTGGTATGTGATTTCGTTTGTGGCGGTGTTCGCTCTTGCCGCGCTTTATCTGATGTCGGCCCCCTATTCCTATAAGCGCACCGTCCAGGTGTTGCTCAAGTCCGATTCCTCGCAGTTCATGACCACTGATCTGGAATCGCTGGGAGTCAGGCCGGTCAATTCCGCAATTATAGACGAAATGTTTATTCTCAGTTCGCCTGCCGTGATGCAGACCGTGGTGGAGCGTCTTGGAATCAATAATGTCTATTCCACCCGCAAAGGGTTGCGCCGTGTTGATCTCTACAGGAAGTCGCCTGTTGAGGTGGAGCTGCTCGACAGCATTGCGCGCGGTCCGAAGTTTGGCCTGTCGATGAAAATATCCATCGGCCCCGACTCGGCGTTTACCCTCGGCTCCCTGCGTTTGCCCAAGCAGATGGGCGGTCGCGTTTCAGGCG
>CAMWTI010000005.1 GCA_947177135.1 uncultured Porphyromonadaceae bacterium | reverse complement strand
GAGCCACATAAAAGCGGCCGGAACCACACATAGGCGGGTTCCGGCCGTTCGTTGTTTTCAGGCGGTCTGTGGAGGGCGGCGATTATTTCACCAGCACTTTGGTGGCAGTGCGTCCCTGACGACGTATGTAGAGTCCGTTGGCGGGTTCGGCCACACGGCGGCCCTGAAGGTCAAACCATTCGGCTGAAGCTTCGGTCACGCCGGCCACAACGTTTTCGATGCGGGTGACGACACCATCCTCAGGGAACAGGAGTTGCGCGATCTTATCGTCAGAGGCAGTCGAGCGCACCTTAAGCAGTTCTCCCTTGTGATTGCCGACGGTCATTGTGTAAGGATTCGAGGGAGCTTCAATCCAGTCATAAGAGTCGACAGCATTTGCATCAGCCATAACAGAAGGATCGTTTGCAACCCAGGCATAGTAGATAACTGCTCCAGCAGGTGCTGTCAAAGTGATCTCGGTATTTTCATCAAATGACTGGTCTGTGGGTCTTTCTCCATTAACAAGGATGGCGAGATCAGTGATGGCGGCAACAGTAATATTCTTGACTTCCCATGTTCCGGCACATTCTTCTGTTGACACATATTTAAAGGCAATCTGAATTTTCTTGCCGGCGTATGCACCAAGATCGATCTGCTCATTAGGATAGAAAGTCCATGAGAATGCGGCAGGCGCAGTAGGAACAGCAAGTTCGCTCCAATCGGCATCACCTTCTTCTTTCACCATGACGAAGGCATAGCCATTGAGATCGGCAACATCGATCATCACATTGTCAATCTTGTAATTATTGAATGCCTGCTGAAAATCCAGAACCGGATCAACGCAAACTGAGAGATCAATTACAGGAGATATGGCAAGGCCATCGCAAGCGACAACCGCACCGCTGACAAAGCCGGAACCTTTCAGGCCATATGTCTTATCGTATGACCAAGGATATGACTCGGCCTGCTCGAATGTGAAGTCTACGCCAAGAGCGGAAACGTAATACGGAAGCTGAGCAGCGGGATCAACAACAGTGAGAGTGTATTCAGCCTCACCAGAGTAGAATTCTTCTGTTTCGGCAACAGAAGCAGTGATAACGGTGGTACCAACTGCAAGAACAGTTACATCGCCGGTCTGTTCGTCAACAGTGGCAACGTCAGTATTGCTCGAAGCATAAGTGATCTGGCCGTTGCTGACAGTGGTTGCTTTCGGGGAAGTGAACGTAGCTCCGAGAAATGCTGTATATTCATTGTTGGCGAAAGCAAGTTCAGCGCTGGCCTGATTGCCTTCTTCATAGTAAACAGTGATGGATGAAATAAGTGCTCTTTTAGTAGAACCTCCAGTTGTTATTACAATTTCTTCTACAGATTTCTTATCAGTACCAGTATATTCATAAACCAGTTCAGCGGGCATATCCGATGAACTGAAATTCTGTGTAACAGAATTTACGGTCACAGCTCCATTATCTTTTGTATTATATGGAGCAAAACCGAGTACAATTTTGGAAATTACATACGACTGATCAAGTTTAAAAGTAACGGATCCAGCACTTGAAGATGCTCCGATTCGGATACCGTCAGTCGATTGATACTTTACAGTTCCACTTGTTTTTGTAACACTATCAATGTATTGAGCACCTACAAGTATCACGTTGAAAAGATCCGTAGTTGTCGTCAGATCACCTATACCATCCTTGCTTGTACCTTTCTTAAACTCAACGGTAAACGGATTCTCACGCTTGTTGGTTGTTACAATCAGAGCATATTCAGCCGAAGCATTTTTATATGTTTCGCTGTCAGAGATGGCCGCTTTGATTGTGGTCAGACCTGTACCCACCAGGGTTACCGCGCCATTGGCATCAACAGTTGCCACGCTTTCATCTGATGATGAATACACCACTTCTCCCTTGGCAACTTCGGGGTCAACGCTAAGAGTCGGAGCGGTAAAACCATTTTCAAGCACGGCATCATATTGCTTTTCAGGCCATGACAGAGTCACTTCATTTCGGGTGTCAGGCTCAGCGGCTATAGTAACCGACAAGGTATTGAAGCGCGTTTGAGCAGTATTGCTAAAAACAATTGACTTAACTGGAGTTATCAAGTTATAGGTTACATCCTTAGTCGACGCTGTAACAGCAGCTGGATCAGTGGTGTAACTATAATCATCCGTAGAGCAAGTAAGATTGCTGATTGGATTACTTGTAGTCGTTGAAGTGAAGTTGACAGCAAGTATATCATATTCCGAGCTAATGGTCAACACATCTTTTGCGTAAAAGCGCAATTGTTTTCCGTCAAAATATGTTTTAGTGCTGCTTTTTCGGCCTGAAGTAACAGTCACGCCATCAGTGACCGCAGTGGCATTATCTTGGGTTATCTGGCTTAGGTCCACTTTCACAACCGTTTCGGCGGAGGCGGTGAGGGCCATGAAGCCTGCGAGAAGGGTGAGTAGCTTTTTTCCCATAAATAAAACGTGTTTTTAGAGTTATTGATTGATGTTTGTTTTATGCAACCAGACTGCACGGAGCGATTTTTTATGTCGCCCGGCGCAGCCTGGGTGGTTGTGGATCGTTATATGGGGGGAGTGCTGTTATTTCACGCGCTCAACGTATGAACCGTCGCGGGTGTCGATGCGGACCTTGTCGCCAGTGTTGCAGAACAGGGGGACACGCACTGTGGCACCGGTTTCAACGGTTGCGGGTTTGAGGGTGTTGGTTGCGGTGTCGCCTTTGATTCCGGGTTCGGTGTAGGTGATTTCGAGCACCACGGAAGTAGGCATTTCGCAAGTGAGCACAGTTTCGGAGGCAGCGTGCACCATGGCTTCGCAAATGTCACCGTCTTTGAGGAATTCCACACCTTCGATGCTTTCGCCGGGAACGATGATCTCTTCCCATGTCTCGGTGTGGAGGAAGTGGTAGCCCATGTCGTCTTTGTAAGAGAACTGGTAGGGGCGACGCTCGATGCGCACTTCTTCAACTTTGACACCTGAGTTCCATGTTTTGTCGATCACGCGTCCGGTGCGAACGTTTTTGAGTTTAGTGCGCACGAAAGCGGGGCCTTTGCCGGGTTTCACGTGCAGGAATTCGACGATGAAGTAGTACTGGCCATCGATGTCGAGGCACATACCGTTTTTGAAGTCAGCTGTAGTTGCCATTGAGTTTTTAGTTTTGTTTTTGTTTTTGCGGGCGCAAATTTACGAAAAAAAGCGTTATTTCGCAAATTGTTCGAGATCGGGGTCAAGGATTTCGAGCATTTTGATTGCCGAGACGGGAATCCGGGTGCCTGGACCGAAGATGGCAGAAACGCCTGCGCGATAGAGGAAGTCATAGTCCTGGGCGGGGATCACGCCGCCGGCGGTGACCATAATGTCTTCGCGGCCGAGTTTTTTAAGCTCGTCGATCACTTGCGGGATGAGGGTTTTGTGTCCGGCGGCAAGCGAGCTGACACCGAGGATGTGGACGTCGTTCTCCACGGCCTGGCGGGCAGCTTCGGCCGGGGTCTGGAAGAGGGGTCCCATGTCGACGTCGAATCCGCAGTCGGCATAGCCGGTGGCAACGACTTTGGCGCCGCGGTCGTGGCCGTCCTGGCCCATCTTTGCGATCATGATGCGGGGCTGGCGACCTTCGCGGCGTGCAAACTCTTCGGTGAGGGCGCGTGCGCGGAGGAAGTCGGCATCGTTTTTGGTTTCTGATGAATACACTCCTGAAATTGTACGGATTACAGCTTTATAACGGCCCACGACGTCTTCGCAGGCATCTGAGATTTCGCCGAGGGTGGCGCGGAGTCCGGCGGCCTTGACGGCGAGGTCGAGGAGGTTGCCCTGCTTAGTGCGCACGCATTCGGTGATTGCTTCGAGGGCTTTCTTGACAGCGGCTTCGTCGCGATGGGCCTTGAGGTCGTCGAGACGCTCGATCTGCTCTTTGCGCACCTGGGTGTTGTCGATCTCGAGGATGTCGATCGGGTCTTCGTGGTCGAGGCGGTATTTGTTGATGCCGACGATTGTCTGGCGTCCGGAGTCGATGCGTGCCTGAGTGCGGGCCGACGCTTCTTCGATGCGGAGCTTGGGGAGTCCGGTCTCGATGGCTTTTGCCATGCCGCCGAGTTTTTCGATTTCCTGGATGTGTTGCCAGGCTCGGTGTGCGATCTCGTTGGTGAGCGACTCGACATAGTATGATCCGGCCCAGGGGTCAATCTCTTTGGTGATGTAGGTTTCTTCCTGGATGTAGATCTGGGTGTTGCGGGCGATGCGCGCCGAGAAGTCGGTGGGCAGGGCGATCGCTTCGTCGAGGGCGTTGGTGTGGAGCGACTGGGTGTGGCCCAGAGCGGCGCCCATGGCCTCGATGCAGGTGCGGCCGACGTTGTTGAAGGGGTCTTGCTCGGTGAGTGACCAGCCGGAGGTCTGTGAGTGGGTGCGCAGTGCGAGCGATTTGGGGTTCTTGGGGTTGAACTGCTTGACGATTTTTGCCCAGAGCATGCGCGCGGCACGCATCTTTGCGATTTCCATGAAGAAGTTCATGCCGATGGCCCAGAAGAAGCTGAGTCGTGGGGCGAAGGCGTCGATGTCCATTCCGGCGTTTACGCCGGCGCGGAGGTATTCGAGGCCGTCGGCCAGAGTGTATGCCAGTTCGATGTCGCATGTCGCGCCGGCTTCCTGCATGTGGTAGCCGGAGATGGATATGGAGTTGAACTTTGGCATGTTCTGCGATGTGTATTCGAAGATGTCGGCGATGATACGCATCGAGAATTCCGGCGGATATATATAGGTGTTACGCACCATGAATTCCTTGAGGATGTCGTTCTGGATTGTACCTGCCATCTCTTCAAGTTTGGCGCCCTGTTCGAGTCCGGCGTTGATATAGAAGGCGAGCACCGGGAGCACAGCGCCGTTCATGGTCATCGACACCGACATTTTGTTGAGGGGAATGCCGTCGAAGAGCACTTTCATGTCTTCGAGCGAGCAGATGCTGACACCGGCTTTGCCGACGTCGCCCACCACGCGTGAGTGGTCGGCGTCATATCCGCGGTGTGTGGCAAGGTCGAACGCCACGGAGAGACCTTTTTGTCCGGAGGCGAGGTTGCGGCGATAGAATGCGTTGGATTCGGCTGCGGTTGAGAATCCGGCATACTGGCGGATTGTCCAGGGGCGCATTGCATACATGCCGCTGTAGGGGCCACGGAGGAAGGGAGGGAGTCCGGCTACATAGTCGAGGTGCTCCATGCCCTCGAGGTCGTTTTTGGTGTAGACGGGTTTTACGGGGATAAGCTCGGGAGTGAGCCATTCTTCCTCTTTGGTCACTTCGGGAGCGTGTGCGGCGTGTGCCGGAAAGGCATCGGCCGATATGTTGATTTTAGTGAAATCGGGACGCATAAGTCAGGGATTATTTGAGGAGTTTGGCATTGAATGCGCGCAGGGTGTCGAGGACGTTGCTGCGCACGTTGATGAAGTTTTCGATGCCGATGGCCTTGAGGTCATCGGAGCATGCCGGGGCGCCGGCCACGACAAACTCGGCACGTCCGTCGAGATAGCGGAAGGCGGCGGGAGCGTATTCGGCATATTCGTCGTCTGACGAGCAGAGCACCACCACGTCGGCATTTGCGGCCAGGGCGGCGTCGACGCCTTCTTCAACGGTCTTGAATCCGTTGTTGTCGATGATTTCATAGCCGGCACATCCGAAGAAGTTGCCGGAGAACTGGGATCGGGCCAGGCGCATGGCGAGGTTGCCGATGGTGAGCATGAAGACTCTGGGGCGGTTGGCCGCGGCTTCGGTGGCGAGGCGCAGGTCTTCAAAGTCGGATGCTTCGCGGGCGGTGTTGAGTGCGCCGGGGCCTTTTTCGCATCCGCAGGAGCATGCAGCGCCGGATTTTTCGATTTTTTCGGCGGCCATTTCGTTGATGTTGGGGAACTGGTTGGTGCCGAGCAGCACTTCTTTGCGCCGGGCCACGTCGGCATGGCGCTTGGCGTTGCTTTCGTTGACGGCGGCCTGCACTGTTCCGGCGGCTACTGCTTTGGCGAATCCGCCTTCAGCCTCGACGGCCAGGAAGAGTTTCCAAGCTTCGGCGGCGATGGAGACGGTGAGGGTCTCGACATAGTATGATCCGCCGGCAGGGTCCACCACTTTGTCGAGGTGGCTTTCTTCCTTGAGCAGGTGCTGCTGGTTGCGGGCTATGCGTTCCGAGAATTCGTCGGGAGTCTTATAGGGGGTGTCGAACGGTGTCACTGTGATGGAGTCGACACCGGCCAGAGCGGCGCTCATTGCTTCGGTCTGCGAGCGGAGCAGGTTGACGTGGGCGTCAAATACCGTCTGGTTGAAGCGCGATGTCTCGGCATGGACAGCCATTTTGCAGGAGCAGTCGCATGCGGGGTTGAACTGCTTGACGATCTGCGCCCAGAGCATGCGCGCGGCACGGAATTTGGCCAGCTCCATGAAGTAGTTGGTGGAGATGCCCATGTCGAACTTGATGCGGCGAGCGACGGTGTCGACGTCGAGTCCGGCGTCGGTGAGCAGGTTGAGGTATTCGGTGCCCCATGCGAGCGCATAGCCGAGTTCCTGATATATGTAGGCACCGGAGTTGTTGAAGAGCGCAGAGTCAACGGTGAGGACTTTGAGTCCGGGCACCGGAGCGGCCGATGCGATGAGCGACTTTGCGATTGCGACGGCGTCGATGCAGGCGTCTTTTCCTTTGACGAGGTTGGGGCGCCAGGGGTTGAATTTAACCGATCCGCGGAATGTGTCGGCGCAGCCACGGGCCACGACGAGGTCCACAAGCATCCGGGTCAGCTCTTCGACGTGTCTGACGCAGCAGCTGATGTTGATCTCGACTTTAGCGAGGTCGATGTCATTGAGCATGCAGGCCAGGTTGTCGGCGCTGACAGAGTGCATATGGAATCCGAGCGAGTTCACACCCTTGCCCAGCACGTCGATCGCCTTGGCATTGGCTTCGGCGGGGTCTTCGGCGATGATTTCCTGGCGCACAAGCCAGTCATTGTCGGTGCGGGTGCCGCGCACGAAGGGGAATTCTCCGGGCAGCGAGTTTGTTGTCTTGAAGTCGGCAATGTCTTCTTTCCGGTACATCGGGTTGACATTGAAGCCTTCGTTTGTCCGCCACACGAGTTTCTTCTCGAACGGCACACCCTTCAGGTCAGCGTCGACCTTGGCGCGCCATTCTTCAGTGGTGACGGGCGGAAACATTTCAAAGAGCTTTTCTTTTTGTTCTGCCATGATTGCTCTGTAAATGAGTTAATGGTATTGGTTTGGTTAGATATGTGGCACAAAGATAATAAAAAAATCCGTGACAAAGCGGGGAAAAGCGGTTTATTTTCTCTTTCGGAGCCTAAAGCACTGACAGACAACAAAGGCCGCGAATATTCGCGGCCTTTGCAATGGTTAATCCGAGGGGTGCTGGATCAGCGACCAAAGGGGAAGTTGATTCCGACAGAGATCTGTGAATTGGGATTCAAAGGAATGCCCTGTTTGGTGAGCGTTCCCAGGGTGTGGTCCATGCCGAAGTAGAGGTTGAATCCTGTGGTGGACAGGTTGAGAACCCATCCGAAGGATGATCCGAAGGTGCCGATGCCATAGTTGACAGCAGCCGAGAGGCATTTGACCGGACGCACCTGGGCGCTGAGGCGGAAGTCGGTCCAGGTGAAGTCACCTGCAATGCGGGTGGTGTTGAGCAGACCGAAGGTTAGCGGGCGGTAGAGAGGGAACACGTATTCGGCGCCGACGTTCATCGTCGCGGCGATGGCGCGGGTGCGTGAGCCTTTGTCGCCAAGGTCGTCGAGCTGATAGAGAGTGTAGAGACGGTCCTCCATGTCGTCAAACGATCCTGACATGTCGGCCGGGTCGAGGGTGTAGTCGCCGAGGCGGAAGCAGCGGTCGCCTTGTGTGGAGGCCACCACGTTGTTTTTCCACGAAATGAAGCCGAGATCGTTGAACGCGAGCGAGAAGCGCCAATCGTCGTTGAGTTCATAGGTCGCGCCCAGATCGAATGCAAGTCCATAGCCTCCGACACCCATTTTGTCCATGTCCATTCCGCTGACATAGTCGCGTCCGGTCTCTTTGCTGTATTCAGTCTGGTATCTGAGTCCGGCCAGGTTTGCCTGGATCTCGGCGTTGGTGAGCACGTCCCAGTCGTTTTCGCCGAGTGCCAGATGGGCTTTTTTCATGTTGATGTCGACGTTGCCGGCTCCGACCAGGAATTTGACAGCGGCTCCGACGCGCAGCTGGCTGGTGATCTGGCGTGAGTGGTTGAGGGCCACTTCGACATAGGCCGAGGCGTGGGCGTCGAAGTCAGAGATGTCGTAAGTGCGGTTCTCGACGCCCTGTTTCAGCAGGCTGAACACAGATTTGGGCATGGAGAAGGCCACGTCGCCGTTAATGTTGACGCTGACGGTGTTGTAGCCGCGAAAGGCATTGAATCCGACGGCGAGCACGCCTACTTTGGTGTTGAAGCCAAGACGGTTGCGGTCTTTCAGGCCTCCCAGAAATTCAGAGGCAGAGACGTCTGGATTCATGAAGGTGGTTGTTTTTCCATTGACCACATAAAGGAAGTTGTCGATGCCGACGTTGCCTTGTGTGGCCATGTTGAGCTGGCCCAGCGCCGGCATAGAGAAGAATCCTTTTTCGTTGGCGAACGCCGGGTTGAGCATGAAGCGATAGGTGTAGTTGTCGGTGAAGTATGCCGAGCGGTTTTGTGCCGATGCTCCTGCGGCGGCAGAGAATATCAATGAAGCGGCGACAGCCGACTTGAATATCTGTTTCATATCGATCGTGTGTGATAATGGCATTACATTTTAGTCTGATAGTATCCGTTGATTTTGCCGCGGAGATTGTCGAGTTTGAGTTTCATGGTGCGGGTCAGAGCCTTTTCCGATCCGTCGGCCACGACTGTGGCAGTGTAGCGTATGCCGTCGATTCCGACGATGTCGCCCGTCACCCGAAGCACGACCGAAGCAGTGGAGTTGGCCGGAATTTCGGCCGGTGTCACCTTTATTTTCTCCGGATCCATCGGATCGCCTTTTTTGTCGAGCGGGATGGCCGAGAGCGTCACCGACAGCGGCAGTTCGCTGGTCACGTCGGTTGTGATCTCCAGAAGGTCGATGTGGAGATCGTCGGCATCTTCAAGGTCCCAGCCGCAGTCATCGTCGGAGTAGACGATGCGGGAGTCTTTGGCCAGTGCGAGCGGGGCATAGAAGGTGTAGGTTCCTTCGACGCGGCTGACAGTCTGGCCGATCGGGAAGTCTGTGACCTTGGTGTTCATGGGCACGCGCGGATCGACGAATCTGACAAGCAGCTCCGTCGGCAGGCCGTTGCCGGCCACAACAGCGCCGAGTCCGTCGAAGCGGACATGGTTGGTGAATGGCATGATGGTGTTTTCGGGGGCTTCGGTTCCGGTGGAGAGGAGGATTGTCTGGTCAAGGAGTGGAGCGCCGGTATTCGGGTTGAAGCCGATTTTCACGTCTGAGATCTCGGCTGAGGGATCGGCGGCGGTGTCATCGTCGCGCACCTGATATATGGCCAGTCCGGTTTCGGCGAAAGCGCCATATTCGGCAAGCGGATTGGTGACGTTGAGATAGATCTGCGGATCGAGCAGCGTGATGTCGGTGCCTTCCTGTCGCAGTTCTTTTGGGAGGTCGGCCAGCGAGACAGAAGAATCGTCGACATCGGCATTGTAGTGGATGATGCCGGTGATGGCAGTGACATCGAGCGCGCTGAAATCATAGTCGATGGAGATGGTCACCGATGGAGCGGCATTTTCCGACACGATTTCGGCATCGACCACTCCGACGTTGTTTTTGAAGATGAACGTGGCGTCGGCGCGGTTGAACTGACCACCGGCCTCGTGAAGATAAAGCCGGTCAACATCGAAGACAAGGTGCATCTGTGTGTATTGGCCGTAGACCGTGAGCAGGCCGGTGTTAATGTCGTAGTCAACATCATAGCGGCCATTGTCGGCGACAGGTGTGCCGACCAGTCCGGCCGGGAAGTGGAAACACATGTCAGAGAGCATGACGTCGGACTGCGATGTGCGTGCGTTGATATTGATCGAGAAATCGGTTGTGGCCACAGAGATGTCCTGTATGTAGTCGTCGACGCCGTCGAATTCATAAGTGAAGTCATAGAGCAGGTCATTCAGGTCAACACCAGATATTTCAGAGAGCTTTTCACTGCCTTGGCGCACGGGAGTGGTGACGGTGCGTGTCTCGTTGTCGAGCGGATCGACATTGATGCCGTTGATCGTGATGTCGTCGACGCTGAAAGTTCCGTCGGTCTGAATGTAATATTCGCCGGTTTCCACGTTATAGCGGAATTCGGCATCCGATTCCAGGTCATCGCTGGCATCGGCCTCGATAACGTTCTGCAGCTCGACCGGAGCCATCTTGACGGGCAGAACCAGATCATTGAAATTGACTCTGGCTGTGGTGTCGATGTCACTCAGGTCATACTTGTCATCGATACACCCGCTCAGGCCAACGCCAAGAGCAACCGCTGAGCCAATCGCAGCAGAGCGGTAAAATCGCGAAGCTATTTTCATAGTTTTTCGTGTGTGATGTGTTATAATGGAGGTTTATTTTACCGCAAAGGTACAACATTTTTTAAGATTTCACAAATCTTATACACAGTTCTCTGACAATCAGACAATAGCCGCTCAGCTGATGCGAGACCAGTCGCATGCAGCCGGATAGAGGGCCTCTCGGCGGGCGCGTATGGCCGGATGCCGCTCCAGGTCGGGATCGGCATCAAGAAGGGCCGATGCGGCCCTGCGTGCCGCCTCGACAATCTGTCCGTCGGAAACCAGCGACGCCATCTTCAGTTCAATCGGCAGCCCGCTCTGCATTGTGCCCTCGAGGTCACCGGGGCCACGGAGTTTGAGGTCGGCTTCGGCCACGATGAACCCGTCGGTTGTCGAGGTCATGATCTCGAGGCGCTTTCTGGTGTTGGCCGAAATGGACTCGCGCGACATCAGTATGCAGTAGCTCTGGTCGGCGCCGCGCCCCACCCTGCCACGCAGCTGATGAAGTTGCGAAAGGCCGAAACGCTCGGCATTCTCGATCACCATCACTGAAGCGTTGGGCACGTTGACACCGACCTCGATCACTGTCGTGGCCACAAGTATGCGAGCCTCGCCCGACACGAATCTGGTCATCTGCCTGTCCTTGTCGGCCGGCTTCATGCGCCCGTGGACACAGGCCACTTTGAAGTCTTTGAACAGATGGGCAATGAACTCGTAGCCTTCCTCGAGCGAACGCATGTCTGACTTCTCGTTTTCATCGATCAGGGGGTAGACAATGTAGACCTGACGTCCTTGCAGAAGCTGCGCATGGATTCCGTCATAAACCCTCTGGCGCTGGGCGTCATAGCGAAGCACCGTCTGCACCGGTTTGCGACCTGGCGGCAGCTCGTCGATGACGCTGACGTCGAGATCGCCATAGACGGTCATGGCGAGGGTGCGAGGAATCGGCGTGGCCGTCATGACCAGCACGTGAGGAGCTACAGCGGCCTTGCTCCAGAGCCTGGCCCGCTGGGCCACACCGAATCGGTGTTGCTCGTCGATGACCACGAATCCGAGCCGCGAGAACCTGACAGAGTCTTCAATGACGGCATGGGTGCCGATGAGAATGTGGAGCGATCCGTCGGCCAGCTGCCGGTGAATCTCCTCGCGCTCGCGGCGCGGCGTGGAACCGGTGAGCAGCTTCACGTTGACGCCGATCGGCGCAACCAGTTCGGAGATCGACTGAAAATGCTGTGTGGCAAGAATCTCTGTCGGCGCCATCAGGCAAGCCTGCGATCCGTTGTCGAGGGCGATCAGCATGGTCAGCAGGGCCACAAGGGTCTTTCCGCTGCCGACGTCGCCCTGCAGCAGCCGGTTCATCTGTCGTCCGGTGTTCATGTCGGCCCTGATTTCGCGGATCACCCGCTTCTGCGCTCCGGTCAGCTCGAACGGCAGGCACTGAGTGTAGAAATCGTTGAAAAAGCGCCCTACTCTCCCGAAGCGATGACCAAGCAGCGACCGGCTGCGCGTGCGCGAGTAGATCAGAATGTTTATTTCCAGAAAGAATAGCTCTTCAAACTTGAGCCGGAAGCGTGCCCGCTCCAGCTCGGCCATGTTTTCAGGACGGTGAATCGCGCGTATGGCGTCGTTGATCGCCATCAGACCGTAGCCGGCCAGCACATTGTCGGGTATCACCTCCTCCAGGCACGGCCTTGCGGCCAACACGTTTGAGATCCATGTGGCTATGGTGCGCGAGGTAACCCCGCGGTTGCGCAACTTGTCGGTGAGCGGATATATGCCGCGCAGTCCGGTCTTGTCGGCGGCCGCAGACTCGGTGTCGATCTCCGGATGGGCTATCTGCCAGTGACGGTTGTATTCCGTCGGCTTGCCGAAAATCACGTATGTGGTATCGGGGCTGAGAGCCTGGCGCATTTGCTTTATCTGCCTGAACCACACTACTTCGATCACTCCGGTGCCGTCGGAAAAAGCTGCGACCAGACGGGTCTTGGCGCCTTCGCCGGCCAACGATGCCGAAACGAAGCGCCCTTTGAGCTGCACGGCCGGGAGATCACTTCCGCTCAGGTCGGCGATGCGGTAGATACGCGAACGGTCGGCATAGCCCGACGGATAATGGCGGAGCAGATCCGACACCGTGCGGATGCCGAGTTCCCGACCGATGAGTTCAGCTCTGGCCGGGCCTATGCCTTTTATGAATTTAACGTCAGCGTCGGGCGCCATGCGTCAGATATACTTCGGCAACCGCAATGTCGGCAGGACGTGTGATCTTGATGTTCATTGGATCGCCGTCAACCATGGCTATATCGGAAAATCCGGCCGCGGTCATGACGGAAGCGTCGTCGGTGAACTCCGGCCTGCAAGGGAGAGTATAGGCCCGGCGCAGCATGTCGGCGCGGAAGGCCTGCGGTGTCTGCACGGCGCGGAAAGCGGCGCGGTCCACCGGAGTCCCGTCGACGTTGCGCAACGAGTCGGTCACCTCCACGACCGGAATGGCGCCATGATGTCCGCGACAGGCTTCGACCACACGCATGATCATGCCTGCCGACGGCAACGGGCGAGCGCCGTCATGGACCGTGATCACATCGGCGTCGATTCCTGCAGTGGCTTCGATGGCGTTTCTGACAGACTCCCACCGGCTGGCCCCGCCCGCCACGGCCATGCGTCCTGCGGCCCGGTCCATGAACTGCGGCGACAGCACCACCACCGTCACTGATCCGGGCAGCGCGTTTTCAAGCCGCTCCAGAGCATGGTCGAGCACGCTGCGTCCGCCCAATTCGCAAAACTGTTTCGGGAGTTCTGAGCCGAAGCGGCTGCCCGACCCGGCCGCCACCACAATGTTGATTACACGCGGCGGCATCACTCGTCGAGATAGCGTTTGACCAGACCGGAATACGCGTCGATGCGCCTGTCGCGCAGAAAGGGCCACCAGCGACGCACCTGCTCGCAGCGGGCCATGTCGACGTCGACAACCACACAGTCCTCCTCGCAGACCGGCGACTGATGCAGAAATTCGCCCTGTGGACCGGCCACGAAGCTGCTTCCCCAGAATGAGATGCCGCCTGTCTGCCCGGACGGATCGGGTTCATGGCCGGTGCGGTTGACCGTGACCACCGGCAATCCGTTAGCGATGGCATGTCCGCGCTGCACAGTGATCCACGCCTGGCGCTGGCGCTCCTGCTCCTCAGGGGAGTCTGAACTTTCGGTTCCGATGGCGGTCGGATATATCAGAATCTCGGCACCGGCCAGAGCCATCAGGCGGGCGGCTTCGGGATACCATTGATCCCAGCAGACGAGCACGCCGAGACGGCCGACAGATGTGTCGATCGGCTTGAAGCCGAGATCGCCCGGGGTGAAGTAGAATTTTTCGTAATATGCCGGATCGTCGGGTATGTGCATTTTGCGATATCGACCGGCAACAGACCCGTCTGAGTCGAAGACCACGGCCGTGTTGTGATACAGTCCTGGAGCGCGTCGCTCGAACAGAGAGGTGACGATCACGGTCGACGTCTGGCGGGCAAGCGATGAGTAGAAATCGGTCGTTGACGACGGAATCGGCTCGGCCAGTGAGCAAAGGTCGACATTTTCAGTCTGACAGAAATAGAGCGAGTCGTGAAGTTCACGATTGACGATCAGCCTTGCGCCTGAAGCGGCGAGGCTGCGCACGGCATCGGCTATGCGACGCTGGTTTTCAGCCTTATCGGCCGAATTATGCTGTTGTATAATACCTATTTTCATGGAAACGTGATGATACTTTCTGGCAGTTGCATGGTGGCGCAATGAAGCGAACCATGCTGCTTGACAAGTGCCTGACAGTCGACCATGCGGATCTCGCGGCCGGGAAACGCTATGCGCAACGTGTCGGCGGCGAGACGGTCTTTGCGTGGCTGGCCATATGTGGGCATGAGCACAGACCGGTTAAGCACAAGATAGTTTGCATAGGTGGCAGGAAGGCGCTCGCCGTCGGCATCAAACATCGGGTCGGGCAAAGGCAGCTCCACAAGGTTGAAAGGCTGTCCGTCAGCGTCAGTGAGAAGCCGCAACTGTCGGGCCATGCGCGTCAGGCCGTCATAATGCTCGTCATCGGGATCAGAGCATCCTGTATATATTATTGTGTTGTCCGGCGCCAGACGACACATTGTGTCGACGTGTCCGTCAGTGTCGTCGCCGGCCAGCGAGCCATAGTCGACCCACAGCAGTTTGCGCGCGCCGGTGCGGCGCAATATCTCTTTTTCTATGCCCGAAGCGCCCATCGGCTCGTTGCGGTTCGGAGCCATCAGGCAGCAGCGGGTGGTGAGCAGAGTGCCGCGTCCGTCGCTCTCCAGCGATCCGCCTTCAAGCACCAGATCCTCACAGCATTCATAGCGTCCGCGAAACACTCCTTTTTCAATCAGCCGGCGTGTGGCCTGATTGTCGTGACACGCGGCAAATTTCAGGCCCCAGCCATTGAACTGGAAATCAAGGATCAGCGGAGAACCGTCGGACAATTCGGCACAAAGCGGACCGTAGTCACGCGTCCAGGTGTCATTTGTGGGAATCTCCACAGGCACCACACCAGACGGGAGCTTCGGAAGAGCGCTGACATCTGGCGTCAGCAAAATGACGGTTTCTTCCGCGGCTATCGCCTCAAGGATACGGAGGTAGCACTCCTGCACCTCGTCAAGCATATAATCCCAATCGGTACCGTCGTGAGGCCAGGCCATCAGAATGGCAGAATGATGCTCCCATTCAGCCGGAAGCCTGCGCGGCAATTCAGAATCGGGCTCTGCAGATGAGAATGATGATATATCAGTCTTGATTGTCATAGTCAGTGAGTGTGTCCAGTTTGGAGTTCTGTTCATCCAGAAACTCTTCGGCATAGTCGATAAAACCGCGCCGCTCGGTATAACCATATTCGCTGCACCAGCGACGATAGTCGGCACGCAGCGACTGGCTGTCGGCTATCATTCGTTTGAACTCTGCCTCAGCAATGTCTACACTACCGCAGGATTGCAGCAAATCATTAAACAAGTCGGAGAAGTCATCCATGATTAAGATTGTTATAAACGCATTTTTCATTATAACGCGTCAAAATTAGCAAAATATTTTCAATTTACCTATTTTTATCATAACTTTGACGCCAAATATATTCACGACATGAGCACCGAGATTCAAGAAATAATGAAAAAAATCGACGCTCTGACAGCCGGACTGGCTGACTTGAAAGAGCGTGTGGCAGCACTTGCGGCCGATCAGCAGGAGGCCGACGACGTCACCACACCTGCTGACGATGACGAGGCCTCTGCCGCCGAGTCACCCGTCGGGGAAGAAGCTGTTTCTCAGACCGAAACTGCGACGTCACGCCGGCAATGGGCCTTCACTCTGAACGACCGTTACCGCTTCCGCCGCGAACTGTTCGGCAACAGCGACGCCGAGATGATCGACACGCTGGAAATGCTTGGAGCGATGACTTCGGCAGAGGAGGCCGAAGAGTATCTGTTTGTGGATCTGGGCTGGAATCCGGCCAACGACGACGTTGCCGACTTTCTGGCTGTGGTGCGCCGCCGGTTCAGCGACCGCCATGCGAACATTCTCTGAAACATGGCCGGGAAACTATACATCGTGCCCACCCCGGTGGGTAATCTCGGCGACATGACCCCGAGAGCGGTCGAGGTGCTGCGCAACGCCGACGTGATTCTGGCGGAAGACACCCGCACCAGCGCGGTGCTGATGAAAAAATTTGACATCGGCACCCCGATGATCAGTCACCACAAATTCAACGAGCACTCAACCTCGAGTCCTGTGGCCGACCGCATCGCCGCAGGCGAGACAGTGGCTTTGGTGAGTGATGCCGGCACTCCCGGCATTTCCGATCCGGGCTTCATGCTCTCGCGCGAATGCCGCACGCGCGGACTCGAAGTGGAAACCCTGCCGGGGCCGACAGCGCTGATTCCAGCTCTGGTCAACTCCGGCCTGCCGTGCGACAGGTTTGTGTTCGAGGGATTTCTGCCGCAGAAAAAAGGACGGGCCACACGCCTGGCCGAACTTGCCGCCGAACCGCGCACTTTCGTGGTCTATGAATCGCCGATGCGCCTGGCCAGAACGCTGGCGGAGCTTGCCGGCGCCTGCGGTCCGGACCGCGACGCGGCCGTGTGTCGCGAAATTTCCAAGCTCCACGACACTACCCACCGCGGCACTCTCGGAGAGCTGGCCGATTTTTTTGCAATGAACCAACCCAAGGGAGAAATCGTTATAGTAATCGATGGGAAGAAAGCAGAACCAAGAGGCGCCCATCAGAACAAATACAGAGACAATATTTAATTCACCACAACTGTCAAAACGATGAAAAAACTTCTATTTGCCGCCGCATCAGCCGCCGCAGTCATCGAGTTATCATCATGCGGCAACACTAAATTGCAGCAGGAAGAGGCGCGCAACCATGAACTTGACGATTCTCTGCGCACCGCTCTGGCTAATTCCGACTCATTGTTCACCCTGCTTTACGACGTGACAGTGGGCATGGATCAGATCACTGCTCTCGAACAGTTGGTCGAAGCTCCTATCAATCAGGAAAACGCATCGGGACGCGAACGCCTGCGCCAACAGATGGAAGCGATACAGCGCGGGCTGCAGGACCGCCGCCACCGCATAGACGCACTTGAACGCCAACTCGCACAAAGCAACTCGGCAGCACAGGAAAAACTGAACCGCCAGATAGCGCAGTTGCGCCAGCAGATTGACAAGCAGACCGCCACTGTGGCCGAACTGCGTCAGAGCCTTGAGGCCGCCAACATACATATCGCCGCCCTTGACGACACAATTGACTCGCTCCACTCGTCGAACGATTCACTCAAAGCCGGAATCAACCAGGCCGAACAGGCACTGACCGACGCAATCGACGAACTGAACGCCGTATATTACGTGATCGGGACCAAACAGGAACTCAAGGAGCACGACATCATTGAAGGAGGCGGATTCCTCCGCAAGACAAAAGTGTTGCCGTCGGACTTTGACAGAAGCTACATGCAGCGCGCCGACCGACGCACTCTGCGCTCGCTGCCGCTCGACTCAAAGAAAGGCAAAGTGCTGACCAAGCAGCCCGAAGACTCTTATAAATTTGAAGAGAGCGAAAATGGGATGAAGACATTCGTGATCACAAATCCCGATGCCTTCTGGAGCTCTTCGGGAGTAGTAGTTATCCAGGTCGACTGATAATCATTGACATATGAATTAGGGATTTTAACAAAAAAATCCCTAATTTTTCTTTAACCTACGACGCCATTTTGCTACCTTTGCAGCAAATTAGCTAAATTTTCACACATATTTTATGAAATTCAAAATTTTTGCCGCCTTGGCTCTGTTCGCGGCCACCTCGTTCACTTCATCAGCAGTTCAAACCTCAGACTCTCCTCTCGGCAATCTGCTCAGCGGCCTGGCCGGTGGGGGTTCGTCGTCATCAGATGACAAATCAGACAACAAGAGCGGAGGACTCGGCGACATCCTTGGCGGAGTGCTCGGCGGACTTATCTCTACCGACGACATCAACCCGGCGTCGATGACCGGAGTATGGAAATATGCCGGCCCCGCCGTGTGCTTCAAAAGCGACAACTTCCTGCAGAAAGCCGGCGGCGCAGCAGCTGCCGGAGTCGTGGAAGGGAAACTGGAACCATATTATGAAAAATTCCGCCTGACCAACCTGGTGCTCACCATCAACGAGGACCAGACATTCATAATGCAATCAGGCAAACTCAGAGCAAGCGGCATGGTCGAGAAAGCAGAAAACGGCGATATCATCTTCACATTCCAGGCTCTCAAATCCATCAAACTCGGCTCTATGACGGCATACGTAACCATGACCGGAAAGAAATCCATGTCGCTCATGTTTGACGTCAGCAAACTCATCACGATCGTAAAGACCGTCGGCTCGGTCACCGGCAGCGCCTCCATCGGCACTATGACTCAGCTTCTTGAAAGCTATGACGGCATCTGCGCAGGCTTCAAGCTGACAAAATAAGCCATAACTATGGCCAGATTACGGAAAGCATACGCAAGGTTTGAACGTCGGTTTACCGAGACTCTGCGTGTGCTTTCAGTGTGTCTGGAAGCGATCTCGGCCATCGCCGCCGTGATGTGTCTTACACTGATCGCCCTGTATGCCGGCTTTGACCGCGACACCATAGCTCTGGCCGACATCCGCCCATGGATGCGTGTGGCCCAGGGAGTATTTGTCGCCAACATACTGTTCAGAATCATCTTCACACCACGCATCGCATCGCGTGAAAACAGGCCGGTAAAGTGGCTGATCGACATCGCCATGCTGCTGACAGTACTGCCTTGGATGTATCCGCGGCCTGTCCATCCGTGGATTCCGTGGCTCGACAGGCTGATGTATTCCCAGCTCTTCACCACCGCCATAATGGCCACTTATTCTGCTGTCATACTCTGTTTTCTGACAGTCAAGGCTCTCGGACGGCGTCTGAATCCATCGATGATCCTGGCGGTGTCGTTTCTGTTTTTCATCATCGCGGGCACAATGCTGCTAATGATGCCAAGATGCACCTATGGCGGCATCAGCCTCGCCGACTCTCTGTTTGTGAGCACCTCGGCAGTGTGCATCACCGGTCTGACCACTGTCGATGTGGCCTCCACGTTCACCCCGCTCGGCGCGGTGATCATAGCTGTGATGATGCAGGTCGGGGCACTCGGGGTGATGACTTTCACCAGCGTGTTCGCCCTCTTTTTCAGCGGAGGAGCTTCGATATACTCGCAGCTCATGGTCAAGGACATGATCTATAGCAAGACGATCAACACGCTGCTCCCCACCCTGCTGCTGATTTTCCTTTTCACACTTTCGGTCGAAGCTCTCGGGGCAGTCGCCGTGTTCTGGAGTATTCACGACACAATTCCCGGCATGACACTCAGTGACGAAATGGCTTTTTCGGCCTTTCACTCCATTTCGGCTTTCTGCAACGCCGGCTTCTCCACTCTGCCTGGCGGGCTGTCAAATCCGGCCCTGCTCCACGGCAACCAGCTGATCTATCTGATCACGTCGGTGCTTGTGGTTGGCGGAGGCATCGGATACCCCATTCTGGTCAATGCCCGCGACGCCATTCTTCAGTCACTCCACAGGGTGTGGTCCAGACTCCGGCGCAGCCATGCCGGACCAAGCCCGATCCATCTGATGGATCTCAACACCCGGGTCGTGCTCGTCACAACCGGCTGGCTGCTTTTGGCCGGCACTGTAGGTTTCTTCCTGCTTGAACGCCACAATAGCCTGGAGGGAATGTCACCGTGGCAACAGACCGTGCAGTCGCTGTTCAATGCCGTGACGCCACGCTCGGCCGGATTTTCGTCGGTGACGCCATCCGGTTTTCTGAACGTCACTATCGTCATGCTGCTATTTCTAATGGCCATCGGCGGAGCATCACAGTCCACCGCCGGCGGAATCAAGGTCAACACCATTGCCACCGCCTGGTTACACATGCGCTCAACCATCGGCGGATCTGACCGCGTCACAGCATGGAACCGCACCCTGTCGTCCGCATCGGTCAACCGCGCCCAGTCGGTTATTCTGCTGGCCATTCTGAGCTACATGGCATTCACCGTCACGCTGATGCTGATGGAACCGGACCTGCCGGCCCGCATGCTGTTATTCGAGAGCTGTTCGGCTCTGTTCACTGTCGGCTCATCACTCGGAGCAACGCCTCTGCTCGGCACACCGGCAAAAATGCTGCTCTGCGTGGCAATGTTCATCGGCCGTATGGGACTGATGTCGCTGCTGGCCGGAATCATCGGCATGCGCAGGTATTCGGCGCTGCAATATCCCTCGGACAACATCATAATATCCTGATCTATGAAATGCCTTATAATCGGACTCGGAATCTATGGGTCCAACCTTGCCAAAGATCTAACCGACAGCGGAAACGAAGTGATCGGCGCCGATATCCGTCCAACACTTGTCGAAGCTGTCAAAGACTATATCTCGACCGTCTACATCGCCGACTGCACGGACGAAGCGGCACTCTGCGCTTTGCCAATCTCCGGAGTCGACCTTGTGATTGTGGCCATCGGCGAAAACTTCGGCGCCTCGATCAAGACAGTGGCCCTGCTGAAAAAATTCGGAGTAAAACGTATATTCGCCAGGGCAGTCGACGAAATCCATCAGGCGATTCTCGAAGGACTGCAGGTCGAACGCATCATCACGCCTGAACAGCGCGCCGCCTTTGATCTGACACAGGAGATGTCGCTGGGCGACACCACCCGGGTGCTCCGCATAACCCATGACGCCTCTGTGATCGAGTTTCCGGCTCCCGACAGCATGGCCGGCGAACCGTATTCATCGTTGGAAATCAGCAGCGAATACGGATTGTCAATAATAGCGGCCACTCGCACAAACCGGCGGCGCAATCTGCTGGGAATAAGCGCTCAGACACCTTGCATACTGGATCTTTCGGACTCCACACTGACAGTAGAAAAAGGAGACCGCATCACCTGCTTCGGATCCATCTCCGACTTCCGCCGGCTGGCCAAAGCCATAGCAGTCGGATGAAATGCGCGACGGGCGGGTACAGGACGGCAGATCAGAAGATTTCAGAATTATAAAAAAGCGTAATGATGCAAAATTTGGTGAATTGGGAAAATTTTCGTTAATTTGCAGTAATAACTGAATCAACGCATTGAAAATGAAACGCTATCTGTTAAGCACTTGCATAGCTGTCGTGGCGGGAATCTCGAGTTCATCGGCTCAGATTGTCATCAACACCGCCCCGGCAGACCGTCCTGTAAGTTTCGGAGTACGTGTAGGCGGAAATGTAAGCAACACCTCGACGAACGAAGCTTCGCTGATGCCCGCGATCGAGATGTATTCTCCCGACTGGCGCGGCGGAGTCACGGCCGGATTCGTCGCCGACCTTAACATCAGGAAATATATTTCCATACAGCCCGGTATTTTTTACTCGTCGGCATCACATGGCTTCAAGCGCGTCAGCATCGGCACAGACGCCGAACAACCGTTGCCGTTTGCCTCCATCACCTCCTCAACGTCAGTGGCCCACTACATCCAGGTTCCTGTCATGGCATCGATGAAATTCGAGTGTGGGCCGCACATCAACCTGATCGGCGAAGTCGGCCCATATTTCGCATGGGGATTCGGCGGTCATGAAAAATATACCATCAACCGCTATGACGGCAACACAGGCAATCCGGCCGACCGGCGCCACAAACGCGACTATTTCGGCAAAGGAGGCGTTAGCCGCCGGTTTGACTGGGGCTTCAAGATGGGTGCAGGCGTGGCGTTCGGCGATTTCATTATCAGCGCCCACTACCTGGCCGGCTGCCGCGAAATTCTCGGCACTGAAGCATGCAATGACCCCAACGCCGAGCCGATGCTCAGAGCCGGAGTGAAGGGCTACAACAAAATGTGGCAGTTCACCGCCGGATACAACTTCTGATCTTAATAATTAATTATCACAATTTAAACCTCATATGAGCAAAGAATTCAAATATCAGGAAATGTTTCCGCTTGGCCCGGATACAACCGAATATTATCTTCTGACAAAAGACTATGTGAAGGTGGAGAACTGGGGCGGCCATGAAATGCTGGTCGTTGACCCGGAGGCACTGCGTGTTCTGGCACGTCAGGCCACTCATGACAATGCCTTCATGCTGCGCCGCGAACACAATGAGATGGTGGCCAGAATCCTGAAAGATCCGGAAGCCAGCGCCAACGACAAATTCGTGGCGCTGACCATGCTCCGCAATGCCGAAATAGCAGCCAAAGGACAACTTCCCTTCTGTCAGGATACAGGCACAGCCATCTGCCACGCCACAAAAGGCCAGCAAGTGTGGACAGGCTGCTGTGACGAAGAGCAGATCTCGCACGGCGTGTTTGACACATACACCGGATGCAATCTGCGCTACTCGCAGAACGCGCCTCTGACCATGTATGACGAAGTCAACACCGGATGCAACCTCCCGGCCCAGATCGACATCCATGCCGGCGAAGGCGACGAGTATCACTTCCTGTTCGTGGCCAAGGGCGGCGGTTCGGCCAACAAGACCTACCTCTATCAGGAGACAAAGGCCACGATCAATCCCAAAACTCTGGTGCCCTTCCTGGTCGAGAAGATGAAGACCCTCGGCACTGCGGCATGCCCGCCTTATCACATCGCATTCGTTATCGGCGGAACATCAGCTGAAAAGAATCTTGAAGTAGTGAAGAAAGCATCAGTCAAGTATCTTGACTCGCTTCCAACCCAGGGCAATGAGCTGGGACATGCTTTCCGCGACATCGAACTGGAGAAAGAGCTTCTCGAGGCTTCACGTAAAATCGGTCTCGGCGCACAATTCGGCGGAAAATACTTCGCCCACGACATCAGAGTTATCCGCCTTCCGCGCCACGGCGCATCGTGTCCCATCGGCATGGGAGTGAGCTGCTCGGCCGACCGCAACGTCAAGGCAAAGATCGACCGCAATGGTCTCTGGATCGAAAAACTGGACTCAAACCCCGGCGAACTGATTCCTGAAGAGTTGCGCAAGGCCGGCGAAGGAGATGTTGTGAAAATCGACCTCAACCGCCCGATGCCCGAAGTTCTCGCCGAACTTGACAAATATCCCGTATCGACCCGCCTGAGCCTCAAAGGCACCATCATTGTCGGCCGCGACATTGCCCACGCCAAGATCAAGGAGCGCCTTGACCGCGGCGAAGAGATGCCCCAGTATCTGAAAGAGCATCCTATCTATTATGCCGGACCGGCCAAGACACCCGAAGGAATGGCATCCGGTTCGTTCGGCCCGACAACGGCCGGCCGCATGGATTCATATGTAGACCAGTTCCAGGCCGCAGGCGGCTCCATGATCATGATCGCCAAAGGCAACCGCTCGAAGCAGGTGACCGACGCCTGCCACAAGCACGGCGGATTCTATCTCGGCTCGATCGGTGGCCCGGCAGCCATTCTGGCGGCCAACTCTATCAAGAAGGTGGAATTGCTCGAATATCCCGAACTCGGCATGGAAGCAATCTGGAAGATCGAAGTCGAAGATTTCCCCGCATTCATTCTTGTGGACAACAAGGGCAACGATTTCTTCACGGAAATCGCCGAAAAATGCGCCGGATGTCCGGTTGCCAGATAAACAACGCCGACAATCATCATTTTAGAACCTATAAAGCTCGTCCATGAGCTTTATAGGTTCTATCCTTAACCACTGCCAATGCAAGTCATCTACGAAGATAATCACATAATCGTCGTCAACAAAGAGTCAGGCGAGATCGTCCAGGGCGACAAGACCGGCGACCGCCCTCTGGTCGAAGACGTCAGAAAATACATTAAAGACACGTATGCCAAACCCGGCAATGTGTTCTGCGGCGTGGTGCACAGGCTGGACCGGCCGGTATCGGGCCTTGTAGTGTTCGCCAAGACATCAAAGGCACTGGCCCGAATGAACGAACTGTTCAGATCCGGCGCCGTCCACAAGACCTACTGGGCCGTTACACGCTTTGCACCGCCAAAAGATGCCGACAGACTGATTCACCACATCACGACAACGGAACGCAACAATAAGAGCTATGCCTCGACAACCCCGTCGGACGGCGCAAAGGAAGCCCGACTGAGCTATAGACATATAGCCTCGACAGAACGCTACCATCTTCTTGAGATCAATCTGGAGACCGGACGCAAACATCAGATAAGAGTGCAGCTGTCGGCCATCGGGTGTCCGGTGAAAGGCGACCTCAAATATGGCGACAAGCGCTCTAACCCCGACGGATCTATCTCGCTGATGGCACGTCATATCGAATTCGTGCACCCGGTGAGCGGCAAGATGATTTCTCTGACGGCCCCAGTGCCTGACGACACACTCTGGCAGGCACTGGCCGGCCAGGCAACTACCCCCGACAAACACATATGAGAAAGCTTAAGATAGTATT
This sequence comes from uncultured Porphyromonadaceae bacterium, assembly GCA_947177135.1. Lineage (GTDB taxonomy): Bacteria > Bacteroidota > Bacteroidia > Bacteroidales > Muribaculaceae > UBA3263. Next base: position 26,563 of record CAMWTI010000005.1, on the reverse strand, counting down.
TCTCGGCACCCCGGAGTTTGCGGTGCCGAGCCTCGACGCCATAATCCGCGCCGGTCATGAAGTGGCTGCAGTTGTCACCGCAACAGACAAGCCGGCAGGCCGCGGCCACAAGTTGCTGCCGTCGGCCGTGAAGCAATATGCCACAGAGCACGGCATTCCGGTGATGCAGCCGGAAAAGCTGCGCGACCAGGAGTTTCTGGATGCGCTGCGGGCCATCGGAGCCGACCTGTTTGTGGTGATCGCGTTCCGCATGCTGCCGGAGGCGGTGTGGGCCATGCCTCCGATGGGCACTTTCAATCTTCATGCGTCATTGCTGCCTCGCTATCGTGGCGCCGCTCCGATCAACCGCGCGGTGATGAACGGCGACACCGAGACCGGCGTGACCACTTTCCTGCTCAAGCATGAGATCGACACCGGCGACATTCTGCGCCAGGAGCGCATAACGATCGGCCCCGACGAAAATGTCGGTTCAGTCCATGACCGGCTGATGGAGCTTGGCGCCAGAGTGACAGTGGCCACACTCGAGGATCTGGCCAACGGAACGGCCACTCCGCGCAAACAGCCCGACGAGGAGGCTTCGGCTGCGCCGAAGATTTTTCGCGAAGACTGCATGATCGATCTGTCGAAGAGCCGCGAACAGGTGCGCAATCACATTCGCGGACTTTCACCCTACCCTGCCGCGCGCATAGCATGCCACGGAACAGAGCTGAAAGTGCTGGAAGCGGCAGTGCCTGCAGAGCGTCATTCTGACCGGCTGTATGTGGAATGCGCCGACGGTCCGCTGGAGCTGACAAAGGTGCAGCCTGCCGGCAAGCGCGCGATGTCGGGCGCAGACTTTCTTCGCGGCATACGCTGAGCAGCGTCACTCACTCTCCTCGCCGCTCAGCGGTGCCAGAAAGTGCGCGTAAACAGAATCAAGACGGTGAATATCTCCAGGCGGCCGATCAGCATGATGGCCGAAAGCACCCACAGGCCCGCATCGGGAGCGTTGTTGTATTCATAGGCAAACGATTCAAACCCGGCATTGGATATGGCGGAGAAGGAGCAGTAGAATGCAGCCTGGAGAGGCATGCCGAGCATCGATAGGATTATGGATCCGGCCACAATCACAATAACCCAGATGCACAGAAACGCCACGACTTTATTGACTGTGGTGGAGTGGACCACCCGGTTGTTGATGATAACCGGGCAGACTGCGTTGGGGCGGAGCGTGAGGCGCATCTGGTTGGACAGGTATTTAAACAGATAGACCAGGCGGTCAATCTTGGCTCCGCCACTCGTCGATCCGGCACATCCGCCCGAAAACATCAACAGAAAGCCGATACCCACCGCGGCCGGTCCCCACGAAGTGAATGCAGGCAAGGCATATCCGGTGGAAGTCATGCAGCTGACCACCTGAAACAGCGGGTCTATGGTGACGCTCTGCCACGACTCCACCCGCCCTGAGGCAATCACGCACAGCGCGGTGACAATGGAGCCGAACAGGATAATGCGCACGAATGTCTTCAGCGAATCATTGGAGGCCACGGATGCGAACTGGCCGTGAAGTGTGCGATATATGATGGCGAAGTTCACGCCGCCGATGAACATAAACACGGTGAGCACGATCTTGACATATGGAGTGGCCCAGGTGCTCACTCCGGCATTGGCGGTGGTGAATCCGCCGGTGCTCATAGTCGCCATGGCGTGGCATGCCGCAGTGAATCCGTCCATCGGACCGGCCCACAGCAAGGCAAAGAGCAACAGCGTGAGAGCCAGATACATGGCCCACATCTCTTTGGCTGTCGACGAAATCCGCGGGCGAATTTTATCGACCGTTATTCCGGTGGCCTCGGCGCTGAACATCTGCATGCCGCCCGAAGTGTTGAACATCGGGATCACCGCAAGAGTGAAAATGATGATTCCGAGCCCTCCGATCCACTGGCTCAGGCAGTGCCATATATTAACGGCGCATGACAGCGAGTCGGTGTCGGCCACAAGCGACGATCCTGTCGTGGTGAATCCGCTCATCGCTTCAAAAAAGGCCTGCGAGAGATTGAGCCGGGCAGAAGGGGCGAGCATGAACGGCAACATGCCGAAAAGCGAAAACACGACCCATACCAGCGCCGTCAGCAAAAAACCTTCGCGCTTGCCCATGTCGGTGCGTCGGGGCCTGATAAACTTCACGCAGACGGCACCGACAGTGGCAGTGAGCGCCGCCGGCAGTCCGAACGCGCGCATGGCCGCCGCCTCATGGCAGAGCAGCGCCATCAGAGTCGGGACACACATGAACACCGCTTCGATCAGAAGCAGCCATCCGATCACGCGTGCCACCATTGGGAAATTAATGCGCTGCAATGAATGATTCATAGCAAAACAATCGTTTCAAATATCAGTTGAACAGGCGCTCTATTTTGTGGATGGCGCCACTGAGACAGAACACGACCACCCGGTCACCCGGCATGATCAGCGTGTCGCCCGCCACAAGCAGGCCCTCACCGTTGCGGATCAGTCCGGCGATCGTCATGTCGTGACTCAGATTCAGATCACGCACTCTGGCACGCGTCACCTTGCTGTCGGGACGAGCCACCAGTTCGGCCACTTCGGCATCGGCAAGCGCCATGCATTTTGCATTATTGGCGTCGGCGTCGAGCATCAGTTGAAAAATAGCACCTGCGGCCAGTAGTTTTTTATTGACGATAGTGCCGATGTTGAGCGCCTCGGCCTCGCCTATGTATTGAATATTCTCCACCTCGGCAATAGTTTTGCGTACACCGAATTCCTTTGCCGTCAGACAAGCCAGAATATTTGTTTCAGACGAATCGCTGAGCGCAACAAAAGCGTCGGTCGAACGGATTCCTTCCTCGATGAGAAGATCGTTGTCGCGGGCGTCGCCACATACGATTTCAGCTTTCGGACACTTCTCGCTCAGGCTCACGCACTGCGGGTGCGACGGGTCTATGATGGTGACCTTGTGGGTATCGGCCAGCATGCGGGCAAGTCGTATGGCTATTCGCGATCCGCCCATTATCATCACCTTGCGTATGGAGTGCTTCTCCTTGCCACAGAGCCGGCGCAGTTCGTCGAGATGTTCCGGACGGGTCATGAAGTATATGATGTCGTCGGCCTGTATAGTGTCGTCGCCGCGCGGGATTATGGTGTCATGGCGACGTTTGATGGCCGACACATGAAAATGGCGGGTAAGCTGGCCGAAGTCCTTTAGCTGCATTCCGGCCAGAGTGGCGTTGTCACGTATTTTCACGCCGACAAGGATCAGGCTTCCGTCGAGCATTTCAAACCAGTGTCGCACCCAGTTGCGCTCGAGCGCCGTCACGATCTCGCGCGCGGCGAAATATTCGGGATAGATCACCGAGTCGACTCCATGGGCCGAGAAAAACGCACGATGCTCCGGGAGCATATATTCATAATTGTCGATACGGGCCACGGTGCGTCTTGCGCCAAGCGATTTGGCCACGGCACAAGCCCCCACATTGTTCGTTTCAAAGGGAGTCACGGCCACAAAAAGATCGCAGTTGCCGGCCCGCGCTTCGGCCAGAGTGGCGAATGACGACGGCGAACCGCAGACTGTCAGCAAATTATAGTTTGAGTCCAGACGGTCAAGTTTTTCGGCATCTGTGTCGACGAGGATTATTTCCTGCTCTTCACGAGTAAGCAATTTTGCCAGATGCGAGCCGACCTCTCCGGCTCCAGCGATCAATATTTTCATTTCGACAGAATTGAAGCGGCAGTGTCAGCTATCGACCCGACATCAAGGCCACAGAGTTTATATAGCTGGGACGAGGATCCGTGTGTCACGAAATGATCAGTCGGCAGGCCGAGACGCGTCACCGGAATTTCGCTATGGCCATGATCAGAGAGCCATTCGGTCACGGCCGATCCGAGACCGCCGTCACGTATGCCGTCTTCAACCGTTATGATCGGCGCGCCAGAACTTACGGCCTGGGCCATGATATCATCGTCAAGTGGTCTCAGAAAGATCATGTCGAAGTGAGCGGCCTCGATGCCACGCGATGCCAGAAGGGCCGTTGCTTCGGCCACGGTGTGCGCAATGGGTCCGATGGTCAGGAACGTGAGAGCGGCACCGGAGCGCATCTTGTAGCCCTTGCCGACGGGCATGGGGGCCGGCTCGGTCTGTGCCGGCGAGTCGGGCACGCATCCGCGCGGATAGCGTATTGCAAACGGTCCGTCGAATTTCAGTGCAGTGATCATCAGCGACCTGAGCTGATCGGCTGTGGATGGAGCCGCGATTGTCATGCCCGGCACAGTGCGGAGATATGCCAGATCAAATGCTCCATGGTGTGTGGCACCGTCTTCGCCGACAATTCCGGCGCGGTCAATACATAATGTCACCGGCAGTCTGAGAAGCGCCACATCGTTGACAATATGGTCATAGGCTCTCTGAAGGAAGGCGCTGTAGATTGCCACAAATGGTTTCTTGCCTTCTTTGGCCAGTCCGGCGGCAAAGGTGACGGCATGGCCTTCGGAAATTCCGACGTCGAATGTGCGTCCGGGCATTGACTCCTGCATGATGCATATGGAAGTGCCGGTGCTCATCGCTGCGGTTATGCCCACGACTCGTGAATCGAGTCCGGCCATTTCAAGCAGCGTCTGGCCAAAAATATCCTGCCATTTAGGACAGGCATTGGCCGAATCCTGTCGGATTCCAGTGACCGGATCGAATCGACCGGGAGCGTGCCACGTGGCCGGATCCGCTTCGGCGGCAGGAAATCCGAGGCCCTTGCGAGTACGCAGATGCAGCAGTTTCGGTCCGTCGAGATCCTTGATGTCTGAAAGCACTTTCACGACTTCTCTGACGTCATTTCCGTCAATCGGACCGAAATATCTGATGTTGAGTCCCTCAAAAATGTTCTGCTGGCGGGTGAAAAGTGCTTTCAGACTGTTGCCAAAACGGATCAGCGGCCCGCGTGAACCGTCACCAAGCAATCCGATGCGGCGCAGGAACGTATATCCTTTGTAGCGCATGCGGTTATATCGGCGAGAGGTGTTAAAGCCCGACAGATAGCGTGATAGTGCTCCTGTGTTGTGGTCAATCGACATTTCATTGTCGTTGAGGATTATCAACAGATTGTTTGGCGTGTTGGCCACGTTGTTAAGCCCTTCGAAGGCAAGGCCGCCTGAGATAGAGGCGTCGCCGATCACAGCCACGACGTGACGCCGCGGCACTTCATTGTCAAGCGATGAGGCAATGCTCATGCCGAGAGCCGCCGAGATGGAATTTGATGCGTGTCCGGCGGCAAAAGTGTCGTATGGACTTTCCTCCGGTGTCGGAAATCCGCATATTCCGCCAAGAGTCCGGTTTGTGTGAAAACGATCCCGCCGGCCGGTCAGCAGTTTGTGGGCATAGGCCTGATGCCCCACGTCCCAGACAATGCGGTCACGCGGAGTGTCAAACACATAATGGAGGGCCACTGTGAGATCCACGGCCCCCATCGACGAAGCGAAATGCCCCGGATTGGAGGCCAGATGCCTGATAAGCGTCTGGCGAAGCTCGGCACAGACGTCAGGAAGCTTTTCCGGAGCAAGTGCCCGCAATTCTTCAGGTGAATTGATGATCGGTAATTTATCGTTTCCCATCCCGCACATATTTTTTATAAAGCGGAACAAACACCACTATGCCGGATGCCGCTATCACAAAGAGAGTCCATAAGGTGAGCGGACGCGACACCAGCACCATGCCGCATAGCCATAGCCATATGGCACCGATAATGACAAAGCGCACCCACACCCCTGCGGGCATAGTGCGCTTCGGTTGTCCTGTTTTTTTAGAGTTCGGTTTACTCACTCTCTGCCTGCAGATTACTCTATAACGCCATGAGCTTTGAACACTTTCTGTATCTTCTCCAGAGCCACAGTCACCTGCTCAAGAGTGTGGGTGGCCATCAGTGAGAATCGAATCAGAGTATCGTGCGGCGCAACAGCCGGCGACACCACCGGATTCACGAATATGCCCTCTTTGAGCAGATCGGCAGTCACGGCGAAGGTTTTGAAATTGTCTCGTATGAACAGCGGTATGATCGGCGTTGTGGTCGCCCCGATCTCACATCCCATCTGGCGGAAACCGTCAAGAGCATAGCGTGTCAGTTTCCACAGATTTTCCTGACGTTCAGGCTCTGCAATCATGATGTCGATGGCCTTGAGTGCGGCAGCAGTCGAGGCCGGAGTGATTGACGCGGTGAAGATATATGAACGCGAATGGTGACGCAGGTAGTTCGTGATTTCCTTATCTGTGGCGATGAAACCACCGAGCGATGCAAACGACTTTGAGAATGTGCCCATGATCAGATCAACGTCGTCGGCCAGGCCATAGTGATGGCACACACCGCGTCCGCCCGGGCCGAACACTCCGATGCCATGGGCTTCGTCAACCATCACTGTAGCGTTGTATTTTTTGGCCAGACGCACAATCTCAGGCACGTTGGCCACATCGCCTTCCATTGAAAACACACCGTCAGTGACAATGAGTTTTACTTTGTCGGGGTCACATTTGCTAAGTTGCTTTTCAAGCGATGCCATGTCGTTGTGTTTGTATTTCAGCGACTGGCTGAACGACAGGCGTCGGCCTTCGATGATCGAGGCATGGTCCTGTTCGTCCCAGATAATATAGTCCTCACGTCCGGTCAGGCAACTGACCACGCCGAGGTTGACGCCGAATCCGGTGGAGTAGATCATCACGTCCTCCTTACCGATATATTCGGCGATTCTTGCTTCAAGTTGCTTGTGCAGATCAAGGGTGCCGTTCAGAAACGGAGATCCAGCACATCCGGTTCCGTACTTTCGAGTGGCTTCAATTGCAGCTTCTTTGATTCGCGGGTCATTGACAAGTCCGCTATAGCAATTGGAACCAAACATCAACACGCGTTTGCCATCGATAATGACCTCAGGATCTTGTTCAGAAGCAATGGCGCGGAAATAAGGATATATGCCGGCAGCCTTTGCTTCCTGCGGTACGGTATAGGCAGCGAGTTTTTTCTGAAGTAGCTTCATTTGCAAAAATAAATGTAGGAAATAAGAGGATTAGTTCTCTTCGACACCGGCCAGAGACGGGTCAATGAGGATGCGGCCACAATATTCGCAGACAATGATTTTTTTACGCATTCTGATCTCCATCTGCTTCTGCGGCGGAATGCGGTTGAAACAACCGCCGCACGCATTGCGCTGGATGTAGACCACACCAAGACCGTTGCGGGCATTTTTGCGAATGCGCTTGAATGCAGCGAGCGTGCGTTCATCGATCTTCGGTTCCAGTTTTTTAGCCTTGTCGCGAAGTTCTTCTTCGTCCTGACGGGTTTCGTTGATGATTTCTTCGAGTTCAGCCTGTTTTTCGGCAAGCACGTGCCGTGAGTCAGCCATCATCTCTTCGGTGGCTTTTATTTCGGCCTTCTTGGTGTCGATGGCGCGGGCATATTCTCCAAGATGCTTTTCGGCAAGTTCGACTTCAAGCGACTGGTATTCGATTTCTTTCGAAAGAATATCGTATTCCTTATTATTACGCACACTGTCGAGCTGTGTCTTATATCTTTCTATTTTTGATTTTGCCTCGGCAATGGTGGCGTTTTCAGCCGCTGTGGCCTTGCGCAGTTCATCAACTTCGGCTTTGAAATTGGCGATGCGCGTCTTCAACCCTTCCACACTGTCTTCCAGATCTTTTACTTCCAGAGGAAGTTCGCCGCGGATTGTGCGGATGCGGTCAATTTCAGTAAGAATGGTCTGGAGCTGATACAGATTGCTCAGACGCTGTTCCACAGTCAGTGATTGTTCTGATTTGTTAGTTGCCATGCTTTGGTGGTTATGTTTTCTCGGGTTAGAGATAATTTATCGGATTAGTGTCGGGCCCTGCGATCAAGGCTGCAAAGTTAGGGAATTTTTCTGAGATAATCTGTAAAATCATCTCTTTAGCATATTTTTCGCTGTCGAAATGGGTGATGTCGGCCATAAAAATTTCATGTTCATGATCAACGAAATCATGATGCCGGATATCGCCCGTGACGATAGCGTCGGCACCGGCTTTGACGGCATCGGAAATGAAACTTCCGCCAGCACCGCCCACCAGTGCCACTCTGCTGATCATCCGGTCAGGGCAGAAGGCAGAACAGCGGATAAAGTCAAGGGCAAAAGCTTGCTTGAGACGATCGACAAATTCCGCCTGAGTGATCGGCTGAGAGAGCAGCCCCACCACTCCGGTGCCGCAATCAGGATGAGCGGCAAGCGGGGCAAGAACCCGCTCCACGTCAACGCCAATCTGCCGGGCCATCGCGTGGCTCACTCCGTGCGGGGCATTGTCGAGAGAAGTATGCGCTGAATAGACCGTCACTCCCGCCACAATCGCTTTATATAACAATGAGTCGGCGCCGACCTGTCTGACCGGACGGAAAATCAGAGGATGATGGCTCACGATCAGATTGCAGCCGGACGATACGGCAGCGTCAATGACGCGGTCTGTGACGTCGACACAGACCATGACGCCTGTGCAAGGCACATTGACCCGGCCGACCTGCAGTCCGCAGTTGTCCCACTGTTCCTGCAGGCTCAGCGGTGCCGTCTGTTCGATCGCTGCGATTATGTCGGCAATTTCAGGCATCTCCGTCAGTCGTTCTTTTTGACGTCAAGTTTCAATTGCAACTCGTCAAGCTGTGACTGCTCCAGAGGAGCCGGCGCGTCAAGCATAACGTCGCGTCCTGAATTATTTTTGGGGAATGCGATGCAGTCGCGGATGGAATCAAGTCCGGCAAACAGGCTGACCCAGCGGTCAAGGCCATAGGCCAGACCACCATGAGGCGGCGCGCCGAATTTAAACGCGTTCATCAGGAAGCCAAACTGTTCCTGTGCTTTCTCAGGAGTAAATCCAAGGATCTCAAACATTTTAGCCTGCAATTCGCTATCGTGGATACGGATTGATCCGCCACCGACTTCCACGCCGTTGATCACCATGTCATAGGCATCGGCGCGCACAGCAGCGGGATCAGTGTCGAGCATCGGTATATCCTCGTCTTTGGGATGAGTGAACGGATGGTGCATCGCCATCAGGCGGCCTTCTTCCTCGCTCCATTCAAACATTGGGAAATCGACTATCCACAGGCATGAGAATTTATCTTTGTCACGAAGTCCAAGCTGGCGACCCATTTCAAGGCGCAATTCACAGAGCTGGCGGCGTGTCTTCATCACGTCATCGCCACTCAGTATCAGAATCAGGTCTCCGGGTTTGGCGTCCATCGCTTTGGCCATTTCCTGAAGAGTCTCCTGGGTGTAGAATTTGTCGACCGACGATTTGACATTGCCGTCGGCTTCCACTCGGGCATAGACCATACCTTTGGCTCCGATCTGCGGCCGCTTCACAAACTCCGTGAGCTGGTCAAGCTGTTTGCGCGTATAGTTAGCGCAGCCAGTGGCGCATATGCCGCCGATATATGCCGCCGAGTCAAAAACAGAGAATCCGTGTCCTTTCAGCACTCCGTCAAGCTCTACGAATGTCATGCCGAAGCGCGTGTCCGGTTTGTCACTGCCATAATATTTCATGGCATCGGCCCAGGTCATTCTGGGGAACGCTTCTTTGATTTCAATTCCGCGGATGGTCTTAAACAGGTGTTTGGCCATGCCTTCAAAAAGGTTGATCACATCGTCCTGCTCCACAAAGCTCATCTCACAGTCGATCTGAGTGAATTCAGGCTGACGGTCGGCACGGAGGTCTTCGTCGCGGAAGCATTTTACAATCTGAAAGTAGCGGTCCATGCCGCTGACCATCAGCAGTTGCTTAAGGGTCTGTGGCGACTGCGGAAGAGCATAGAACTGTCCGGGGTTCATACGCGATGGCACTACAAAGTCACGCGCGCCCTCAGGAGTGGACCCGACAAGCATAGGGGTTTCGATCTCAAGGAATCCTTCACGGTCAAGATAATCACGAACCGCGATTGCCATGCGGTGACGCAGTTCCAGATTGTGGCGCACATTGGGCCTGCGCAGATCCAGATAACGGTAACGCATGCGCAGGTCGTCACCGCCATCGGTGTCTTCCTCTATCGTGAAAGGTGGTGTCAGGGCTGAATTTAAGACCTTCAGCTCAGAAGCGATGATTTCAATATCGCCGGTCGGCAGATTCGGGTTCTTGGCTGTGCGCTCTGCAACTGTGCCGGTCACCTGAACCACCCATTCGCGGCCCAGATGATTGGCTGCTTCACAAAGCCCGGAATCAACCTCGACGTTGAACACAATCTGAGTGATGCCATATCTGTCACGCAGGTCCACGAAGGTCATGGCACCCATTTTGCGCACTCTTTGCACCCAACCGGCCAGAGTGACAGTCGCTCCGACCGAATCTATGCGGAGTTCACCGCAGGTATTAGTCCTGTACATATCCTTAATTTATGTTTTTTCAGCCTACAAAGTTACAAAAAAAATTCAAGCGTGCGAAAAAAACTTTCGGCGTCAGATCCCATTGCGTGATTTATCACTATGCCACAAAGATTTACGCCAGGCAGCAGATTCTGACCTCATGCCTCTGAAATCCCGCCATGCCTGCCTTGCGGTGATCATAGACCCCGTTCCCTCCTTTTGCTTATTTAATTTTTTGCAGTAAATTTGCCTGTAGAAAACCCATCAACATTCAAACCCGAGACAATAAAAATGAATTTATGTAACAACTGCGGAATGCCGCATGCGAATGAAGTCCTATACATACTATTGCCGGACTATGCAGCACATGAGATCGTATACCTCTCACAAGCCATCGCTTCCGATGAGTCCGCGCTGAAAGAGGATCCGAAATATATCAATAAAACAATTGCCCCGACAATGGAGCCTGTGAGGTCGATCGGTGGATTCAAGACTTTGCCTGATTATTCATTTGACACGATGCCCGACGATTATGCCGCGTTAGTGCTGATCGGCGGTTTTGGCTGGACCACACCCGTCGCCAGACAAGTCGAGCCAATTGTCAGACAAGCGATCGAGAAAGGAAAGATTGTCGGTGCAATCTGCAATGGAGCGTCTTTTATGGCTAAATGTGGATTTCTCAATACAGTCAGGCACACCGGCAACGGATTGGAGCAGCTCAGGCTCTGGGGTGGTGACAATTACACCAATCCTGCCGGATATGTCCATGCTCAGGCAATCAGCGACAAAAATATAGTGACGGCCAATGGCTCGGCTTCACTTGAATTTGCCAAAGAGCTGCTTATGCTACTTGAAAACGACACGCCGGAACGCATCGGAATGTACTATCAGTTTTACAAAAAGGGATTCTGCAATCTGTTTCCTGAACAAAGCGAATCATAAAAACGAGCGCTCTTCCTGTCTGAGGCTGGCGATTTTTGCATGATGCGGCAGTCTGGAACATAACTACGCCAAAACTGTATTTTTAGAGTCCTCAAGGCAATTGTTATATTTTTATGAACTGGATTATACTTATTTTAGCCGGACTGATGGAAGTCGGCTTTACATTTTGTCTTGGAAAGACGAAGACAGCGACAGGCCAGGAACAGATCTTATGGTGGCTCGGATTTTTCGCCGCACTTGCATTAAGCATGGGACTGATGGCAAAAGCCGCCGAAAAACTGCCGATCGGCACTGTTTATCCGGTGTGGACCGGCATTGGCGCGGTCGGCGCTGTGGTTGTCGGTATTGTTTTTTTCAACGAGCCGGCCACATTCTGGCGGATTCTGTTCCTGACAACGCTGATCCTTTCGATTATCGGACTTAAAATATTAGGATGATGGAACGAAAAATGCGCCGGTCGAAACAATTGCTCAGCGAGCAAGCGACAAAGGAAATACTGAACAATGCCACAAACGGAGTTCTGTCTTTGATAGATTCTGATGGGGAGCAACACCAAAAATCCGACCAATAATATACATCAGAAATGGGCATATGACTATTCCACAGATGCCCGACGCCGCATAATTTCACCAGATTTTCTTTCATAAATTTGGCAAATCAGTTAACATTCCGTAACTTTGCGCATTGAATAATGCCAGACTTATGGACAAGCCGTCACACACGCATAAACCACACACAAACCTCTCCGCCATTGTCAGTAGACTCAATGGCGAAAGATGGAAACGCGCTATGAAAGCTGCCGGCATTGCAACTCTCGCTTTCGTTTTGTCTTTCGTGCTGGCCCAGCCGTTCAGCTTCTCGACTGGAACCCTCATGTCTAATTCCGACACCAAGGACTTTAACATGACTGATTTCTACAATATAATAGCCGACTCACGCCCGGTGCGCACGCTCGACGAAAAGATTGTTATCGTCGACATTGACAACACCAGCCGCGACGACGTGACCGACGTTATCGAGATGCTATCAGCCATGAATCCGGCGGCAGTGGGAATTGACGTGACGTTCAATGAACCTCATGCCGACGACAGCCGCCTGCTACAAGCCATTGAAAATTGTCCGCACCTTGTGCTGGCAGTCGGACTCTGCGCCATGCCTGGCCAGCAAGACACTTTTATGGTCGACGACTATTCGTTTTTCTACAACACATATCATAACAGAATCACACATGGCGCAGTCAATCTTCCATCGAAATTCGACGGAAGCACAATTCGCGACTTTCCAGTAAGCTTCAATGGACAATTCGGCAATACAATCAGCCCGTTTGCTGTGGCTTTGGCACGGAAAGCCGACACTGAAGCGGTCCGACGCCTCGAATCACGCGGAAACAAAACCGAGACCATCGATTTTCCGAGCCGCACATTCAACGTGATTCCATGGAATGAACTGCCCGACAGACCAGCCGAAGTTGAAGGCAAAGTGGTGGTGGTCGGAGCAATGAACGAGATGGGCGACATGCACCGCACACCTCTGTCTGACAAAATGTCGGGAGTGATGATCCATGCCTATGCCATCAGCACCATTCTAAACGGCAACTATTACACCGTTGCCGCGTCATGGCTGAATCTCGGACTGGCATTCCTGCTGTGTTTCCTGCTGTCATTGGCCAGCCTCTCGCTGAGGGTCCAGATCAAAGGCCTTGTGCTACGCGTGGTCCAGGTTCTGGTGCTGTATCTTATCATACGCATCGGCTACTCAATGTTTGTTGACCGCCGGATCATAATCGACTTCTCGTTCTCTCTGCTAATGCTCACATTCGCACTCTTTGCCTGCGACTTATGGATCGGAGGCAGCTATATTTTTCAAAATCTGTTCACACACTTCAGAAAACGCGGCCGGACAACTGCCGCACACAACCGACACACCACATGAATTGCCACATGAAACACATCTGCTCCATGCTTGCGGCCATCATACTCGGGCTGGCACAGGCGTCGGCTCATTATTCCGTCAAGTCAGTCAGCGGAAATGTCAAACTCCGACAAGGGTCAAAAACAGTCACAGCAACAGCTGGAATGGAGATCAAGCCGGCCGATCTGATAATCATCGGCGACGATTCATCAATCGACGTGCTCGATTCCATTGACAGCCAGATATACAGCGCACGCACTCCCGGACAGATGACAGTGACACGGATCATGTTTGACGCAAAGAAAAAAGCCCGATCCAATTCCGGCACCGTCCATGACAAAATCCGCATGGGAAAAACCGCAGACTCTGGAAGCGGTGTAATTTTCATCGAAAAAGGGAAAGTGACACGCGCATTGTCAACATATGACCCCGACGCCGAGCGGGTGCAGGTCGATGTAGACCTGCTCAGTCAGAGGCTTTATGCCATGCTGTCGGATTCCCTACACGACATCGGAAGTCAAAAATCACCGGTCGTGATCCGCAATAGCCACAACGATGGAAACGGAATCCTCTTCTCCGTTGAAAACACCCTGGCATTTCCGATCTATTTCAATGTGATCAAGCTTGGAGACGACGGAGTTGTCAGCATTTCAGAACTCGGGCAGCCAGTGGGAAGCTATGCGCTCCAGCCAGACCAGTCGATCGCCAGATGCCAGAACTCCGGACTGTCTCCATCTGAAAACCACATACTGATCATGACAAACTATTACTTTGAGATTGACGAACTGCTCACCAAACTCAACAGACTGATCGCCGAAAAGGCCATTCCCGGAAACCCGGACGGCGACTTCCCGCTATATATCAGATTAATCTGATCACAAGAACAACCCACACACATCCATAATGCTTACATTTATATCACACATTTTTTACACACAATGATTCCACACTCCGCAGCCAACATTATCAGGCACACACTTCCATTGGGACTGATTCTCGCCTCTATGATTCCGGCCTACGCCGCAACATTTGACAAAGAAGAAAAAACGGGTCAAGACGAAAAAACCGTTGTCACCCACTCGGAATACAGATTCAAACTGCCTGATTCACCAAAAGGACTCGCACGCTTCAGTACTGTGGCCTACCCTTATGCCGGTTCCAGCGTCTACACAATCCGCGGCAAAAACATCGCTCTCACACGAGGAAACATCATCGACCTGGACATCAACCCGGCCGGATTCAATTTTGTGACAGTTTCTGTCAACAAAAAAGGACAGACAAACGCATCGGTCTATGGCACAGACCGTCCGAACCACAGACTCCACAAACACAACATCAAGAAATTAGGGTCCCCGACAGCGGCCTGCTACACGCCCGATGCGCTCCGCATTCTTCTGGCCACGCCTGACTCGATCGTGATCATCGACTCAAGATCGTTCAAACCGCTTGACAGCATGCCGCTCGAACATCAGGTCTCAGACATGGTCCTCAGCAGCAACAGCTATCACTTGGCCACGACAGACGGAGCCAACGTCACAGTCTATAATTTTGAAAGCAAGACTGTGCGCCACAAATGGAACTTCGAAGGCGGAGTAAAAGAAATCCTATTCTCCGACGACGATACCGAATTCGCAGTGCTCACAGACGACGGCACATTCAGCATATACGACACACGCACATTCTTGATCAAGAACACGGTCGATGACCTCGGCGACGGCATGTCGGCATCATATAACTTCGACAGCAAATACATTGCCGTGGCAAAGTCCCCGACCGACATCGTCGTGGTCAATCTTCTTGATCCCGAAGAAGACCGGGAAATTGTAAACGTGCCCGACGGAATGCTCCGAGACGTGCTCTTCATTCCCGACAGCCGCAAAAACACACTGCTGGCCTACACCACCAACAAGGCAATGGACGTGAAGCGCATGTATCATCTGACACCTTATTATACCAAACTCATCGACGACGAAGTCAACCGCAAGATGAACGAATGGCTCAAAATGATGCCGGGAGAAACACTTGAGCAATATCAGCTCCGTGTCAATGACGAGACACGCGCGGCCCACCGCCGGCTACTTGAGGACGAAGCGGCCACAAGGCTCGCTCCCGACATGGTCTCGATGGCCGAAATCACCCTCGGACAATATGACGAACGCCACGAACTGCTTGAAGTGGATTTCAACAACATGCCTGCCATATACCTGCCTGTGCCGCAAAGCGACATCACAGCGTTCACCAATCCTGAAGATCTCACATTCACCAATGCGAAATACACCGTGACGAGCGGCGACAAATTTGAACTGATATATGCCGAAGTGCTGAACGCCGCCGACGGCAAGACCTACATATATGACAACGTCGACCGCGTGCCGCTCAACTTCATGCAGGACGATGAAGAGGAAGAGGTCGTGTCGCTCGAACTCATCCAGCAGCAACAGATGGAAGAACTGAAACTGCGCGAAATTCAGGAACAGGTGGTCGAAGAGGCAAAAAGCCAGAACGTCATTTCCGATCACACAAACATCACCGTGGCGACCGAAGTCGAGCCTGACTACGATGCCAACGGCAACAGAATTCTCAACTACAAAGTCAGATTCACATACGAAGTAGATCCCGGCTACACCGCCCAGGAAGACTTCGGCCCGGGAAAATACCGTATCGAACAGTCGGGCGCGGCCAAATCCATGCTCGAACTGGTCAAGAAATCGCTTGACGGCGAACTGGCACGCTACATTGCGGCCGGCAAAAAGCTCAACGTCAGAATCTCCGGCACAGCAGACGCCAGCCCCATAGTCGGACGCATTATCTATGACGGAATCTATGGCGAGTTCATCGACGAGCCGGTCTACAACGATGGAGAAATGACCGGAATCACCGTGACGCCTAAAGGGCGCATCACCCAGAACGAACAGCTCGCATTCCTGCGCGCGCAAGGCGTGAAAGGATTCCTGCAGGATAATATCAAAGAACTGCAGGACATGCGCACCTCATACCGGATCGACATCAACGTGACAGAAGGAAAAGGAAGCCAGTTCCGGCGCATCACTACCGAACTCACATTCGTCGACGCTTTTTAATTAACCCTACACTCCTGCAATGAGATTTAGAAAAAACGCAATCTACATTCTCTTCACTCTGACAGCCATCGGAAGCGCATCGGCCCTAACATCCACTCAGGAGCCGACGCCCGAGGCGTTGCTGCTGCCCGGGGCCGGCGGCGCTCAGACCGACATGACCGAAACCGCCGACTCAGCTGAATTCCTTGCGGCTGACTCGACCGCTATAATCACTCCCGACTCCCTGGCCACTTTGTGCGGTGAAGCATTCAAAGCCATACAGCTTATGAAATTCGCCGGTGAAGCAAACGAAACCATATATCCCGAAGCATACCGTTGCTACGAAATGACGACCGAAGCCCTCGGACAACAGGAAGAAGGCTCGCGCGGATATGCGCAATGCAAAGAGATTCTCCGCGACATAGACTCCGAATTGTTCAAAGGCGCGTTCTTCTACTCCGGACAAAGCCGACAGGAGGAACTCAATAAATATGCCCGGGCCTATCTCGACATACAGATGCTCCCGCAGTTCGCGGGCGAAACCTGGAACCGCAACCCGCAGGTATTTCCATTCATCACCTACATAGCGGCCTCGTCAGCCTACAACGGCAAGGAATGGGAAAAGGCCATCGAATATTTCCGGCTGTTTTTCACCTCCGGAGCCACCGAACGGCGAGAACAGGTCTATCTCTTCATGGGACAAGCCTGCCTCAACGCCAAAAATTACCCGCTGGCCATATCGACAATGTTGACCGGCACCGAGCTGTATCCGGCCAACGACATGCTGCCGATGATCGGCGTACAGGCTTGTGTCGACGGAGGCCATGCGCAGTACCTTCAGGAATTCCTGAACAAGGCACTCGCGCTCAAGCCGCGCGACGAACGCCTGCTCACCCTCCAGGGACAACTCCACGAAGACCACAACGACTACAAAGCGGCCATCGAAGTCTTTTCCTCCCTCGGCGAGCTTAAGCCCAATTCACTGAGCGTGGCCAAGCACCTGGGCATGAATTACTACAACATGGCCGTCGGATACTTCAACCGCGCAATCAACGAAAACGACGAAAAGGCGGCCAGACGCATGCGACGACAAGCCAAAAACTACTTCGACGCTGCCGCCGTGCAGTTCCGCCAGGTGCTCGACACGGATCCGATGGCCGTCAAATACATGAAATCGCTCGGAGTCTGCTACCTGTGTCTTGAAGACAAGGAAGCCTTCGGTCGCATCAACGAACGCCTCACAGCGCTCGGCCACGACCCGCTGAGTGACATGTTCATGCCCCCGATGATGAGCTATTCAGAGACCGGCGGCAAAAATTTCGCCACCTCCGGACTCACCGACCTCACGTCTGGAACCGGAGCGGAAGCTCCGATATATTCGGAATACGCCCGCGAATATATCACCGAAGCTCTGGGAAAATGGTCGGCAAAAAAAGAATTCGAACCGCTTGACGACTACCGCAAACGCGTCAACGACAATACGATGATCGCCGAATACGACCGTCTGAGCCGGAAATGCGCCGAGGAATACCTCGACATGTATGCACAGAAACTCCGCCTCAACAACCTCAAACTCGAACCTTACGACGCCACCAACGAAGTGTTCATGATTGACACCGACTATGGCCCGGTCTACGTCAAAGTGCCGCTGAAGGACAACGAGGCAGAAACCTTCAAAGCCACCTTTGCAGGCATCAGTTTCAGAAGCCCGCGATACTTCATCGACGAGACCGGAGTGCGCATCGCCTCGATCACATTTGTGACGCCCGGAGGCAAAACCTACACATATGACAACGACAAAGCCCTGACCTACAACTCATATCCAGAAATCGACATTGACTTCAACTCGATTCTGCGCGGACGCAACAATGGACAGGCAACCGCCTCCCGCAACACCCGAAAGGTGACGATCCAGAAAAAAAGCGACGTCGACGAAAACATTCCCGTCAACAGCAAAAAGGCTGAAAATTCCGTTGCCCTGATCATAGCCAACGAAGAATATGCCAACGTGCCCGACGTGGCATCGGCAAACAACGACGGAACCACCTTCGCCGAATATTGCCGAAGCGTCATGGGCATGCCGGACCGCAACGTCACACTGCTCGAAAACGCCACCCTGGCCAACACGCTGCGCGCGGTCTCCGACCTCAGAAACCGAGTCGACGCCCTGGGCGGAAACGCCGACGTGATAGTCTACTATGCCGGACACGGAATGCCCGACGAACGCACCCGCGACGCCTACATTCTGCCGGTCGACGGCGACGCAACCGTCAGCGAAACATGCTATCCGCTCTCGAGGCTCTATGCCGAACTGGGCGACCTCAACGCCAGGTCGGTGGCCGTGTTCATCGACGCATGCTTCAGCGGCGCGCAACGCCAGCAGGACGGCGACATGCTCACCCAGGCACGCGCCGTGGTCATCAAACCAAAAGAAACCGCGCCAAAGGGCAATATGCTCGTGCTCTCGGCTGCCTCAGGCAACGAAACTGCCCTGCCCTATGCCGAGAAAAACCACGGACTCTTCACATACTATCTGCTCAAAAAACTCAAAGACACCAAAGGAAACACAACCCTGAAGGAACTGAGCGACTATGTGATCGAAAACGTGAAACGCCAGAGCAACTTCATCAACTCAAAACCACAGACCCCGACAGCCACCACCTCGGGAGCCATGTCGGAACTGTGGCGCACAAAAAAATTCCGCCCATGATTAAAGCCCTGATCATCACCCTGGCCATGATCCTGAGTGGCGTCGGCGCGGCTCAGGCGCAAAACGTGGTCACAATCAACGGCGAAGCCACATACTATGGCGAGAGCGACGACTCTCCCGCCATGGCCCGCCAGAAAGCCCTCGAAGCCGCCCGCATCAACGCCCTGGCACGCGAATTCGGCACAGTGATCAGCCAGACCACCGTGCAGCGCGACGTGGCCGACCGCTCGGGCGAGCAGACATTCTTCTCGTCACTCTCGGCCTCGGAAGTCAACGGCGAATGGATAGCCGACGACGGAGACCCGCAGTTCACAACAGAACTCGACTCAGACGGCCACTACATCGTGCGTTGCAAAGTGCGCATAAAGGCACGTGCCCTCTCCAACCTTGCCGCAGACTTCAATGCCACGGTGCTGCGTAACGGCACCACGCCACGCCATGCCGACACCGACTTCCGCTCGGGCGACGATCTCTTTCTCAGTTTCTCGGCACCGGCCGACGGATTTCTGACCGTATATCTCACTGTTGGCGATGACGTCATGACCCTGCTACCCTACTCCTCCTCGACCTCCGGCAGAGTGCCGGTCAGACACGGACGCGAATATGTGTTTTTCAGCGCCGACAAGGCCGACAAAAACCTCGGAGTCCCCGACGAACTGACCATGGTGACTGACAAGGCCATCGAGCACAACAGGCTCTATGTCCTCTTCTCACCCAACGAGTTCACCAAAGCCATAGACCACGCCTCGGCCGACACGTCGCTGCCTCGCTCGCTGACCTACAGCGACTTCGTGCGATGGCTTTCAAAAGTGCGCCGCACCGACCGGAAAATGGGCATGAAGGTGTTCAACCTTGTTATCCACGGCAACTGACCCGACTGACTCTCACCATCGTCTCCATACAACAACCAAATTTCACACATATAACCAAAACAATATCATCAACAATTAAAATCTACTGACCTATGAAGAAATTCATGCTCCTTCTCATGACCCTCTGCATCACCCTTGGCGCATCGGCAACAGAACTGACAAAACAGCAACAAAAACAGATCAACAAAGAAACCAAAGCAAAACTCAAGGAATACAAAAAAGAGGTATGGAAAATATTCGGCTCGTCAAGCACCCTCGAAGGCGCGCTCAACAAGCACTACACAACCCTGATATCCATGGCTGAAGACGGACACGAAGTCGTTGGCGTAGCCGGCAACTTCAAGTCCAAAAATATCGGCCACCAGCAGGCAGTCAACAACGCCTGCGTCAACTACTCCAACGAAGCCGGCTCCACTCTCAAGGGCCGCGTGGTCTCCGACATGGCTGCCAATGGCTCCGACGAAAGCGCAGCCGAGGAATTCGACCACTTCTATGCCGCCTATGAGCGCCTGGTCGAAAAAGAAATCAAAAACGAAATGAGCGAGAGTTTCTCTATTATCCGCGACATGGGCAACGGTGTATTCGAGATGCAGACATTCTTCATTGTCAACGAAAGCGCCGCATCCAAAGCCCGCATACGCGCCATGGAGAACGCCTTGAAAGAAAGCGAGGCCGCACAGCGCCATGCCTCCTCCATCTCCGACTTCGTGCGCAAAGGCTTCTGACCGACTACGAGATGAATCCTCTCCGACAAACAACGGCCGCCATGATGCTGCTGACCGCCGTCGCCGCCGCCTACGGCTCCGATAGCACCAGCAGCCGGCAGTCGTTCAGCGAATTCCGCCAGAGTGTGCTCAGCGACTATGCGTCGTTTCGCGAGAACGTACTAAAGGACTACGCCCGCTTCCTCGAAAACGCATGGGTGGAATACGACCGCTTCAAAGGCATCGAACGCGACGAGACCCCGAAGCCCGACAAGGCGCCAGTGGCTCCGCGGCAGGCCGACACCCCACGCGACAGCGACATTCCGGCCCCCCAGACCATAGCTGACGACCCAAAGCCCCTGCCTCCGTCAGCGACTCCCGAACCTCCAGCTCCACAGCCCGAGCCGGAGCCTGCGGCGGAACAAACATTTGACTTCTACGGCATGACGTTCGGAATGCCGCAGACCGACGTGCGTATACCCAGGCGCCTCGGCTCCGAAAAAGAATTCGCATCACTGTGGCGCGATCTCGACTCCGACAGCCAGGCAAGGGCTTTGTGCTCACACCTACAGGCCCTGGCAGCCTCACACCGCTTCAACGACTACCTGACCTTCGACCTGGTGCGCGGCTACGTCAACACCCGCTACTCAGGTCACCACTCCACGGCCAGGATGGCACTGAGCCACTTCCTGCTCACCCACATGGGCTTCGGAGCTCGACTTGGCATGACGGCCACCGGCGAAGGACTGCTCCTGCTCCCTTTCAGCCAGACGGTCTATGGCCGTCCATACATGCGCATTGACAGCTCCCGCTTCTTCATCTTCGCCGACAGCGACGACCTTGACCCGTCAACATCCATCACCACCTGTCGCCTCCCCGAAGGCGCCACTACCGGCCGCGAACTCGACCTTCGCTTCGCCCAGGCGCCAGCCATCCCTTACAAGCCTCACACCTTCCATCTGAAATTCGGCGGAATCGAACTCAACGGCAACGTCAATGCCAACCTCTTCCCGATGCTCTACCGATATCCGCAGATGGAGATGACAGACTATGCCTCGACAGTGCTCGAACCTGAACTGCGCGCCGACATAGTCAACCAGATCAAGATCCAGCTGGCCGGCAAGCCGCAGCTCGAAGCAGTCGACGCCCTGCTACGCTTCACTCAGTCGGCCTTCAGCTATGCCACCGACGACCAGGCCCACGGATTCGAAAAGCCATACTTCTTTGAAGAAATGCTCTTCTATCCGCAGTGCGACTGCGAAGACCGTGCTGTGTTCTACACCTACCTGCTCTGGAACGCCCTCGGAATCGAAAACCAGATGATCACATATCCCGGCCACGAAAGCGCGGCCGTGTGCCTGACCGAACCGATCGGCGGCGATTCATACAGCTTCGACGGACGCACGTTCTATATCTCAGACCCGACCTACATCGGAGCACGCACAGGCCAGTGCATGCCCGACTATGTCACGACCCGCCCGCAGATCGACCATCACTACCGATAACCGACACACGGCAACAACCTACTTGATTTTCCTCTCGCACCACGAGAAACGACAGAGCCGAGATTACAAATCTCGGCTCTGTCATTTATGTTGTCTTACCTGGATTCGAACCAAGACAGGCAGAACCAAAAACTGCAGTGCTACCATTACACCATAAGACAATCACATCGCCCAGGCGCACTCATATGTCGCCTAAAGCGGCAGCAAAGTTACGCTGTTTTTTTTAAATTTGCAAATTTTTCGCTAATTTTGCGCCTATGATTGCGCTCTATCGTATTTACCAACTATGCTTTATGCTGCCATTGGCTCTGACCGCCACAGCATTGACCGCACTGACAACCGCTGCCGGATGCACCATATTCGGCGGCAAATGGTGGGGCTACCATCCCCCTCGTATCTGGGCCAGGATCATGTGTGCGCTCACACTGGTCAAAGTGGAAGTGCACGGACAAGAAAACATCGACCAGGCAAAAGACTACGTGTTTGTTGCCAACCACCAGGGAGCATACGACATTTTCGCAATCTACGGATACCTCGGCCACAACTTCAGATGGATGATGAAACGCAGCCTTGAAAAAATCCCTCTCGTCGGATGGGCATGCAAACGCGCAGGTCACATCTTTGTCGACACAACCGCGCACGGAATAGCCGCGACTATGGCCGCCGCCGAACATCAACTCGCAAAAAAAATGAGCCTTGTGATATTTCCGGAAGGAGCGCGGACCCTCACCGGACGAATGGGCCGTTTCAAACGTGGAGCCTACAATCTGGCCAGCGAATTCAAACTCCCTGTGGTGCCGGTCACCATCGACGGAGCATTCAGCATAATGCCTCGCACTGCAAAAGTGCCACGCTGGGGACGAATAATACTCACAATCCACAAACCGATCGACCACGACACCCCACAGATAATCGAACTCAGCCGGGAAGCAATCGCCTCATCACTGCCGCCCCAGAACAGATAAACAACCAACACTTTCATACTATAAATACTTTCTTTCACTCTCTGACTTACAAGAAATGAGAAAATGGCGTATTGAAGACAGCACCGAGCTATACAACATTGCCGGCTGGGGGCTGAAATACTTTTCAATCAACGAACGCGGACACGTGGCCGTGACTCCCCGCGAGGGATATTCATCGGTCGACCTTAAAGATGTAATGGACGAACTCCAGGTGCGCGACATCGGCGCCCCTGTCCTGCTCCGCTTCCCCGACATACTCGACAACCGGGTCGAAAAAATCTCGCGCTGCTTCAAACAGGCTGCCGCCGACTATGACTACAAAGCCCAGAACTACATAATCTACCCAATCAAGGTAAACCAGATCCGCGAGGTCGTTGAAGAAATCGTCAGCCACGGCAAAAAATTCAACATCGGACTTGAAGCTGGCTCAAAACCCGAACTGCACGCTGTCCTCGCCACAAACATTGACGAAAACGCCCTCATAATCTGTAACGGATACAAAGACGAAAACTACGTCGAACTTGCCCTGCTCGCCCAAAAAATGGGACGACGCATATTCCTCGTCGTTGAAAAACTCAACGAACTCAGAATCATAGCCAGAATAGCAAAACGACTGCAGATCACACCCAACATCGGAATACGTATAAAACTCTCAAGCTCCGGATCCGGGAAATGGGAAGAAAGCGGCGGCGACCAAAGCAAATTCGGTCTCAACTCCAGCGAACTGCTCGAAGCGGTTGACTTCCTCGAACGCAACCGAATGACCGGATCGCTTAAACTCATCCACTTCCACATCGGAAGCCAGATCACCAAAATACGCCGCATCAAAAACGCCCTTCGTGAAGCCGTCCAATTCTATATCCAGCTAACAAAAATGGGCTTCAACATCGACTTCGTCGACATCGGCGGCGGACTTGGCGTGGACTACGACGGCACCCGCTCCTCATCCAGCGAAAGTTCCATGAACTATTCCATTCAGGAATACGCCAACGACGCCATCAGCGCCCTGGTCGACGCATGCGTCAAAAACAACCTCTCTCAGCCAAACATCATCACCGAAAGCGGACGCTCTCTCTCCGCCCACCACTCCGTACTCATCTTCGAAGTCCTCGAATCGGCATCACTGCCACAATGGAACGACAACGAACAGATTCCACCCGAAGACCACGAACTTGCCCGCGAACTATACTCCATATGGGACAAACTCGACCAGCAGAACCTATTTGAAAGCTGGCACGACGCACTCCAGATCCGCGAAGAAGCTCTCGACCTCTTCAGCCTCGGACTCGCCGACCTGCGGACCAGAGCCAAAATCGAAAAACTCTTCTGGAGCATTGCTCGCGAAGTCAGCGATATGGCCTCATCAATGAAGCATCCGCCGGAAGAACTGCGCAAAGTGGCAAAAATGATCCCCGACAAATACTTCTGCAACTTCTCCCTCTTCCAGTCACTCCCCGACTCTTGGGCAATCGACCAGGTATTCCCGATCATGCCAATCAGCCGGCTCGACGAAAAGCCGACCCGACAGGCCACCATACAAGACATGACCTGCGACAGCGACGGCAAGATCACCCACTTTATCACCTCCTCAGGCATGAGCGCATCACTGCCTGTCCACATCCTTAAACCAAACGAACCATATTATATAGGAGTATTCCTCGTCGGAGCATACCAGGAAATACTCGGCGACATGCACAACCTCTTCGGCGACACCAACGCCGTCCACATCGACGTCTACAAAGACCGATACGAAATCGACCAGATAATCGACGGCGAAACAGTCGCCGAAGTCCTCGACTACGTTCAGTTCAACCCCAAAAAACTGGTCCGTAACGTTGAGACATGGGTCACAGCCTCAATGAAAGCCGGCAAAATCTCACCCGAAGAAGGACGCGAATTCCTCAGCAACTACCGCTCCGGACTCTACGGCTACACCTACCTCGAAAAAGACTGATGCCCCGCTACTTCCTCCACCTCGCCTACCGCGGAGCCCCATTCCACGGCTGGCAGATACAACCAGGCCAGACCACCGTCCAGTCCGTCATTGAAGACGCCCTGACCAAGCTGACCCGACGCCCCACCCCGATCGTCGGCGCCGGACGCACCGACGCCGGCGTCAACGCATCGATGATGGTGGCACACTTCGACGCGCCCGCCCCCCCGTCAGTGCGCGCCATCAATTCAATCTGCGGCAACGACATAGCCATATACTCGGTGACTGAAGTCCATCCCCAGGCCCACGCCCGGTTCGACGCAACATCGCGCACATACCACTACCGCGCCCTCACCGCCAGATCACCATTTCTCAACGATCTGGCCTGGCGTCCCGTCAAACCGCTCGACTATGAAGCAATGAACCGCGCCGCCGCCATCCTCCCTCATATCACCGACTTCACATCATTCGCCAAACTCCACTCCGACGCCCGCACAAACATCTGCCACGTCACCCACGCCCGATGGGATCCCGACCCCCTGACCGGAGGAATGACATTCACAATCACCGCCGACCGCTTCCTCCGCAACATGGTCCGCGCCATCGTCGGAACCCTTGTCGACGTCGGCCGCGGAAAACTGTCAACCGAAGGATTCCGCGACATCATCGACGCACGCGACCGATGCGCTGCCGGCACTTCCATGCCGCCACACGCCCTCTACCTTGCCCGAATAACCTACCCATACTGGAACGCATGATCCACTTTGAACTGCCCCCTGAAAGTTGTCTGTCTAACTCTTAGGGGCAGTTCATTTATCCCGCTTACGTTGAACCTTGAAATATGTATGACCATATAAATATATGAAAATAGATTTTAAAGGACATGCCTCAATGTTTGGAGCCAATACAATCTGGGGTGTTATGTCTCCAATCGCTAAATTTGTAATGATCAGTGGCACAATAACACCGCTGGTAGTAACTAATTTGCGTATTGCAGGTGCCATGATTCTGTTCTGGCTTGTATCATTGTTCATGAAACCGGAACATGTAGGGTCGAAAGATCTGGCAAAACTCTTCGGGGCATCGTTACTTGCAATCATCTTTAATCAGGGCTGTTTCATCACCGGTCTGGGCATGACATCACCGACAAACGCGTCCATAATTACTACAAGCATGCCGTTATGGGCTATGGTTCTTGCTGCGTTTTTTCTGAAAGAGCCTATAACCGGAAAGAAAATCATGGGCATTGCCGCCGGTGCTACGGGTGCAGTGCTTCTTATTCTTGGAGGAAGTTCGGCAAGAGGAACTGTATCTTCGTCGATATGGGGTGACTTAATAGTTTTGACAGCACAATTGAGCTATGCTCTATATATAGTGCTTTTCAAGAATTTTGTATCCCGTTATTCAATTTTCACCGTAATGAAGTGGATGTTCACGTTTGCATTTATATGTATGGTGCCGTTTTCTGCCCAGCAACTTTCGGAAACAAGATGGGAGGCTGTCACATCTATGGAATGGGGTGCTTTGTCATTGGTTGTGGTAGGGGCAACCTTTGTATCTTACATACTTGTTGTAATCGGTCAGAAACGCCTTCGTCCGACTGTGGCAGGAATGT
>CAMWTI010000004.1 GCA_947177135.1 uncultured Porphyromonadaceae bacterium | reverse complement strand
TCGGCCAGATGAACGAGCCTCCGGGCGCACGTCTGCGTGTGGCGCTGACCGGTCTGACAGTGGCCGAGCAGTTCCGCGATCAGGACGGCGGCGGCAAAGACATTCTTCTTTTCATCGACAATATTTTCCGCTTCACTCAGGCTGGATCTGAAGTGTCTGCCTTGCTCGGACGCATGCCTTCGGCTGTGGGCTATCAGCCCACTCTTGCATCCGAAATGGGAACTCTGCAGGAGCGAATCACTTCAACAAAGAACGGTTCGATCACCTCGGTACAAGCTATCTATGTGCCTGCCGATGACTTGACCGACCCTGCTCCGGCCACGACTTTCAGCTTCCTTGATGCCACGACTGTGTTGTCGCGTAAAATCGCCGAACTTGGCATATATCCGGCTGTTGATCCTCTTGAGTCAACATCGCGTATTCTTGATCCCAATATCATCGGCGAAGATCACTATAACACGGCCCAGGCTGTCAAACAGTTGCTACAGAAATACAACGAGCTTCAGGATATCATCGCGATTCTTGGCGTTGACGAACTTTCGGACGAAGACAAACTCGTGGTCGCACGCGCCCGCCGCGCGCAACGTTTCCTGTCGCAGCCGTTCAATGTGGCCGAACAATTCACCGGCCTGCCCGGTGTGATGGTGCCCCTGAGCGAAACCATCCGCGGCTTCAAGATGATTCTCAGCGGCGAGATGGATCAGTATCCGGAGCAAGCATTCCTCAATGTAGGCACTATTGACGATGCTATTGCCAAGGGTAAGAAACTTTTAGCCGAAGTAAAATAAACACATTATTATTACGGAAATGACACTGCGCATAATATCTGCCACAGACATAGTCTTCGAGGGTACGGTGGAATCGGTGACTCTTCCCGGAACCAAGGGCCGTTTCACAGTGTTGCCACGCCATGCCGCACTTGTCTCCACTCTGACCAAAGGCGAAATCTATTATCGTACCCCCGATTCGGTAGAACATACTGCTGAAGCCGACGGAGGTCTTGTCGATGTGGTCAATGACGTTGTTTCCGTATGTATATACTGATATGAACCATCTGAAAGCAATCGCGACATTATTCCTGCTGCTGGTATCGGCGAGTGCCATGCCTGTCAAAGCTGCCGATTTCGATCCTAAAGAGATCATTTTCGAGCATCTTGGCGATGGATATGGCTGGGAAGTGCCGTTTGACCATCATCACAGAATTCCGCTACCTGTAATTGTGTGTGATCAGAGTGGTGACTGGCATTGCTTCAGTTCTGCGCGTCTCGATCATCATGCCGTCTATGCCGACGGTGATGTGGCGTGGCATGTTCCGACCGAGGGAGACAATAAAGGCAAGGTTGTGCAGATACTCGCCGATGGCTCTGAATATCGTCCGTTGGATCTGTCGATCACCAAGAACGTTATGGCGCTTTTCATCACCGTGTTAGTGGTGCTGGCGGTGTGTCTGCCGGTAGCCAGGTGGCATAAGCGTCATGGATTCAAGGCTCCGCGTCGCTTTGTCGGTGCGGTGGAAAGCCTGATTGACTTCATTTACACCGGCGTGATCAAACCGACTCTGGGTCAGGATGCGCGACGTTTCGCTCCGTTTTTGCTCACCATATTCATGTTTATATTCGTCATGAATCTGATGGGCCTGATGGTGATATTTCCTGGCGGAGCCAATCTCACCGGTAATATTGCCGTGACGCTGGTGCTTGCGTTGCTCACCTTCTTTGTCACTAATCTTTTTGGCCGCAAACATTACTGGAAAGAAATTTTCTGGCCCGATGTGCCTCTGTGGCTCAAATGTCCGATCCCCATCATGCAGGTCATTGAAATTTTTGGCGTGTTCACCAAACCTGCCTCACTGACTGTCCGTCTCTTTGCCAACATGATGGGAGGCCACATGATTGTGATCGTATTGACATTGATCATCTTCATTCTGGCGGATTTCGGCGCTGCAGTGCTGGGCGCCACCACTGTAGTGAGCCTTCTGTTCTCCATCTTCATGCTGGTGCTTGACGTTCTGGTCAGCTTCATTCAGGCGTTTGTGTTTACCATGCTCTCCACAACTTTCATCGCCATGGCTCAGGAACGCGGCCACGATGAACATCACTCCGAATCAACAACATTAGCAAAATAAAAAAACAACTTATAACCCATCATTAACACTATGTTAGCTTTAGTTCTTATCGACATTGCCCTGAAAACTCTCGGCGCCGGTCTTGGCGCAGCCATCGCAGCAATCGGTGCAGGTATCGGCATCGGCAAAATCGGCGCGGCAGCCATGGAGGCCATTGCCCGTCAGCCTGAAGCCGCAAATGACATCCGAAGCAACATGATCGTGATTGCCGCTCTTGTCGAAGGTGTGGCTCTGTTTGCCGTGATCGTTTGTCTTCTCTGCCTCTTCCTCGGCTGATAGATCTGTGATCACAACGCTCGAATCATTGAATCACATAATCCCCCTTTTGCACTGAAATGGAACTGTTCACGCCCGACTTCGGTCTGGTCTTCTGGATGTTCGTATGCTTTGCCGTGCTTTTCTTCCTGTTGTGGAAATTTGCATGGCCTGCGATCATGAAAGGAGTCGACAGCCGAGCCGAACTCATAGATCAAGGTGTGCTGTATGCCCAGCAGGCAAAGGAGCAACTCGACAGCGCAAAACTGCAGGCCGAGAAGTTTGAAGACGAAGCCCGTGCCCGCCAGGCTGAAATTCTGCGCGAGGCTGACCGAATGAAGTCGCAAATCATCGAAGAGGCGCGTACCGAAGCTGCCCGTGAGGCGAAAAAAGAGATGGATGCCGCAAAAGTGGCCATCGAACAAGCGCGCAAGGAAGCCCAGCAGAGTTTCCGTAACGAAGTGAGCGCTTTCGCCCTTGATATCGCGCAGAAAGTGGTACGCACAGAGCTGGCCGATCCTGCCGCACAGGCACGGCTTGTCGATTCGATTCTTGACCAAATGGAACCCGGTAAATAAATGGATCAAGGTCTCATTCCCCGCCGCTATGCCAAAGCTCTGCTGTCTTTCGCACGTGAAAAGCAGTGTGAAGGGCAGCTATATGAACTGATGCTTCAGCTTGAGAGCGCTTTTGCCGCAAATCAGCGCTTTCAGTCCGTGCTGGCCAATCCACATGTGGAGACTGCCGACAAGCTCGGTCTGATCCGCACCGCTGTCGGAGAAGATCTGGAGTCTGATGTATTTGCCGATTTTCTGAAGTTGCTCGTTGTCAACAAGCGGCTCGGAGTTCTCCGCGGGATCGCTCTGGCCTATATCGCCCTGTATCGCACTGCCCACAGGATCTACAGCGTATCCGTCACTTCGGCCGCGCCACTTGCCCAGGCCGAACTTGACCGCATCCACACTCTGGTAGACAAACACCTGCCCGACGGGGCGACAGCCGAGATATCACAGGCTGTCGATCCTGCTCTGATCGGCGGATTTACTGTTGCCATCGACAACGAGCGTCTTGACGCATCGGTGGCCAACGAACTCAAACAACTGAGGCTAAAACTCCTTAGCAACTGAATGTACACATGATCAATCCAAGCGAAATATCTCAAGTTCTGAAACAGCAGCTCGAAAACGTCAACCGCAAGGTCTCGTTCGAAGAAATCGGCTCTGTGCTGGAAGTGGGCGACGGTGTGGCTCACGTCTACGGTCTCGACAATGTCCGTGCCAACGAACTCGTGGAGTTTGAAAACGGAGTAAAGGGCGTGGCCCTTAATCTTGAAGAGAGCAATGTCGGAGTCATTCTGCTCAACAATGTCAATCGCGTCACCGAAGGCATGAAGGTGCGTCGCACTGGCGAAATCGCATCCATTCCAGTGGGCGAAGGTTTGCTTGGACGCGTCATCAACGTGCTCGGCGAGCCTGTCGACGGCCGTGGCCCGATCGAAGGATCTCTTATCAATCTGCCCCTTGAACGAAAGGCTCCCGGGGTCATATTCCGTCAGCCAGTGAAAACTCCGCTGCAGACCGGAATCAAGGCCGTTGACTCGATGGTGCCGATAGGCCGCGGTCAGCGTGAGCTGATCATCGGTGACCGACAAATCGGCAAAACCGCCATCGCCATTGACACAATCATTAATCAGCGCGACAATTTCAAAGCCGGCAAACCTGTTTATTGCATATATGTGGCAATCGGACAGAAAGCATCCTCAATCGCCGCGACTGTCGAGACTCTGCGTCGTAACGGCGCCATGGACTACACTGTCGTTGTGGCTGCATCGGCGTCAGACTCCGCCGCCATGCGCTACTATTCCCCGTTTGCGGGAGTGGCCATCGGTGAATATTTCCGCGATACCGGCCGTGATGCCCTTATCGTATACGATGACCTGTCAAAACAGGCTGTCAGCTATCGCGAAATATCGCTCATTCTGAAGCGCCCGTCTGGCCGTGAAGCCTATCCCGGCGATATTTTCTATCTCCATTCGCGTCTGCTTGAGCGCGCAGCCCGAATTATCGACAATCAGGAAGTGGCTTCTCGCATGAACGACCTGCCTGAAGCACTCAGGCCCATGGTCAAAGGCGGAGGTTCGCTCACAGCCCTTCCGATCATCGAGACCCAGGCTGGCGACGTTTCGGCATACATTCCTACAAACGTTATCTCGATTACCGACGGCCAGATCTTCCTTGAAACCGCGCTGTTCAATCGTGGCATTCGTCCGGCTATCAATGTCGGCATCTCGGTGAGCCGCGTCGGAGGCAACGCTCAGATCAAGTCGATGAAAAAAGTGGCCGGTACGCTCAAAATCGATCAGGCGCAGTTCCGCGAACTTGAATCGTTCACCAAATTCGGTGGCGACATGGACGCTGTCACCGCGCGCGTCATTGACAAAGGCCGGAAAAACGAACGCCTTCTCATCCAGCCGCAATATCAGCCTTGGCCTGTCGAAGAGCAGGTGGCTGTGATCTACTGTGGCACCAACGGACTGCTTGAATCTGTGCCGATGGAGAATGTCGCTGAGTTCCAGACCAGTTTCCTACGTGCCCTGCGCGCCAATCATCAGGCCGATGTGCTTGATGTGATACGCGGCGGACAATTAACCGATCAAGTCACAGGGATTCTGGCCAAAGTAGCGTCTGAAACCGCAGCCCAATTCGCAAGAAAGTAATCACGCATGGCCACACTTCGAGAATTAAAAGGACGAATCGGATCGGTCGGCTCCTCTGAAAAAATCACAGGAGCCATGAAGATGATTTCTTCAGCCAAGATGCACAAGGCCGAAGGAGCCATCAGGCGTCTGCTCCCTTATCGCACACAGCTGGAGAATATCATAGGAAATCTCTTGCAGGCCGAAGCTGAATTCACCTCTCCGTTGACGGACGCGCGCGAAGTAAAGCGCGCATATGTGGTGGTTCTCGGCAGTGACGATGGCCTGTGTGGAGCCTATAATGTCAATATTTTCAAACAGCTGATAGCGCATATCGACGCTCTTCGTTCTGAACTTGGCGACGACAAACTGCCGGTCACGGTCTATCCGGTCGGCAGCAAAATGCTGAAAGCCTGCCGTCGCCTTGCCATCCCGGGAGTCGATGTGGCTGAAGAAACCGGAGTAAACTCCAAAAGTTCCGATGCCGATGTAAAGGAATTCGTCATGCGGCTTAGCGCCGATTTCCTCAGCGGTCTTGCTGACAGGGTTGACTTCCTCTACATGAGCTATCAGAGCGTGAGCCGCCAGCGTCTGAAAGTACAACAGATCCTGCCTGTGCTCCCGGCGAATCTCACCAATGCGGAAAAATCGGTTACTAACCGTTCCTACATCTTTGAGCCGGACGCCGGAACCATTTTCCGCTCTGCCTTGCCGCTGATGGTGCTTAGCTCTGTTCAGGAAATATTCTGCGAAAACCGCGCCTCCGAACAGGCCGCCCGTGTAATGGCCATGCAGAGCGCCAATGACAATGCCAAGAAGCTGCTCGAACAACTCAGCTTGGAATACAACAAACTGCGTCAGCAAAGCATCACGAACGAACTGCTTGATATTCTTGGCGGACAGGTCAGATAAAATTGAAATAATAAACAACAGCATAAATCACTCACAAAACCACTATGGGTAGTGTAAAAGACTATTTCTCAGGCCTCGGATCCGGACTGGCATCGCTTATCAAAGGCATGCAGGTCACCGGCAAGGAGTTTCTGACCCCCAAAGTGACGGAACGTTATCCCGAGAATCGCAGTACGATGCAGATCCCCAAGCGTTTCCGTGCTATTCTCACACTGAAGTACGACGCCGAAGGCCGCCACAAATGTATTGCGTGCGGTATGTGTCAGCGCAATTGTCCCAATGGCACAATCACCATTGAAGGCAAGATGGTTGACACTCCCGACGGCAAGAAGAAAAAGAAACTGGTTGACTATCGCTATGATCTCGGATCGTGCACCTTCTGCCAGCTCTGCGTCACTTCTTGTCCCACAGGCGCCATTGAATTCTCCAATGACTTCGAGCAGGCTGTCTTCACCCGCGAACTGCTGGTGAAAAAACTCAACTATCTGCCCGACGTTCCAGATCCGGAGCCTGCCGCCGCTCCGATTGCCACGGAACCTAAACCAGAATCTAAGAACTAATTCACAGAGGAGATCAAAAACTATGGAAATTTTGTTTGTTGTAGTCGCCCTGGCGATTATCATCTTCTCGGTTCTCACCGTTACCGCGCGTCGCATTCTGCGCTCCGCCACCTATTTGCTCTTCACCCTGTTTGCCACAGCCATCGTCTATTTCATGATGGACTATGAATTTCTCGGCGCCGTGCAGATTGCCGTCTATGCTGGTGGCATCGTGGTGTTGTTCGTGTTCTCGATATTGCTGACATCACGTCCCGGAGAAGCCGGCGAGCGCCTTGAATCACGCCGTCGCGGACTGGGCATTCTCACTGCCGTGGCCGTGGCTACAGTGTTTGGCTGGGTACTCGTCAGCCGTTGCTCCCAGCTGCTGGTGCCGCAGCCCGAAACCGGCCTCTACACCATGCAGCAGCTCGGAGCCGACATGCTCTCCACTTCGCGTGGCGGTTACATGTTGCCGTTTGAAGCAGTCAGCGTGCTGTTGCTTGCATGTATAATCGGAGGCGTGGTTGTCGCCCGACGTCGTTAACCCCACGCTAATACACTCGTAATCTTATGGAAATAAAACTTCTTTACTATCTGATACCGAGCCTGATCATGTTCTGCTGCGGAGTCTATGGATTTCTGACGCGCAAAAACATGATCGCGATCCTGATTTCGCTGGAGCTGATGCTCAACTCCATCGACATCAACTTTGTGGTGTTTAACCGCTACCTGTATCCCGACGGACACGAAGGCATGTTCTTCTCCCTCTTCGCCATAGCGATCGCCGCTGCCGAAACTGCCCTGGCAATCGCCATCATAATCAACCTCTATCGCGCAACCAAGAACATCGACGTGCGCGACACCAACAAACTCAAAGGCTAAGTTCATCACCATGACTCCCATAAATCCGACTATTCCTTTGCTGATCCTTGCTCTGCCGCTCACCATGTTTCTGGTGCTCGGCCTGCTCGGACCCAAAATGAGCCACAAGGCCGCAGGCTGGCTCGGCGTGTGTGGCATGGGCACTGTGCTCATCCTTTCATATTTCACCGCATTCACCTATTTCTTCAGCGGCAACGAGGCATTCACCGACGGTGTCAACCGCCTCCAGTACATAGTCTTCAATCAGGACTGGCTGCAGTTCTACGATAAACTCGTCATCCGCATCGGATTCCTGCTTGATCCAATCTCGGCAATGATGCTTGTGGTCATTCCCACCATCTCCTTCTGCGTCCACCTTTATTCGATGGGCTATATGGAAGGCGAGAGAGGCTTCCAGCGATACTATGCCTTCCTGCAGCTCTTCAGCTTCTCGATGCTCGGACTGGTGGTTGCGACCAACATTTTCCAGATGTATATCTTCTGGGAGCTTGTGGGCGCATCTTCATTCCTGCTCATCGGATTCTACTATCAGCGCCACAGCGCAGTGTCGGCTTCCAAAAAAGCATTTATCGTCACCCGCTTCGCCGATCTCGGATTCCTCATCGGCATCCTTGTGTTGAGCTACTATACCGGCACATTCAACTTCACTGAACTCACTTCTGCTGTCACCGCCAATGGCTCATATGCCATCAGCGAGACCACCGCTTTCGGCGCCTTCTCGTCATTCGGCGGAGCTACATTCATGGGATGCTCGCTCTTCAGCTGGGCACTGGTGCTGATTTTCATGGGCGGAATGGGCAAGAGCGCGATGATGCCGCTCCACATCTGGCTGCCAGACGCCATGGAAGGCCCGACCCCTGTCAGCGCCCTGATCCATGCCGCAACAATGGTCGTGGCCGGTGTATACCTTGTGGCCCGACTCTTCCCGCTCTTCCTGCTTGATGACTTTTCTGCCCTGACATTCGTCACCGTTATCGGAGCCATCACAGCATTCTATGCAGCAGTGGTTGCCTGCACTCAGGTCGACATCAAGCGCGTGCTCGCATTCTCGACGATCTCGCAGATCGCGTTCATGATGGTGGCTCTCGGCGTTGCCCGCCCCGACATACATCATGGCATGGGCTACATGGCAAGCATGTTCCATCTGTTTACCCACGCAATGTTCAAAGCCCTGCTCTTCCTCGGCGCCGGCGCTCTGATCCATGCCGTACACTCCAATGACTACACTGCCATGGGCGGTCTCCGTAAGTATATGCCGATAACCCACATCACCTTCCTGATCGGCTGTCTGGCCATTGCCGGCATACCTCCTTTCTCCGGATTCTTCTCCAAAGACGAAATCCTCACCGCCGCCTACGAAAACAGCTTCTTCTGGGGCGCTTGGATGAGCATGGTGGCCGCTCTGACCGCTTTCTATATGTTCCGCCTCTACTACATGATCTTCTGGTGGAATGAACCTGACTACTCGGCACATCACCACAAACCGCACGACGCGCCTTGGGTCATGACCGCTCCGCTGGTCTTCCTCGCCGCTGTCAGCTGCGTGGCCGGATTCATTCCCTTCGGACATCTTGTGACATGGAACGGCGCTCCTTACACCATTCATCTTGACTGGTCGGTGGCCATTCCCTCGGTGATAATTGCCGTATGTGCCATAGCGCTTGCCACCTTCATGTATAAAAAAGAGAATCCACTGCCCGATCGCGTGGCCAAAGCCACCGGCAAGCTCTGGACCGCCGCCTACAATCGCTTCTACTGGGATGAAATCTATCTGTTCATCACCCACAAAATCATCTTTAACTGCATCTGCCGTCCGATCGCATGGTTTGACCGTCATATCATTGACGGAACAATGGACGGATTCGCCTGGGTCGCTCAGCGTCTGTCGATCGCCATACGCCCGCTCCAGTCCGGCAACGTGCAGTACTATGTGTGGGTTTACATCTCCGGAGCGCTGCTGCTCGGTGTCGTAACCGCTTTCTTCATGATCTAACTCCCCGTCATCACTTTCACCAATCATTAAGAATCATTTCTGCACTATGTTCTCCAATCCTTTGATATATTTTGTGGTGATCCCGGTGGTGATGCTTCTGGGAATCTACCTCTCGCGCTCAATGGCGCAGATCCGCTCAGTGGCTGTGGCCGGATCGATCCTGCTCACTGCCCTGTCGGTGTGGCTTATCGTTGACTATCTTGGCCTGCGTGCCGCCGGTGATATGGCTCCCATGCTCTATCGTGGCGACTGGATGTGGTTCTCGGCTCTCAACATCAAACTTTCTGTCGGAGTCGACGGCATTTCGCTGGCCATGCTGCTGCTCTCGTCGATCATTCTGCTCACCGGCTCATTCGCCTCATGGAAAATCAACCCCCTGCCCAAGGAATTCTTCCTCTGGCTGATTCTCCTTTCCATAGGTGTGTTCGGCTTCTTCATCAGCATCGACCTGTTCACCATGTTCATGTTCTATGAAGTCGCGCTCATCCCCATGTATCTGCTCATCGGAATCTGGGGCACCGGCCGCAAGGAATACTCCGCGATGAAGCTCACTCTGATGCTCATGGGCGGCTCGGCATTCCTCATGCTCTCGATCATCGGTATCTACTATCACTCCGGTCCTGACGTGAATGGCGCTGCCCACACATTCGACCTGCTGCAGATCGCAGCCAACGACGCCATCCCCCACAACTGGCAATATTTCCTCTTCCCGATGGCATTTGTGGGCTTCGGCGTGCTCGGCGCCATGTTCCCGTTCCACACCTGGAGTCCTGACGGTCATGCCTGCGCACCCACTGCGGTGTCCATGCTCCACGCCGGCGTGCTGATGAAACTCGGTGGTTACGGATGCTTCCGTGTAGCCATCTATCTGATGCCTTTCGCGGCTCAGGAACTTGCCTGGATATTCCTTATCCTCACCGGCATCTCAGTGGTCTATGGCGCCTTCTCGGCATGCGTACAGACCGACCTCAAGTACATCAACGCCTACTCATCGGTGAGCCACTGCGGTCTGGTGCTCTTTGCCATCCTGATGCTCAACACCACCGCCATGACCGGTGCCATCATGCAGATGCTCTCACACGGCCTCATGACAGCCCTCTTCTTCGCCTTGATCGGCATGATCTATGGCCGCACCCACACTCGCGACATCCGTCAGATGGGCGGCCTGATGAAAATCATGCCCTATCTGGCAGTCTGCTATGTGATCGCCGGTATGGCCTCCCTCGGACTTCCGGGCCTCTCCGGCTTTGTGGCCGAAATGACCATATTCGTCGGATCATTTGAAAATACGAACACTCTCAATCGTGTATTCACCATCATAGCCTGCTGCTCGATCGTCATCACCGCGGTCTACATCCTCCGCGTTGTGGGCAAACTGCTGTTCGGCCCTGTGCAGGATGAACACCATCTCCAGCTCACCGATGCCACATGGTGGGAACGCACATCGACCGCCACTCTCATCATCTGCGTGGCTGCCATCGGCTGTTTCCCCAACTTCTTCGCAAACCTAATCCGCTTCACCTTCAGCCCCGACATCTTTGCGGTGCTCAAATAACGTCAGCATAGACCAATGGATTATTCACAGTTCCTTGCAATGAAACAGGAAATCGCCCTGCTTGGCGTTTTCCTCCTGGTGTTCCTCTATGACCTTTTCATGCCAAAGAATTCGCAACGCGGACTCAGCGGCTTCACCATCGCAATGTTTGCAATTTTCACCGTCAGCTGTTTCTGCCCCGTGTTCATCTCGGGCCAGGAAGTCGCTTTCGGCGGAATGTACGTCACCAATCCGGTGATGCTCACCATCAAAAACATACTTAATGTCGGAGTGCTCATCGTGCTGATCCAGGCCTCCCGATGGGCCAACAGCGAAATGCAGATTATCAGACGCGGCGAATTCTACTCGCTCATGCTCGTCACCCTCTTCGGTATGTATCTGATGATCTCGGCCCGTCATTTCCTCTTGTTTGTGATCGGTCTGGAATGCGCTTCGCTCCCGTTGGCAGCCATGGTGGCCTTCGAGAAAAACCATTACGAAAGCCATGAGGCCGCTATCAAATACATCCTCACCGCAGTCTTCTCGTCGGCCATATTCATGCTTGGCCTCAGCTTTGTCTACGGTCTGGCCGGTTCACTCTATTTCGACTCAGTTTATTTTGCGCTGACTGGCGCCGACGCAACAGACCCGATGCTCATTGTGGCCCTTGCGTTCGTCATGGCCGGCGTGGGCTTCAAACTCTCGCTTGTGCCCTTCCACCTCTGGACGGCCGACGTCTATCAGGGTGCGCCCACATCTGTCACCTCCTACCTCTCGGTCATCTCCAAAGGCTCGGCCGCTTTCGCCTTCATGGTGATCCTCACCCAGGTGTTCGGCTGCGTCTACTCCCAGGTGTGGGAATGGATGCTATATGCACTGATCATCCTCACCATCACAGTGGGCAATCTCTTCGCCCTGCGTCAGCACAACATGAAGCGTTTCCTCGCTTTCAGCTCCATCTCCCAGGCCGGCTACATAATGCTCGGCATAATCGGCTGCAACGCCATGGGAATGGCTTCGCTGATGTTCTATATTCTGGTCTATATCTTCTCCAACCTGGCCGCCTTCGGCGTGATCCAGGCCATCGAGAACCAGACCGGCAAGGTTGACATGACCGACTATCGCGGCCTCTACAAGTCAAACCCCCACCTCTCGGTGGTGATGATGCTCGCCATGTTCTCACTGGCAGGCATTCCTCCCTTCGCCGGCTTCTTCAGCAAGTTCTTCATCTTTACCGGCGCGCTGAGCGGCACCGAGTCCACCGCACTCTATGTGCTTGTGCTCATTGCCCTTATCAACACCATCATCTCACTGTTCTACTATCTGCTGGTGGTCAAGGCGATGTTCCTCAGTTCCGAAGAGCCAGTCATCGCCCCGTTCCGCTCGGCCTGCTCCGAACGTGTAGGCATGTGGATCACCGTTGCCGGCATCCTGGCCCTTGGCCTTGTAAGCTGCTTCTACAACCAGATCCTCATACTCTGTCAGACCTGGGGACTTCCCTCGCTCGCCTGATAGAGTTACACCACCCTCATAACCAGACAGACGCCATGCCTCCGGGAAACGGAGTCATGGCGTCAATTTTTTTAGATACTCAGGCGCACCTCGGCGCGGCGGTCTTGTGCCGCTGAGGCATATGCCTTTGTCGGCCCTCGGCCATAGGTTCTGACATGATCTCTTGCCACACCGTGCGCGACGAGATAATCACCGACGGCCTTGGCCCGCTGCTCGCTCAGGCGTATGTTGTAGTCTGTGCGGCCGCTGTTGTCGGTATATGCGTTGACCGTCACATCTGCTCCGGTCTCGCGGGCTTTTTTTGCCACCGCGTTAAGCACATCGCTTTCGGCTATGGCCGATCCGTTAAGGTCGAAAAAGTAGACGGCGTCCGGTTCCGACGTATTGTCGACCACTGTCATGCTGCCTGATGGCCTGCTGTCAGGGACCACATAAGTCCTGGCAGTCTGTGCCATATTGTTGCCAGTATGCCTAGCTGACTGATCCGGCGACATGAACACTCCGGCCATATAGGCCACAGTGCCGACAATCAGCGCCGCGGCCAGACCGCCAATCGCCGCCCATCCGAATCCGCCTCCTCCGCGCACTTCGTCAATGTCGGCGGTCGATGGTGAGGATGGTGGCGCGGGTTGTGGCTCTGGCGGCCGCTCTGCTGAAGCTGCGCCCTTGGTGGAAACGTCTGCCGCGTGTTCCGGCAGTTCTTTCGGTTCGGGATGTCCTTCCAACCGTTTGAAGTCTTTGTCTGTTTTCATAGGGAGAGTTGTTTTATACGAAAATTGGTTGAATTACATTTCTCAGTTAAAACGTTCCATGATGGCGTTCGGTTTTGCCGGAAGATGGAAAATCCGTATATTTGCGGTTCTTAAAAACTTTACTTATGAAGAAATATATAGGTGCTCATGTTCCTGTGTCCGACGGCGTGGCCTCGGCTCCATTATATGCCGGCGCGATAGGCGCCACCGCTTTCGCTCTGTTCACCCGCAATCCGTCGCGGTGGAAATCAGAGCCTCTGACTGATGAAGACGTGGAGGCCTTCAAGGCCAATTGCCTCAGTTTCGGATACACTCCGGCCCAAATCCTGCCTCATGACTCATATCTGATAAACTTGGGAGCTAAAGACCCGAAGAAACTCTTCATGAGCCGCATGGCATTTCTTGACGAGATGCAGCGCTGTGAGCGACTGGGGCTGACCATGCTGAATTTTCATCCCGGTTCCCACCTCAATGAAATGACAGAATCCGACTGTCTGGCCCGCATCGCCTCGTCGATCAACAAGACCCTCGACAAGACCTCCGGAGTGAAGGCCGTCATCGAGAACACAGCCGGACAGGGCTCAAATCTCGGATTCAGCTTCGGGCAGATTGCCGAAATAATCGACAGGATCGAAGACAAGAGCAGGGTGGGCGTGTGCATAGACTCCTGCCATGCCTATGCTGCGGGCTATGACCTCGCCACCTCCGAAGGCTATGAGGCCACATGGGCTGAATTTGACAGCGTGATCGGCTTTGAATATCTGAGCGCCATGCACATCAATGATTCAAAAAAAGGACTCGGTTCGCGAGTTGACCGCCACGCTCCGATGGGCGACGGCACTCTTGGCATGCACTTCTTCGAAATGCTGATGGCCGACCCGCGCATGGACTCGATTCCTCTTATCCTCGAAACGCCCGACGACACTCGCTGGGCTTCTGAAATCTCAACACTAAAACAACTCGCCTCCTCTGCAAAATGACAACTCTCTCGCTCATTGTCGGCTATGCCGCATCCATCTGTATGGTGTTCGGTTATCTGCCTCAGGCCATCGCTACCATACGCACTCGTCAAACCGACGGCATCGCAACTCCCACCTTCCTGTCGCTCGGTCTCGGCTCGGTTCTCTTCGTGATTCAAGGGCTTCTGCTCGGCAACTGGCCGCTGGTGCTGACCAACGCAATAACCACCGTATGCTCAGCAATTATTTTTGCGATCAAACTCAGCAACGACCGCAGCAAGCGCCGGCGTCAGTGACGTATGATCTTTCTGACGCCTGCTGCGTCACGACATATGTATATTCCTGAACGGAGGTCATATTCGTCCACTCTGATTCCCTGGATTGAAAAATATTCGGGTCTGATGGATGAGTCTGTCGGTGTCATTTCGCGGCTTAGCTGTTTTCCTATCCACGATGAGTTGGCTTTCAATCCGCCGTGCACATAGAAAAACTGCATGACCGCATCGCCATCCTGATCGGGCCAGCGCTTGTTGTTTGCTCTCATAGCCTCGCTGATATTAATGCTCAACTGCTGGCCGTAATAGAAAAGCTCCGGTAGTCTTGGTGCAAACACAAACCACTCGTCGGCCGCCTTGTTCCTGAAAATCGAGGTGGCAAACAACGGTTCGATCCAGTGCACTTCCGAAGCCTCGGGGTGATCGTTCATGATCCAGTCTGTTTTGTGTTTGCCGAATCCCGGATCCCACAATGGGCCGAAATGCCACTTGCAGTCCTGGCCGAGATCCTTGTGGATATAGAAACTGCCGTTGTAACCGTCATAGTCATGAAACAGTTCCCGTGACAGGAAATATCTCACGGCCGATTCAACGTCAATGAATTCGGCCCACTTCATGCCGGTGCTATCATTGCTGTATATGGCGGCATTCACCCTGGTCATCTCATCGCGCAGCCAATTCTGCTGCATTGGCGACAACTCCTCCGGACAGTGATATGTCAGCCGCAGATTCTTGTCATCAGTCTCTTTGATAACAATCTGCGACGGATCATCATAATTGTCTATTTCCAGCAGCCATCCGCCTTCGATCAGATCGGGATCCGTGCAGTTGTCTGGTTGCTCAAAAATATCAAGACGGTCGGGATGCACTTTGACCGTCTCGCTCAGCAGATATATGCCGTCATAACGTCCGTTGAGCACCAACTCCACCGGCTCAGCCTGCGGTACCCAGCCCAGATCAAGAATCCTTGCGGCCTGTCGTTCCATCATGATGGCGATAATGTCGCAATAACCCTGCTGCGGCACCAATGCGAAGTGCTTGCTGGCAGGCATTCCCAACAGTTCGGTTTTTTTGTCAAACTTCAGCTTATAAGGCTTTTTCTCACGTTGCCACGACACATTGCCTCGGCCGCGTATGGTCATTGCCGGATAATCATCGTCTGTTGCGCTTCCCGCTTCCGTGATGATGCTGAATGAAGCCGGAATTGGTGTGACCTTGTCAATGACAGGTCTGCCCTCCTCGGTGTCGATACAGATCACAGGCAAAGTATATGAAGGCATTAAAGTCGGAAAATCCGGATCATCAGCTATCGCCGTCACGGTTGCCATGAGAGCCAGACATATCAGACAGAGCTGTTTTATCATATCAGTATTTGATGGCGTGTGGAATTTGAAAAATTTGATATCTGTTTGCCTATCCTGAGAATAAGGACTGCGAAATTACGAAAAATCTGTATGATATGCAAAAAAAGAAAACTCATTGAGTGACATTTTGGCATGGATTGATTCGCCACATGTCGCAAGATTTGTCGGTATGGTTTGGCCGGATGCTCGGAATTGTGTAATTTTGCTGTTGTAAACTCATTCAAACATTAATCACACCTTTTCATTAACAAAACATCCATGAAGAAGAATCTTATCAAGATTATGGCGGTGGCTGTTGCGTTGGCTGCAACTGTGCCTGCTACCGCACAGTTCAACCTCGGCCGAGCTATCAATGCAGGAGCAAAAGCAGCCAAGGCAGCCACTCTGACCGACGCGCAGATGGCAGCCTATGTCAAAGAGTCTGTTGACTGGATGGACGCCAACAACCCTGTCACTCCAGACGACAATCCTTATACGGTTCGCCTTATGAGACTGACCGAAGGTCTGACCGAAGCCGACGGCATTCCATTGAACTTCAAAGTCTACGACGTGATCGACGTCAACGCCTTTGCCTGTGCCGACGGCAGCGTGCGGGTATTCTCGTCACTTATGGACATCATGACCGACGATGAGCTGCTCGGTATCATCGGCCACGAAATCGGCCACGTCGCCAAGCATCACTCCAAGAAAGCGTTCCGCACAGAATTGCTGTCGGGCGCCCTCAAGGATGCTGTGGCTTCCACTGGAGGCAAGGCCGCGGCCCTGACCGATTCACAGCTCGGACAGCTTGGCTCCGCTCTGGTCAATTCAAAATATTCGCAAAAACAGGAAAAGGAAGCTGATGACTACGGCTATGAATTCCTGAAAAAGAACGGCAAGAATCCATGGGGTATGGTGCAGGCATTTGAAAAATTCCAGAAAATGGAAGGTGATGCCGGTGCCACATCGACCTATATGAGCCGCATGTTCTCTTCTCACCCGGAAACCGTTGACCGCATCAAGCGCATGACTGAGCGATGCAATGCCGACGGAATCGAACGCCCCGCTTCAGCCGAATGAACCTTCATCAGTTTCTCGACGCCTCGACCTGCAATTTTCTTGCGGTTGACGCCATCACATCACAGCTCCGCGAAGCCGGTTTCACCGAGCTTCGCGAGGCTGACAAGTGGGATATCAAGCCCGGCGACAAACATTATGTTGTGAAAAACGGCTCGGCCGTCATGGCTTTTGTGGCCGGCAGCGATCCTGCCGCCGGATTTGCCGTGATCGCCGCTCACAGCGACGCTCCCGGATTTCGCCTCAAACCGGCTCCAGTAATGCCATGCGGCACTAATCCGGCCGATGGCCGCACCATGGTGAAACTTAACACCGAAGTCTATGGCGGAGCTATCTGGCATACCTGGTTTGACCGGCCGCTCGGTCTGAGCGGTCGCGTGGTGCTCCGGTCCGACGATCCTGTATTCGCTCCGCGTTGTGTCAACGTGCGCATTGACGATCCCCGGCTGATAATCCCTCACCTGGCCATACACTTCAACCGTCAGGTAAACTCCGGTCTCAGCCTTTCGGCTCAGAAAGATATGCTTCCGGTGCTCGGCTATGTCAGTGATTCGCTGGGTGGCCACAAGGCTGTCACCCACATGGTGGCCGAGAAACTTGGGGTCGATCCTGACGATGTGCTTGACTATGACCTGACTCTCTTCGACTGCCAGCCGGCCATGAACGTCGGTGCCGACGGTTCATGGATCAACTGCGGACGCCTCGATGATCTGGCCATGGCTTGGTGCGCGCTGGAAGCCATCCGGACTGCACCTGCCGGCACCCGCACCAAGGTGATGGCCATATTCGACAACGAGGAGACAGGATCCGGAACCAAACAAGGTGCCCATTCACCACTGCTTCGCACGATCCTTAATCGTGTGTGCCGCAATCTCGGTGGCGATGACGAGGCCATGGCACGCGCCGTTGCCTCAAGCTTTTTCATCTCGGCCGACTGCGCCCATGCCTTCCATCCAAACTATCCCGAAAAAATGGATCCCGTCAACCATCCGATGCTTGGCGGCGGCCCGGTCGTGAAGGTAAACGCAAACTGCAAATACATGACTGACGCTGATTCTGCCGCCGCCTTCAAGTGGCTCTGTGCCGAAGCCGGAGTGCCGTGTCAGGAATTCGTCAATCACAGCGATTCACCCGGCGGCTCTACTCTGGGCAATATACTCACCGGGCAACTGCCAATGCGGGGTGTCGACATGGGCATAGGCCTGTGGGCCATGCACTCTGTGCGCGAAACCGCATCATTGACCGATATTGAATTCACCATAAGCGTATTCCGGCAATTTTTCAAATGATTGTCTATAACGTGACGTTTTTTTATCTCCCGCAGCTTTCCGACGGCGTGCGCTCCTGGCTCTCCGAGACATGGATGCCCGCCGCCACAGCTGCCGGAT
Source organism: uncultured Porphyromonadaceae bacterium (assembly GCA_947177135.1). Classification (GTDB taxonomy): domain Bacteria; phylum Bacteroidota; class Bacteroidia; order Bacteroidales; family Muribaculaceae; genus UBA3263. The sequence continues at coordinate 34,419 of CAMWTI010000004.1, read as the reverse complement.
GTCATCCACCGATGGCTCTGGCCATGGATAACCCGGATCCCGAACTGCACCGCCTGGCCGTGCAGGCCTATTTTAAGGATATGGCCGCCATGCAGTCGTTTGTCGACAACGAGGGAGCACTGCTGTTCGGCGACATGCAGTCGCGTTTCGGCGGCGAGAACGTGCTCGCCCATCCCACGGTGATGACCCGCATCGACCTATGAATGGCGAGTGGGACAAAATTTATATAGGAATTGACCCCGGCACGAATGTGATGGGGTGGGGAATACTTGGCATCAAGGGAAAAACGCCGGGAGTGATAGCGCTCGGCGTGATCCAGCTTAGCAAACTCGAGAGCCACTATATGCGCCTGCACCGCATCTATGACCGGGTGCTCGGCCTGGTGGAGCAATACCTTCCCGACGAAATGGCCATCGAGGCTCCATTCTTTGGAAAAAACGTGCAGTCCATGCTAAAGCTGGGACGGGCGCAGGGTGTGGCCATGGCGGCGGCTTTGGCCCGCGAAGTGCCGATCACCGAATATGAACCCCGCAAGATCAAGATGGCCATCACCGGTAATGGAGCCGCCTCCAAGGAACAGGTGCAGGAAATGTTGCGCCGCATCCTCGGGATTCCCCGCGAACGCCTTGCCGACCTGCAGCTCGACGCAACCGACGCGCTGGCCGCGGCACTATGCCATCACTATGAAATCCAGCGTCCGGCTTCATCGGGCGGTCCAAAGTCATGGAAGGAGTTCATTGCCCGCCATCCAGAAAAATTGAAATAACATTTAGTTCTGAAATTCCATTATGCGAGGTCTGCTATACATGGTAATCTTTCTGGTTGTTACCGGATGCAGCTATTCCGGATCCCAGCCGGTTGCGCTCGACGAGGCACAGCGCCTTCTGCATAGCGATCCAACCGCAGCACTATCCCGACTCAATGGCGTGGACGTGTCGGAATTCCGGGATTCCTCCACAATGGCGCGCTGGGCGCTGCTGTATAGTGAGGCCATGGTCGCCAGCAGATTGTCTGCACCTAACGACACCATAGTCAATATAGCCATAGACTATTATGGCCGGCATAATCTGACCGATGAATTTCAAAAGGCGTCACGCCTGAAAGGTCTGATCCGGTCATCTGACGGTGCCGACGCCCTCGCTACCGCCCTTTATCTCCAGAAGGAAAAAGAGTTTTTTCTATATAAAGAAAGAGCAAAATTCCAATTATACGTGTTTGTCGGACTTGTCATTCTGCTTGTCGCCGCCGGAATTATTGTGTGGATGCGCCAGCGCATCAAGCTTCAGTCGCTGCAAAACGAAGCCCTGATGGCCGAGGCTTCAGGACTTAAATGTCGGATAGATGCCAGTCGTGGCGACGTTGGCCGTCTGGAAGCAAAGCTTCGCGGGTTGCTTGAAGACCGTTTTGAACTCATTGACTCGCTATGTCAGACTTACTATGAATCGCAAGGCACAAAAACGGAGCGCAGGGCAATAATCGACAAAGTTAAAAGTGAAATCGAGTCGGTGCGTAACGACTCATTCGCCAAAATGGAGCAGGCTGTAAACGATTGTCGCGATAATCTTCTGGTAAAGGTCAAGGATTGCTGGCCAGACATCAAGACGGAGGACTATCAGCTGTTGGTGTATCTTGCCGGCGGACTTTCCTCGCGCACGATAAGTCTGCTTCTCGGCGAGTCTGTCACGGTGGTCTATAAACGCAAATCGAGGCTGAAATTCCGTCTTAAAGAGTCGGTGGCGCCAGTCTGTCCGGATGTTATGACCGTTTTCTGACACCATTTTTCCGCTGGTCAGGTTTTTTTGAAGTTATATTTTGTATGCAACTGATCGCCAATGGTTTAAATTTGGCAATGTCAAATTATTGTTTTGTCGCTTAAGTGGTTTTGTGAGTAATTTTGCGTCAAAAACAACTCACATGAACACTAAACTCTTCACAGCGATAATGCTGATCGCCGCTATTGCAGCCACAACTACTCATGCACAGAATCAATCGGCAGCCGACAGCCTCACTCTCGGGTTGCAGGAAGTGGTGGTTTCAGCAAGACAACCGGCCACAAAACTTGTCGGCTCAACACTTGTGTCAACGATTCCCGGCACAAATCTCGCCGATCTCGGCAGTGCCCTCGATGTGCTGGCTCAGTTGCCGATGATCAAAGTGCAGGACAATGCCGTCAGTGTCATCGGCAAGAGCGGTGTTGAAATCTATATTGACGGCCGCCCGATGCGTGACGATCAGGAGCTGCAGCACATACTCTCCTCCAATCTGAAAAAAGTGGAATTGCTCATGGCTCCCGGGGCGGCATATTCGGGCATCACCGGGGCTGTGCTGAAAATCACCACCCGACGGAATTTTGTGCATGGGCTGTCGCTGACCGACCGCTTTCAGCTCCAGCGCCGCCGCAGGTGGTCGGTGATGGATTATCTCGGACTCGGTTATCGTGCCGCCGCCTGGGAATTCTTTGTCAACGCAACGGTCAATCACAACAATACCCTTGTAAAAGGCAGAACCATAAACACGCTCCTCTATAACGGCGATGAGCCTGTCGAAGTCGGTGGCTGCCAGCGCAATTCCTATCCAGCGACCACCGGCGTTGTCAAGGCCGGACTCAACTATGCCGGGGGCAGGCAGTCGTTCGGCGCATATTACCGTTATAATCCAGAGCATGGCGACTTCAGCAATTACGGATATGAGTGGCTTGACAGCGATCCTGTCCGGATCCGCGAGATCAACAAACGTATCCGCTCGCACAGCCACCTTGTGGCGGTCTATTATGAAAACACTTTTGCCGACAAATATATGCTGCACTTTGACGGAGACTTCCACCAGTCGCGAAGCAACAACGGCGTGATCACATCATATCCGGAATCGACCCTCACCGATGTATGCTCCACTGATGAACGCAGATCGACACTGTGGGCCGGAAAACTCTATCTGGATTTCCCGCTTTGGGGCGGCGGTTTCACCGTCGGGACGCAAGACAGTCATACCCGCACCTCGCTCGACTATCGAATGCTCAACGCCAGTGTCGGCCAATATATCCCTTCGTCGCTGACCGATGCGAGGCAGACATCAGCAGCGCTGTTCGCATCATGGTCGCGCACTTTCGGCAGGCTATCATTGTCGGCCGGTGCAAGATATGAATACGTCGATTATGACTTCAAGATTGACGGCAGGCGTGATTACGAAATCAGCCACCGTGACCGTCTGCTGACTCCCGATTGTTCGCTCGGTTATTCATTTAACGATGAGACTCAGTTGAGCCTGAATTATAAGACAACGACGGTCAAGCCTCCGTATTCACAACTCACAGGCTCGCTTAACTATGTCGGACTGCATGAAATCGAAGGTGGCAATCCGTCATTGCGTGATGAGCGGATGCACAATCTCCAGCTGTTCGGCATGTGGAAAGGATTCATGCTCCAGGCCGGCTTTGTGCGCAGCATTGACTCTTACGCTTATGTCAAACAGCTGTATCCCGCCGGTGATCTCCAGCTGCTGATGCATCCTGTCAACATCGACGTGTCGGCTCTCAGTCTATATCTTGTCTGGAGTCAGCCTGTGCGCTGCTGGACGCCTGACGTAACCATCGGCATGTATCGTCAATGGCTCATGATTGCGGACACCGGATATGACAGGCCGATATTCTCCTATTACTTCGACAACACCTTCTCTTTGCCATGCGGATGGATGATCACGGCCAACATCAGCGGACGCACGCAGGGCGACATGCACACCAACCGCTTCGGTGCGACATGGTTTACAATGGATGCTTCAGTCGGAAAGAAATTTTTCAACAAGTCACTGACCGTTAAACTGTCGGCAACCGATATTTTTAACACGGCCAACAATGACTGGACGATGAACACCTATGGCGTTTTTGTCGACAAGCGCCAGAGTTATGACCACCGTGGTGTCTCGCTCAACGTAGTCTATGACTTCCAGCCCCGCAAGAGCGGATATAAAGGCTCATCGGCGGCAGAAGCTGAAATGAACCGGCTCTAAGGTGGGGAACGGGGTCTAAGAGGAAACGCAGAATAGTAATAGTCGCCTAAAAATCTCGGTTAAACAAGCTTTTATATCGGATTTTTCGTAACTTTGCACAATTACTATATCATTGCAATGACAAAAACGCTATCCCTCTCTTTGCTGGCGGTTGCCGTGGTGGCCCTCAGTTGTTGCGCGCCATCGCGCCCCCGCACTGTTGAAAATCCTGTTGTCGAGGCAAATAATACCGGCTCGCTCTCTGTCACTTCGGTGGATCTGACCGACTCCACCACCGTGCTCAACATCCATGCTGTCTACCGGCCGAATCATTGGATCAGAATCGCGTCTACTGCCACGATTGAGGCCGACGGCAAGAGTTATGGAATTATCGGAGGCGACGGAATAACTCCCGATTCGCTGTTATGGATGCCTGAGAGCGGACAAGCGGATTTTTCTCTGATATTTCCCGAAGTGCCCGCACGCACCGGATCGATCACTTTCGCCGAGGCTCCCGGCCCGGACGAGTGGCACATCTGGGGAATAGACCTGACGGGCAAGCTGACCGAACCGCGCTGGAAGTCGGAGGCTGCCGCCATGAAGCTTCCTGCGGCCGACCTCGAGGCGTCGCTGCCCGAGGCTCCTTTGACCGTCGACTCCGCCCACGTCAACGTGAAGGTGTTAGGCTGGCAACCAGATATGCCGACTACTCTCTCGTTCTATGTCGGCTCGCTCGGCAACCCCGGTGAGGTGACAAGCGTGGATCTGAAGATCGATGATAACGGTTGCGGCACTCTCGACCTGTGGACTCCCGGGCTTTCCAGAATAACCACCTATCGCGGCCGTGATTCCAAGACAATATTCGTTGCTCCCGGCGAGGAGATGAATCTCTGGATCTCTCCCGCAGGCAACGTCGAGATGTATTCCGACGGCAAGTTCTCGGCTGTCGATCAGGCAAACTCCATGATCCAGCGCATCTATGTAGAAGATCCTGATTTTAGCTATCAGGACACTCAGGACGCCTACTTCGCCAAGGTAATTAGCGCCTATCATGCCTCACTGGACAGCATCAATGCCGCCGCCATGCCGAAAATGGCGCGCGAACTGGCTCTGGCCAACCTCCGCAACTCGGTGATGGACTGCGCTGTAAATCCTGTAAGGCAGTTGATGCTGAGCTATTATCAAACTTTCGGTCATGAGGAATTCTACAAAAGCTGGAGCGACGACAAGATGAAGTTCACGGGCCTCAGTGACGCGCAGCTTGACAGCATCGGCTCGCTCTTCGACCCCGCCGATCCCGCTCTGCTCTGGGTGAACGACGGATTCTATGGAAACTCCGTCGTGGACTGGAACGCCCACGGCGCCTCATCGTCGATGCCATCCGCATTCAGCTATCTGGCTCGAGTGCTCCCCGATGCCACCGCGCTGACGCTCACCGACCAGCAGATGGACACTCTGCGTCAGTATGGCGAATTCTTTGCCAACACAGCCATCGGCGTCACCGTCCGCGTAAAAGCCTTGCTGGAGTCTGATGCCGCCAAGCTGGTCAACCCGACACCCGACGTGGCCGATGACAAAGTGTTTGATGCCATCATAGCCCCCCACAAAGGCAAGGTGGTGATGGTAGATCTCTGGAATACCTGGTGCGGGCCATGCCGCAATGCCCTGGCTGCCAACGAACCGCTGAAAGACGGCGAATTTGCCGACGCCGACATGGTCTGGGTCTACATTGCCAACGAGACCTCGCCAGTCGAAAAATATCTCACCATGATTCCCGACATCAAAGGCGAGCACTATCGAGTCAACCGCAATCAGTGGAAAGATATCTCCGGCCGCTTTGGGGTGGACGGAATTCCATATTATATCCTTGTGGGTCGCGACGGCAACGCCTCCGGCCGCCCCGACCTGCGCGACCACTCGCTCTATGTTTCAGAAATTCACAAAGCTCTGAATGGAAAATAAATACATAGTCTCGGCGCGCAAATACCGGCCTGCCACTTTCGCATCGGTGGTCGGGCAGAAAGCGCTGACCGTTACGCTGAAAAACTCCATATCCCAGGACCGGCTGGCCCATGCCTACCTGTTTTGCGGTTCGCGGGGAGTCGGCAAGACTTCATGCGCCCGCATCTTCGCCAAGACCATCAACTGCGAGAACCGCACGGCCGACGGCGAGGCGTGCAATGAGTGTCCGTCATGCCGCGACTTCAACGAAGGCCGCTCGCTCAACATCATCGAACTTGACGCTGCCTCCAACAACGGTGTCGACGATATCCGCGCGCTCACAGACCAGGTGCAGGTGCCCCCGTCGTCAGGCCGATACCGCGTGTTCATTGTCGATGAGGTCCACATGCTCTCCACCGCCGCATTCAATGCCTTTCTCAAGACCCTTGAGGAACCGCCGTCGTATGTGATCTTCATTCTTGCCACGACCGAAAAACACAAGGTGATTCCCACAATACTCTCGCGATGCCAGATATATGATTTCAACCGCATCACCATAGCCGATATGGTGGAGCATCTTGGCTATGTGGCCTCGCAGGAAGGAATCACCGCCGAGCCTGCCGCGCTAAATGTTATTGCCCGCAAGGCCGATGGCGCCATGCGCGACGCCCTTTCGATCTTCGACCAGGTGGCAGCGTCGTCAATGAACACGATCACCTATCAGTCGACCATCGACAGCCTGAATGTGCTTGATTCGGAATACTACAACCGTCTGCTCGAAGCGTTTCTTAACGGCAATGTGCCTGACGCACTCATTATATATAAAGAGATTCGCGATCATGGATTCAACAACCATTTTTTCCTGACGGGGCTGGCTGACTATTTCCGCGATCTGATGGTGGCCGCCGATCCGAAGACGCTGGAGCTGCTGAAGCCGACGCCGACCATCGCGCCCGCATGGCAACCCTGGCCGCACGCTGCGCGCCGCAATTCCTGTATCGGGCCATGGACCTGTGCAACACGGCAGACCTGAACTATCGCGAGGCCGCCAATAAACAATTTCTGGTCGAGCTGACGCTGATAAAACTATGCCAAGCGGACGGCCCCTCTCCCAACAACGATGAAGTCGGCTACGGAGAGGGGCAGGAACTTCAGCCGATAGTGGCAATGGAACCGACGGTGGAGATGAAAGCCGCTCCGCTGCCCCCGGTATCTGCCGTCCGTCACTCTTCAGTGGCGCAGCAACCTGACCTCAATTCCCGCACGCGTCCGTCTCCCGCAGTGCCGCCTCCGACTCCGCGCCGCGTTGCGCCTCAGATCGCCAATCTGTCAGGTCTTGGACCCGGAGTTTCGATCAAAGCGCCTCTCAGAAACCGTCCCGACTCAACGTCTTCTGTCTCGGAGTCGGCCTCCCGGCGACCTCATGCACAGGTGCGCACCGCGTCATATGCCGGCAATGCCGTCGATGTGGCATGGGAAAACTATATCCAGAGCAATCCGTCGGCCCAGAGCCTTATCGCCACCATGCGTTCCTGTCGTCCGAAGCATATGCAGGACCATATGTTTATAGTTGCGGTGGAGAGTCCGGCCCAGCAGCAGACCCTTGAATCCAATATCGGAAACATTCGCCGATATATGCGTGACAAACTTGCCAACGATCTGGTGGATTTCACTATCGAGGTGGTGGAAGGCGAAGGCTCCCCGCGCACGTGGACGGCCCGCCAGGTCTATGAAAAGATGCTGGCAGATCATCCTGCTCTTAAGGTTCTGGCCGAGGAACTGAGATTGACAATGGAATGACACAATAAAGTCACTGTATTGTAACGTCGGTTTCCCTTGGATTCATGCCAAAACATGGCTATTTGGCAATTTGAAATGCAAAATGTTTTCAAATGTCAGGAAAAATTCGTTACTTTGCACCGAATTTTGAAATAATAACCCCAATTAATAATTCACATCACTATGTCAGAAATCGCAAATCGTGTGAAAGAGATTATCGTCGAGAAGCTCGGCGTTGATGAAAACGAAGTTACCGAAACCGCAGCATTCACCACAGACCTCGGTGCTGACAGCCTTGACACCGTAGAACTCATCATGGAGTTCGAGAAGGCTTTTGAAATCACCATCCCCGACGAAGACGCAGAGAAGATCACCACTGTAGGTGACGCTGTTGCCTACATCGAGAAAGCCGGCAAGTAATTGCCTCTTCCGCACGAAGCAACAATCAAAACCTTCACTCCCTCCTCGCCCCTTTTCACTCAACAATCCCGCTTACATCTGAAAATGGAATTAAAGAGAGTTGTAGTCACCGGCTTGGGTGCAATCACCCCGCTCGGCAATGACGTGGAAACAACTTGGCAAGCTGCTGTCGCCGGCAAAAGCGGAGCGGCTCCCATCACCCACTTCGACGCCTCAAAATTCAAGACTCAGTTTGCCTGCGAAGTCAAGGACTTCAATGGAGCCGATCACTTCGACCGCAAGCGCATCCGTCAGCTCGATCTCTATGCCCAGTATGCCCTTGTGGCTGCCAAGCAGGCTGTCGAAGATTCTGCGCTTCTTGGCGAAGGTGTCGACAAGAACCGTGTCGGAGTTATCGTGGCTGCCGGTATAGGCGGCCTTCACACCTTTGAGGAAGAAGCCGGCTACTACGCCCTTCATCAGGAACAAGGTCCGAAATATAACCCGTTCTTCATCCCCAAGATGATCGCTGACATTGCGTCAGGACACATTTCCATGGATTATGGCTTCCATGGCCCTAACTATGGCACTGTTTCGGCCTGTGCTTCGTCAAACAACGCGCTGATCGACGCCTTCAACCTGATTCGTCTCGGCAAGGCCGATGCGATCGTGACCGGTGGCGCGGAAGCGGCCATATTCCCTGCTGGAGTAGGCGGCTTCAATTCCATGCACGCCCTGTCGACCCGCAATGACGATCCCACCCGTGCCTCACGTCCGTTCAGCGCCTCGCGCGACGGTTTTGTGATGGGAGAAGGTGCCGCTGTGATCGTTCTTGAGGAATATGAGCACGCCAAAGCCCGTGGAGCCAAAATTTATGCCGAACTGGTCGGCGGAGGCATGAGTGCTGACGCTTACCATCTTACCGCCACTCATCCTGAAGGCCTCGGAGCGATGCTCTCGATGACAAACGCTCTCGAAGACGCAGGCTTGAAGCCGGAAGACATCGACTATATCAACGCACACGGAACCTCCACTCCGGTCGGTGATGTAAGTGAAATAAAGGCAATTGTTGGTGTGTTCGGCGATCATGCCAAGAAACTCAACATCAGCTCGACAAAGTCGATGACCGGCCACCTGCTCGGTGCCACCGGCGCTCTTGAAGCGATATTCTGCATCAAGGCCGTTGGCGAAGACATCGTGCCCCCGACCATCAATCACGATGCCGATGATGTTGAACCTAACATCGATCCGGAACTCAATCTCACATTCAATGAAGCCCAGAAGCGGACGGTGAATACCGCGCTCAGCAACGTATTCGGTTTTGGCGGTCATAACGCCACCGTAATCTTCAAGAAATACGAGGAGGCCTGATCTTACCTCTCCACATAAAGGTCATCACGAAACAACAGCGGAGCACTTATATGGCGCTCCGCTGTTGTTTCGTGTAATCGGTCAATATAGGCGGTATTGACGAGACTGTTCGCGGAAGTCGTTTTTCCACAGCGGCAGTATGTCGGCCACCATATGGCGCCGAGAAAATTCCTGACGGATCTTTTTGCTGCCGCATACGCGATCAAACATCTGCAATCGCGAACTGGACAATTGCTGGCCAAACGCCGCTTTCGCAGGATGCATGGCTGCCAGTTCCTGCATGGCATAGAACTGCAGCAGGGTCAGATCTGCGGGAGTGTGGGGATCATTGATGTAGATTTCCACGCCATGGAGGTCTCGGCCGTTTCCGAAGCCATAATATGGCTTGATATGCACCGGTCTGAAGTTTATCGATACAAGTTTAAGAGCATTGAGTCGTCGCGCCAGTTCGTCGGCATCGGCCCAGTCCGTGCATATCAGCCGGAATGGCATGGTGTATCCGACTCCGACCGATGCATAGTCCAGTTCGCCCAGAATGCCGGTGGCCGGATAGAACATGGCGGTTTGCGGAGTCGGGACATGGGGCGACGGCAGCACCCACGGCAGTCCTGTGTCGGCATAGGTCATGCGGCGTTTCCAGCCTTCCATCGGCACCACGGTCAGCCTGACGCGGCCGCCGAATTCCGAAGCGTTGAGATAGAGGGCCAGCTCGCCCGGAGTGAGTCCGTAGATGTAAGGTATGTTGTACTGGCTGACAAACGAGCGGCAGTCGCTGTCGAGCATCGCGCCCTCCACCCGTTCGCCGCCCAGCGGATTGGGCCTGTCGAGCACCACCATCTCTTTGCCCTGTTCGGCACACGCCTCCATGCAGAGTCCGAGAGTGGAGACGAACGTATAGGAGCGGCAGCCCAGGTCCTGAATGTCATAGACCAGCACATCGGCCTCGCGAAGCATCTCGGCGGTCGGTTTGCGGGTACGGCCATAGAGGGAGTGCACCTTCACTCCGGTTGCTGCATCGGTCTCGATTGCCACCCTGGCGCCAGCGGTGATATTGCCGCGCACCCCATGTTCCGGAGCAAGCAGCGCCACAAGGCTTACGTCGGGCGCCGAGTGGAGAATATCGACCGTGGAGCGCAGACGCCGGTCAACGCCAGTCGGGTTGGTGACCAGTGCCACCCGCTTGCCTTTTATGGGGGCGAAACCGCGTGCGGCCAGCACTTCCACTCCTGGAAGCACCTGTGCGGCCGAAGCAATGACCGAGATCATCGCCGCCAATGCCATAGTCAGTCTGTTGTTCATCGGTATAGTCTTGTGAGTTGTGTTTGGGGAAAATAGTGAGAGAGAATAGCGCGGAATCCATCGCCGCGGCATGCCATCATGGCCGCTCCGATCTGACACAGTCCGACTCCGTGGCCCCATCCGGCTCCGCGGAGAATGAATGAGCCGTCGTCACCGCGGCTCACGGTAAATGCCGAGCTGCGCAGGTGGCTCTCTGAAAGCCAGCGTCGTATTTCGAGTTCCTTGCCGACGGTCATCTGCCGGAGAGTGCCGGCGATCAGCAGCCGGGTGATGCGCCCCGACGGTCCGCGATGGAGTGGGCGCAGCTCGGTGATGGTGCCGAAGTCTATGCCTGAGCGCCGGCGCACCAGTTCCGACAGTTCTTCCTGGCCATAGGTCTGTTCCCACCGGAAAAAGTCGGGCGTGGTTTCCACGTCGAAGTCGTTGAGCACCTGGCAGAGCACGTCAGGATCGGATGTGTTGCAGTTGCATTGCGGTGTCGCGGCGATCCACATGGCGGCACCTTCCTCGCCGGTCAGGTCGGGGAGAGCCTGGAAATCGGGAGCGTCGACTATCGCCCGGAGATAGCTGTGGGCATTGGGTTGCCAGCAGTTCTGAAACAGTTCGGTCACTCCGCCGCAACACTTCGAGAAGCGGGTGTCGGCAATGCGTCCGTCGGCATCGGTGAGCACCAGTCCGCGAGTGGCATCGATGGCTTCGTCGACCTGCGGTGTCGATGCGCGTCCGGCGCCCTGATAGCGCTGGCAGTGGTCGTCGGCACAGACGTCGAAGTCGCGGTGATCGTCGCGGTCATACCACCGCACAATGCTGTCGGTATTGTCGTCGGCCGGCTCTGGCACAGGAACGCCCTTGCATGCCAGCGCACGTGTCATCCTGAGCTGGGCCATGAGCCAGCTGCGTGATATGACAGCATGGGCCTTGAGCAGCTCCACCGATGAAGTGGCGTTCATCTCCGATGCGATCACCGAGCGCAGATATTCCTCGACGCTGACGCGGTTGACCACCCTGGTCATTCCGCCTGGCAGCGGGTGCAATTCTATCGATCCGGCAAACAGTTGGGTCATACGCCGCTGCCAATGGAATCCGGCCCCGATCGTCACTCCACCGACCTCGGTCAGACCGTCGGGCCGGCGTTTCACCTGCGGGTCGGCACACTCGGTTATGCCCACTTGCACTTCAGGCTGGAGAAATGTCACATCAGCGAGTATGCGCTCAAGTGTCAGAGTGTCTGTCCGGTCGAAGTCTTCGCGGCGCACCGTGATCAGCGTGCCTCCCAGATCGAGTGAAGCCGGGCTGACAAGCATCTGTCCGTAACACTGCGGGCGGTGGGCGCGGCGCGGGAGAATGCGTATGCGTCCGTCAATGCAGTATGCGTTGATCATACCGTCGTCCTCCGGTTCCACTCCTTCGGGCAGCTCATAGGTGAAGCACCAGTCAGGCAATGCGACATGGTTGGCAGGCACGGCCTGGAAGTGCATATGGTCAGGAGCCGATGCTCCGGCGCGCGCGCCGTTGAACACCAGCGCATAGCCGGGAAGCCGGCGCGAGATTTCGCGCATCTGCCGTGTCTTGCCCCTGAGCGTCTGAGGCTCATGGATTCTGGAGGCTATGACAAGATGGCCGGGAAAGATGGGAAACGGGTTGAGCAGAATGGTGAATCCGTCAATGTCTATGCCGCACTGGCAGGCCGGTCGGTTGGATTCGCACAGAAAGCACGGACGAGCGGCTATGGCGGCGGGGTCGACACGTGCCGTGGTGCTCACGGCACGTGCCGGGTTGAACTGCACGCGCATCGTTGTGCCGAATGCGGTCACCTCCTTGACAGCGACGTCACGCAGTGCGGCATGGCGTCCGGCAGCTTCGGGCCATATTTCAAGCTGATGGCTGATGAAGCGTTCAATCTCGATCTTTTCCATAGCAGAGTCGGCGCGCGGCAAGTTCGATGGTGCGCAGGCGGTCTTTATAGCGATTGTTGGCATTGATCCGAGACTGCGGCAGGGCGTTGTCGGAGTTGCCCTCCCACCTGCGGCAGAAGTAGAGGTTGGAGTATATGCGCGCGATGCGGTAGTTTCTGCTCAGGCGCAATCCCATGGCATAGTCCTCGCCATAGCAGGTGTCGGGAAATCCGATTTCGCGCGCTATCGGGGTGAAAAATGCCCTTGGCGCCCCGAGTCCGTTGATGCGCAGCGCATTGTTGCGTCCGTTGTCGTCGGTCCATTCGGCATGGTCTATGAGTCCCGGCGGAATCACGTTCAGGCGGAAATCGGTCAGGGTGTATGATCCGATGACCATGGCGGCTTTCGTGCGGCGGAACTCTTCGGCAATGCGCTGCAGGACGTCGGGCGCCGAATATATGTCGTCGCTGTCGAGCTGCACGGCAAACCGTCCGCAGAGCGGGTGGGCCAGTGCCGCGTTCCAGCAGCCGCCGATGCCGTGTCCCTCGCCCGGATCTACTTTTATGACGCGGCTGTCGGCTGCGGCAAAGTGCTCGACCGCCTCGGCCGTGCCGTCGGTGCTGTGGTTGTCGACCACCAGCACGTTGAATTCAAAATCAGTTTCTTGCTCCAGAGCGCTGATCATCGCGTCCACGATAGTGGCCACGCGGTTGCGCACCGGAATCACCACCGACACTTCTACAGGAAAATCGCCGCTGAAGTCCACGTCGGCTATTTCGTCTGGCCCGATGAAGGCTCCGATTTCGCGCAGATGGGCAGTGCAGGCCTGTTCCATTTCGATCTGAGCCTGGCGGTTGCGCGGATCCACATAGTCGAACTGGGCTTCGGATGCCGCCGTTGAGGCCGTGTCAGTCTCAGGATATGCTGCGACCGACAGTGTCTCAGGGATGCACACGATGTCGCCGAGCCTGCTTAGACGCAGAATCATGTCGTAGACTCCGGCGGCGCGGTAGTGGTCAGGGATCTCGTCTGCCGCCTGGCGCAGAAACCGTGAGTCGACAAGCAGTGCGGGACCATAGTCGAAGTCATCGCGCAGGGCGCCTTCCTGGCGGTCTATGACCTGAACCGTGCGGCGCACGCCGTCGGCATCGGTCAGCGCGTAGTCGGCATATGCCATTGCCGGAGCAGTGTCTGCCGCTACCTGGCCGAAGCGTCTGATATCTATCATGGCGGCCGGCGCACGTCCGGTCCACAGCAGGGTGTAGTCGGTGGCGGTCTCCCTTGCGGCGCGTTTCACTTCGGCCGCAGAGTTGTTTTTTAGACGTATTATGTCAATCATTTTTCCTGAAAGAATTTAAGAGCCTGGTTCATTAACTTTCTGCGTGCGTCGGCGCGGGTGACTGACTCAAAAGGGAATCCGAGAGTCAGCGAGCTGTATCCGCCGGTTCTGAAGGCCACTGCGGCCGGCATGAGAGAACCGTCGTAGCGCATTACCACAGCCGCCTGTCCGGCGCCTGCTGCGTCGAGTCCCGAGCAGCTGCTGATACGATAAGGCAGGTCGGCGTCAATCAAATAGTGACTTCCGGGGAATGTGGAGAAGAATGCCGACGTGACCTCATGGACACCTGCCGGCGCCGATCCGATGGCGCCGCGGCCGATGATGCCGAGATCGGCGGCTGTGACCGTTGGAACTGCCGCGCCGACAAATGCGCCGCTCACGATCAGGTCTGAGCCGCGTTGTGCGGCCGAGTGCAGACGTTGCTGCAGGTCGGGGCTGATCTCGTCTTGCAGGCCAAGCATGAGGTCGACCACCGGCGGAGTGTCAAGAGAGTCTGCGCAGAAGGCCGTCGCCGAAGTGCTGACAAACGAGCGTCCGCATCCGAGAATGGCCTCGCCGTGTATGGTGGTGAAATCAAACGAATTGCCGGCGATGGTGCGTCCTTCAAGCTCCCAGCCCGACGCTCCGAATCCCGGATCGTCGTCGTCGGCCCATGCGGCGCTTCTTCTGAACTCATGGACTTTTCCGGTGCGGAAAACGTCGGTGCCCCACGGCACTCCGGCGTCGCACAGTCCGAAGCCGGCATAGTCTCCGGCCCAGAATCCGTCGGGTGCCGACACTCGGGTGAAGGCGTTGACAATTGTGATCCATTGTGTGGCGCTGCGCACTGAGTAGCCGGCCGACAGCACTTCCGACGGGAATGACTCTCCGCCGTCGTTGATGGCGATGACGCGATATGAGTGTATCTGTCCGGGAACTATCTCCACGTCAAGATGCGGGACAACTGTTTCGGCCAGATGGCGGAACGGGTTGTCTGGGTCGCCTGTGCGCTCTTCGACGCGATAGCGCGTCGGGCGTGCCGTCGGTTCCAGCGGATCGGCGGCGGGCTGCCACGACAGCGTCAGTTCGGCCGGCGAAGACGCCCGCTCGCGGCGCTTGACGGCGAAGCCGGTGACAGGCAGCGGCTGCACCACGTAGCGAGCCTGCCAGCGCGCCGACAGATAGCGGAGAATTCCTTTGTAGACGGCGCGGCTCACGTCGAAGCGGAACTGCGGGTCGAGTCCAAAGGTCATGTCGGCATAATTCTGGTGCGACAGCAGTTCGAGCAGCATGGACGGAACTTCGGGAATACGGATTTCGACGTATGACCTGTCGCGCATCTTGCGCCGGGTCCATTCCGGATCATACTTCGCTCTGACGTCGCGCGTCACTGAGCTGACAACCGAGTCGGCCAGCGCGCGGTTGAGACGGCGAGATCGTCCGTCGGGAAATGATTTTCCACGGTCGGTGTAGAAAATCCCCATTGTACCCACTGTCTCTGTGGGTGAGTCCTTCACGCCGGCGTCAGTGTGGAAGCTGAGAAACAGGTCAATAGGCACGTCAAGTTCGTTTTTCAGATAATTCACCCACTTCGGGCGGGCGAACATATCGTCGCGATAGTCGCCTCTGTCGCCCTCTGCTCCGGCATATATCGAATCTGGCATTCCGGCCCATTGCAGCCAATAGCGGGCCGCTTCGACATAACGCGGCAGCCCGCTGGTCTGTGGCTTTATTCCGCGCGCCACGTTGCCCATTCCGCCGCCGATCTTCACAGCGTCGGCGCTGACTGTGCCCGGTGAGGCCGACAGCGACGTGATCTCAACCAGCGGAGTTTCGGTCCCGGTGGCCATGAAGCGGAATGTTCCCAGGTAGGTCCACGTGCCTCCGCCGCGCCGTTGGTCGACTGTCACTGTCACTGGCCCCGCCGCGGCATTGACGGTGTAGGTCACAGCCGGGCAGCTTTGTGGCGATGACTGGTAGCTGACATAGACGGCATAGTCGTCCGTGGCCGGTATTTCGGCGCTCCACCGGGCCGTGACCGCTTTATCGGGTTCGGCGGTAGCCTGGGCCTGGCGCGCCATGCCCATTGCAAAGGGATTCTGTCCGTCGGTCAGCTCGGCCACGCTCAGTCCGAACCCTGGCTCCGGCGCGTCGGTCCATGCCAGTTTTTTGTCGCGTTTGTGGGCATGGACCTCGTCATAACCGTGGATGGCGAACTCTCCGTCTGGATCGATGATCAGTTCGCTGGTTGAAGTGTCGCGCTCGCGCGGCATCACCACGTATGCTCCGGCGTTTTCGAGCATCGGAGTGAGAAACGGCAGGACGAATGATGTTGAAAACAGATCTTCGACCGTTGTGTGCAGCCTGCTCCGCTGCCATTCCCACCGGTCGAGTTTTTCTTCATAATAACGTCCGTGGCTCGGTGCCACAGCGATCACGCGTCCCGACATGGCGCCCTCCGGCGCGTCGGCCCGCTGCACGTAAGCTCCTTTGGCCGCGGCCGATAGCGCCAATGCCATGGAGAGCATATATACTGAAAGTCTTTTCATGTCAAGTTTTTTACAAAAGTAGCAATTATATCGATCATTTCTGATGACTTGATTGTTAAAAAGGTAAAAACTTCATCCATGTTATGATTCAGCAACACAAAGTGGCCACGTGGCTTCTCCAGGCTATCGACAGAGCCTTCGGACGACTGGGATTAGGCAGCTCCCGCTCTCTGGAGGAGGTGATATATTTTATAATAGTCATAATAATCGCCCTTGCCGTCGGCACCATGTTGCGTCGGCTCGTGCTCTGGGCCATGCGCCGCTGGGTCAGACTCCGCCACACGGTGTGGGGGCAGGAGCTGCTCAATGCCCGCACGCTTCAGAAGTGCTCGCACGTTGTCACTCCTCTGGTGTTGATGGGGTTCGTGCCGTTTATATTCGATTATTCCACGCGGATGCACACTGTGGTGTTGCGCGTGGTGCTGATATATCTGGCTGTGGCCGTGGGTGTTGCTGTCAATGCTGTGATGCGCTTTGTGTGGCTCCACTATGACCGTCACGACAATGTGCGCCATCTGCCGCTGAAAGGGATACTCAACGTGGCCGAAGGGCTGCTGTGGATCGTGACAGTCATTCTCTGCGTCAGTGTGGCGGTAGGTCGCTCGCCGATGGCTCTGCTTGGAGGATTGACGGCGTGTGCCGCTGTGCTGATGCTTGTGTTTAAGGACAGTATTCTCGGTTTTGTGGCCGGCATTCAGCTGAGCCTTAACGATATGCTTCATGTCGGCGACTGGGTGACGGTGCCGGGCACCCCTGCCGACGGCATAGTGACAGACGTGACCATCTCGGTGGTGAAGATCCAGAATTTCGACAACACGATAATCATGTTGCCGCCATATGCTCTGGTGTCAGGTCCGTTTCAAAACTGGAAAGGGATGAGTGACTCCGGCATGCGGCGCATTGCACGCAGCGTCATCATCGACGCGACGTCGGTGACCGGCGGCACGTCAGACAATTCCACCGATCAGCTGTCGACCAATCTCGGAAAATACCGGGCCTATTGTCTGCAATATCTCAGGAATCATCCGCGCATCACCAAAAACGGACTGATCATGGTGCGCCTATTGGCGCCGACCGACGCCGGACTGCCGCTGCAGATGTGGTGTTTCACCGACACAACCGACTGGCCGGAATATGAAGCTATCCAGTCTCAGATATTCGAGCATCTGAACGCCGTGGCCTCCGACTTCGGCCTGCGCGTCTATAATCTCCCGTCTGTTTTATCCGGGAATTGAGTCTGGGTGGAACACTATGAGGGTGTCGGCAACAGGTGCCGCAAGGAAGTATCCGAGACATGGTTTCCGGCCTTGCCAGAGCTGTGGGCCGTTGCTGCCTCCGGCGGTCAGCGATTCGAGCATACGATACATCGGCGCGTCGATCTGCGCCACTGTGGCGCGTATCACGTCGCCGTCCACCAGAAGGTCATCGTCGTCTTCGGCTGTGGTGTCGCGCCGTGTGGTCATCTGGATCGCGCTTATGGTGCCGCAGGATGCAGCTCTGTCGTCGCCCACGCTCCAGCGGTAGGGCTTGCCGTTGCGGTATAGCCGCAGCCAGTAGCTGTCGCCCGTGGATGCTGGATTGTCGGTGAATTCCACTTTCATAATGGCCACGCGGTCATAGGGCATTTTGATCCACTCCATGGCAATGTCGGTGATTCTGACCGGTTGTTGCATCACGCTCTGCGCGCTGAATTGCTCGCCGTTGATGTCCACGTCGATCCGGTAGCTGTGGCCCGGCACTCCGGACGTGGCCGACAGATATTTCCCGTCGCTGTCGGGCATGAGAGTGTGCCGGCTGCCGTCGGTCATGTCGGTGAGTGTGACCGACGCGCCGGTAAGGAGCGTCGTGTCCATAGGCTCGTCCATCGGGGTTGTCTGCGTGATCGCCACTGTCGCGCCATTCATGTCGAGCGTTGCCTCGATCACCGTCACCGGATCGATTTCGGCATAGTCGAAGTCAAGCTCTTTCTCGCAGGCGCACAGGCTTAGGGCGAGGATGGCGGCAGGGATGAGTGGAGAATGGAGGATGTTCATGTATGTGTCAGAATCTGAGCGTATAGGACACCGAAGGCACAATGCCATAGAGCGAGCGCTGCATTGCGCTTGTGCCGCTGGGGCGTTCGTCGTTGTCGACGAAGTATATTATGTAAGGATTATAGCGGTTATATAGATTGTATATTCCGATGGACCACTCATAGGTGAGCCCGGGTCCGCGGCTGGTGTATGTCGCGGCCATGTCAAGGTGGTGGGTCGGCGGCGTGCGGTAGGAATTCCGGGCCGAATAGTAATAGCAGGTGGCGCCGTCCAGTTCATATTTGGCGTCGGGGGCGGTGAGCGGAGTGCCTGACGCGTATGTCCATGTGGCCGACAGATTCCATTTCGGCGTCAGAGAGAAGATGGCCACCGCGGCCACATGGTGAGGCCTGTCGTTGGAAGCGTCATACCATTTGCCGCCGTTTATTCCGTTGATCCGGCTCTGTGTTTTCGAGAAGGTATAGCTGATCCAGCCTGTGAGCCGGCCGGAATTTTTGCGTATCATGAATTCCGCGCCGACGCTGCGTCCGCGTCCGCCGGTTATGACGGATTCCACGTCAATGTCCGACAGCATGGACCTGCCGTCGGCATAGTCATAGACATTTTCCATCTGCTTGAAATAGGCTTCGGCCGACCATTCAAAGCCGCCGTTGTCTGTCATGCCGGTGTAGGCCAGACTGTATTGGGTCACTTTGAGCGGTCTGATTCCTGCCGATGCGATGGCATAGCGGTCAAACGGAAAGCTTGACGAGCTTGCCCGAAGCGAGTGGATGGCCTGTGACGAGATTCCGGCTCCGGCTTTGATGGAATGAAGCGGACCGGCCGCGAACCGAATGTTGAGTCGAGGCTCGGCCGCGAGATATTGCCTGTGGTCAGCTGTGGCATGGCCGGTGTCTGACAGAGAGATGAATTCATGCAGATGACGGCCGCCGAGGACCGAAAAAATCGACATGCGCACTCCGCCGTCGATCGAGAGCCATCCGGCGGGAGTGCCCGAATAGCCGGCCCAGAGTGAATTCTGCAGTCCGCTTTTGAGTTGCCGTTCATGATTGCCCTGGGCCACCCAATCGGCCGACAGAACTGACAGCAACTCCGACCGCATGCCCCATTCGATCTGGTGCTCTCCGTTGATTCTCAGATTGATCCGGCTGTCGAGCGAGCCATTGCGTATGTACGTGTCCATGATCTGGTTTGTCTGCATCATGCTCATGCCCATTTCGGCGGTGTAGGATGTGAACGCGCCGGTGGTGACAAAGCGCCATCTGTCGCCCCGGGTGGCGTTCCAGCGGGCTGAGACGCCGACGTTGCCCCATTTCATGCTCATCAGATCGTCGATTGCCATATTGTCGCGTGCGGCATAGACCGATAGATCCACTCGGTCAGACAGGGTGGGGGTGTAGGTGACTTTGCCTGTGACGTCGTAGAAATGCATCACTATGTCGCGATATTTCGGCACGATTTTCAGAAACAGATCGGCATATGACCGGCGTGCGGTCACCGACATGGAGAGTCGGTCGCGGATCACCGGACCCGCGGCCTTGGCTTTGGCTGCGAGCAACCCGACAGTGCCCGACGCGCGCCACCGGTCCATAGGGCCTGAGGCCAGTCCCACGTCGAGAACCGACGACGTGGCCTGGCCGAACGACTGGGGGATAGGGCCTTTGTAGAGCGTGGCCGAGCCGATGGCGTCGTCGTTGAAAATCGAGAACGTGCCCATTACGTGTGACGGATTATAGAGCGTGATGCCGTCCAGAGTAACAAGATTCTGAGCGGAAGTGCCTCCGCGCACTTCGAAGCCTCCCGAGCCTTCGCCTTCGGAGCTTACTCCGGGCAGCAGAGTGATCGCCTTGACTATGTCGCGCTCGCCAAACAGCACCGGAGTCAGTGCCAGCTTCTTCATTTCCAGTCGCTCGGCTCCGAGTTTTGTGCCCCGGATCCTCATTCTGGCTGACTGGCCGTCAACGACCACTTCATCAAGTTGTCGCACCGAGGGTGAATCCGGGGCGTCTGCTGCCGAAACGACCGCCAGGACGCTTGTCAGCAGGCTAATCAGTGACATTATAATTATAGACTTTCTTGTGGATTATGGCGGCTGCGGAAGCAAGGTCTGAGGGCTTGAGTTCCGGCGATGACATGAGCTTCATCGGCAGCGGAGCGTCGCCTGGACGATAGGGAGGTTGCATATATTCAAATCCGTGGTGACACACCAGCCCGCAGCGTTCATAGAATCCGATGCGACGTCTCGACATTTCATCGGCCGGCATTTCCACTTCAAGCACCAGCGGTTTGCCGGTCATGGCCATTACTTCGCTGACGATCCTCGCTCCGAGTCCGCGTCCGCGCAATGCCGGGTCAGTGGCAAAGTGTTCGCAATAGGTGAAATCGCCGAAATCCCAGAGGGTAAACATTCCGGCCGGACGCCCGTCTTCCAATGCCAGCAGACATGAAAACAATGGATTATGGTCGGTGTTGTGGCGCTGATCCGCTTCGTCGCGTCGTTCGTTGCCGGGAAATGCGCTTATCCATAGACGTTCTACGAAACCGTAACAAGGATGTGCTATTGTGATTTTTTCAAGTCGAAACATATACGCAAAATTAGTGATTTTTCGCGATTAATACAACTCAAGACAAGCGGATTTGCCTGAAATTTTACGCAATTCTGAGTATTTCCTATCCGGCGGGATGGGCGTAACTTTGCACCCGTCAATTCACAAAAACCAACAGCTCACACGAATCAACTATGTCGAAATGTAAATTACTCACATCTCTTATGGCGGTTTCCGCACTTTCCGCCATGCCTGCTGCGGCGCAACTCACAGTGGGTGGATATGGCGAGGCCGTCTATTCCTATAATTTTTTCTCAGACGCGTGGAACCGCTACAAAAGTCCGCAAAATTTCAAATCAGGCCATCATTCGCGCGTGGACCTTCCTCATGTGGTGATCTATCTGGGCTATGATTTTGGCAAAGGATGGAGCATGGGCACCGAGATCGAGTTTGAACATGGCGGAGTGGAGTCGGCCGTCGAGATGGAAGACGACGAAGGCGGCGAATATGAAACCGAAGTGGAACGTGGCGGCGAAGTGGCGCTGGAGCAATTCTGGCTTCAGAAGAGTTTCTGTGCTGCGGCCAATCTGCGTGTCGGCCATATGGTGGTGCCTGTCGGATCAACCAACAGGGCGCATATGCCGACGGAATTTTTCGGAGTTTACAGGCCTGAAGGCGATGCTAACGTGATTCCGTGCACATGGCATGAAACAGGCATCAGTTTCTGGGGCCGTGCCGGCAAATGGCGCTATGAGGCCATGGTGATGCCCGGCCTGGATTCCGACCGCTTCGGACGCGACAACTGGGTGGCCGGAGGCGCCGGTAGTCCCTATGAATTCAAGATCGCCAACGCGCTTGCCGGAGCCGCAAGAGTTGACAATTACTCTGTGTCCGGTCTGCGTCTGGGGCTTAGCGCCTATGTCGGCAACACGTTCAGCAATACTCTTGCTCAGCCCAACGACAACTGGAAAGACGTGAAAGGCACTCTGGCCATCGGCTCGTTTGACTTTGACTATAACGGCGGATTCGGTCTGATAGTGCGCGGCGGGGTGACTTACGGCCACCTCTCGGATTCGGATCAGATCACAGCCTTCAACAAGAAGATGCGCTCCGATTCGCCGTCGCCGAAGACCAACGTTGCCTCCGACGCCATGTCGGCCGGAGTGGAAGCCGGTTACGACATATTCCATCCCATGAAGATCGACAGGCAGAAACTCTATGTGTTTGGCCGTTATGATTTCTATGACACGATGCTGAAAACGGCTAACGGAGTGCTGCGTTACGACTGGTGCGGACGCAACCGCATAGCCGCCGGCATCAATTACTATCCGATCCCGCAGGTGGTGGTCAAAGGAGAATACTCGATCGGGTTGATGCGCTCGCCCTACAATAATGAACCGGCAGTGAGCATCGGTGTGGCCTATGCCGGCTTCTTCACGCGAAAGTAACATTAAAAAAATATATAATCAATCAAAAAATTATGTTTGAAAAACTTACAAGAATGTCTGCTGTGTTTCTCGCAGCAGTATCGTTGGCGGCCTGCTCTGAAGGAGATGACCCGATGACCGGCAATGACGCCCAGGAAGACGCTCTGCGCCCTGTGGTCGAGGATTATGTGAACAACACAGTCGTGCCCACGTATCGTGGCCTTGCCGACGCAGCTCTCAGACTGTCGGAAACATGCCGCTCCATGTGTGACGGCGGAGTGGAGGCGCTGACTCCCGAACAGATCTCCGAGGCTGGCCGCGAATGGATCGAGGCTCGCCGATACTGGGAGCTGAGCGAGGCGTGGCTCTTCGGCGGCGCGGCCGTCTACAGCATTGACCCGCATATCGACACCTGGCCTCTTGACAAGGCGTCCATGAACAGTCTGCTCAACAATGCGGCACAGATGGCCCAGATGAGCGATGCCGAGAGCGCAGGCGAATATGTAGGGTCCTCTCTCGGCCAGGGGCTGCTCGGTTTTCATGCCATAGAATATATGCTGTTCGAGCCGGCCGATGCCTCATCTGCGGTGACTGCTCCGCGCCCTGTGGAGAAATTCACGCAGAACGAACTGTTTTATCTTGCCGCCGTTGCCGACGATCTGCGCAACTGCTGTCTGCGTCTGGAAGCGTCGTGGGCCGACGAAGGCACTGTCGATCAGGACAAACTTGATATCCTTGACAATGCCGAACTTGACTATGCCATAAATTATGGCTATTACATGAAAAATGCAGGAAAAGCCGGTTCGATATATGTGAATTACGCATCGGTCGTGCAGGAGATGATCATCGGTGCCCAGGATATAGCCGACGAGGTGGGCAATCAGAAAATCGGCAATCCGGTCGGTTCCGGTCTGGAGGCGGATCCGGACTATATTGAATCGCCCTATGCCCTCAACTCCATCACCGATTTCATCGACAATCTCCGTTCTGTGCGCCACTTCTATTGCGGATATTCGCAATACGGCACCGAAACCGAGACCTACATCAAGCCTTCGGTCCACACTCTTAGCGGATACGTGGCCGGCATCGACAAGGATCTCGACACCCGCATCAAGGCCGCGATCGACAATGCCATCGACGCGATCTCAAAGATGAAGGAGCCTTTTGCCTCGACATCGCAGGATGCTTCACTGAAAAATGTTAACTTTGCGGCTGTCAACGCCTGCAATGATGTTGTGGATATTCTTGACGAACTTCTTGAACTGATTCAGAAAAATTGATAATGATGCGAAAATATTTTGCATTCGGCATGTCGGCTATGGTTCTTATGACCATGGCCGCTTGTGCTGACGATGAGAAGGTCAGCGGCGGTAATGACAATGAAGAGGCCAGGTTGCCCGAATGGTATTATGCCGGCGGAGAACTCGGCACATCGTTCATCACCACATCGGCCGCATTTGAACAGCCCGCAAAGGCTGTGGAGCAAGGCGGATTTCTCGCTTCGTTCAAGCGTGGCGAGCAGCTTTTTGAGAAAAATTATGTGACAAACGCCGACGGAGTGCGTTCCGGCCTTGGCCCGACCTATATCCGCTCTTCCTGCATGCACTGTCATCCGGGCTATGGCCACGGCAAGTCACAGCCTGACGGTCCGTTCCGCACCAATGAAATGGGCAACGGTTATCTGTTAGTGGTATACAATCCGGCCACTCAGGGCTATGTCAACTGGCTTGCAGGTATGCCTCAGGGACATGCCGTGGATCCTTTCAAGGCTCCGCTTGACGAAAGCAAAGTGATCATCACCTGGCGTGAATACACCGACCGATATGGCAACAAATTTCCTGACGGCGAGAGCTATTCGCTCCGTTATCCGGAGGTGACAATGAGCCGCGATGCGGTCTATGCCTATCGTCAGGGAGTTCTGACCGAGGAGCAGATGGGCGATTATGAAGTCAGACTTGAGAGCACCATAGGAATCTATGGCACCGGTCTGCTCGACGCGATATCAGATGAAGATCTCCTTGCCCAGTATCAGGCCGAAGAGGCTGCCAGAGTGCCGCTGAATCCGGCCATATTCTCCGGCGGACAGTTCACCGGACAATACACTTCGAAGGAGGCGTCGACCGACGGGCGTCAGTATCCGTTGCGCTACACCTATGCGCTGAGCCGCGGTCCGCTTCAGGATGCTGCCGGTGCAAATGCCTACTGGAACATAACCAATGTGACCCGCTCCGACCGGCGATATCACTATAAGGACGCGGGCGGATTCTATGCCAGAGCCGCTGCCGCCGATCCCGAAGTGCAGGCCGGATTCCCCGGATTTATAGCTCAGGCGGATCCCGAACGCACTCATCCGGAGTGGCACTCAGGCGATGCTGAAGCAGATATCCTTGCCTATCTGAATTCGACCACACTTCCGGCCGAGGCTTCGGATCAGAACTATATCGACCTGATGGTGTGGCATCGTGGTCTGGCCGTTCCTGCCGTGCGCGGAGTGGAACGTCCGGAGGTACAGCGTGGCAAAGAAGTGTTTGAAGAGATCGGGTGCACATACTGCCACAAACCCTCATGGACCACAGGCGCCGACGAAGTGCGCGATCCCGCACAGTTCTTTAACGGAACGGCCGGACGCGAACTTCCGAGATATCCTTACCAGACAATATGGCCATATACCGACATGGTTCAGCATAAGCTGTTTATGGTCAACGATATCCGCAACGGATGGTGCCGCACTACCCCGTTGTGGGGTCGCGGATTGCACCAGATCGCCACCGGATCGCCATATGCAGACCGGCTGCACGACTGTCGCGCCCGCACAACTCTCGAGGCCATTCTTTGGCATGATGCGGGATCGGACCAGAGCCATGCCGCGCATTCAATGGCAAAATTCCGCGCGCTGAGCAAGGCTGACCGCGATGCCGTGGTCGAATTCCTTGATGCCATCTGACAATACAATATTTATAACAAACGATTGTGCTGGCATTTATCTTACTGGCCGTGATGGTCCTGGCAATGGCGCTGATCTCCTGCATTCCCGGGGGTGAGGCTGCCTATGGCTCGCCGCTGTTTGCGGCGGGGTGGGGCGCTCTTGCCCTCATTTCGCTGCTTGTCATGGTGCGTCGCAGGCTGTATCGCCGCATGGCCCTGTTTCTGTTTCATCTCGCATTTATAGTGATCCTCGCCGGAGCGCTTGCCACTCATCTGTGGGGCACCTCGCAATCGCTTCATCTGCGGGTCGGGCAGACCGACTTTGTCGGCAAGATTCCGGTCACACTTGTGGACTTCAGGGTGGAATACTATCCTGGCACTCAGGCGCCGTCTGACTTTGTCAGCACATTGGAAATCAACGGTAGCCCGGCCGTCGTGGCCATGAACCGCGTGGCTTCGGCCAAGGGCTACCGCTTCTATCAGAGCAGCTATGACTCCGACGGGTACGGCTCGGTGTTGACTGTGGCTCACGATCCGATAGGCATTGCGGTGACCTACTGCGGTTACGCGCTGTTGCTTGCAGGCATGCTCCTGTCGGTGTCGCGGCATCTACGGAGAGTCCGTGCCGGACGTGTCGTGGCGCTGGCCCTGACGATAGCTGCCGGCGGAACGGCAAGCGGCAAGACGTCGCCTCCCGAAGCACTGCCGCCCGATGTCGCCGCCGGATTCTGCTCGCTTTCGGTCAGCCATGGCGGACGCGTGGTCCCGCTGTCGTCACTGGCTCGTGATTTTACCCGCAGACTCACCGGTTCGTCAACCTATCGGGGATTGTCGGCCGAACAAGTGATGACAGGATGGCTTTTCTATTATGACTCATGGAAATCCGAACGATGTATCAAAATAAAATCCGCCGACAGCCGCCGTGCTCTCGGCATTGATGGCAAATTCGCCGCTATGGCCGATTTTGTCGATCCGATCAACGGATACAGACTCGCCGACGCCGGCCATCAGGATGCCAACGAGCAGTTCTCGCTGGTGTCACAAGCCGCTGCAGGCTCTTTGTGGCGCTTGTTTCCGGTGGCGGCTTCAGACGGATCCATGGCCTGGTATTCGCCGGTCGACGGATTGCCTGACTCGCTGACCGCAGAGCAATGGACCGTGACGCGCCATAGTCTGAACTATCTGGCGCAGCTGTCGGCCGAAAAGCGCTGGCATGAGATGGATGATGCGATTGATAAAATAGCGCGCTATCAGCACCGCGTGGCGGCCGGGGTATTGCCTGGACGGTTGCAGTCTGTGGCCGAACGCTGGTTTGTCGGTATGGGCGGAGAGATTGCCGCGCCGGCGGCGATGATGATATGCGGACTGCTGCTCTTTTTCTTCCCGCGGAGACGTGTGGCATATGTGTTGACGGCCGTCGGCGCCGCATGGATAACGCTTCTTCTTCTGGCAGATTATGTCGGCACCGGACGCCTGCCCATGGCCAACGGACCGGAAACAATGCTATGGCTTTCGCTTTTCGCATTGTTGTCGGGGCTGTTCACGTCGCGGCATCAGCCGCTGATGCTTCCGCTCGGACTGATCGTCGGCTCGCTGGCGCTTCTTGTGGCGGCAATCAGTCTGCGCGTGCCGCAGTTGTCGCCGCTCATGCCGGTGCTGCGTTCGCCGTTGCTCAGCGTCCATGTGCTGTGTGTGATGGTCGCCTATGCCTTGCTTGCGCTGATCGCCATGTGTTGCGCTGGATGGTTATGCGGTCGGCGCCAGCTTATTTTCATGGCCAGAGCCATGCTGTGTCCGGCAGTCTATATGCTTGCCGCGGGAATTTTTGTCGGTGCCGTGTGGGCCAATGAGTCGTGGGGCCGATATTGGGGCTGGGACCCGAAAGAGGTGTGGGCGCTGATCACGATGCTTGTGTACTGTGTGCCGCTCCATGGAGGAATTCTCCGGTTTGTGCGCCATGACCGCGGTTTCGCGATCTGGAATCTGGCTGCTTTCGTCTGTGTGCTGATGACGTATTTTGGCGTTAATTTCATTCTGGGAGGTCTGCACTCGTATGCCTGACCGGAAACTTTTTGTCTGAAACTATGTTATTGTAGATATAAGATTTATATCAACAAAACACTAAACGTCTCTCTCAGTATGAAAAAGATCTTAATCGCACTTGCCCTGACGTCGGGGCTTGCTGCTGCCGCCTCGGCACAGGAAATTACGGTCAGCTATGGCGCATATACCCAGATGGATGCCATCAACTGCCACAAAGGAATGTCGGATGTGAAAAATGCCTGGGGCGCGTTGAATCTGGGGCTTTATATTCCGGTAAGCAAGGGCATTTCGATTGGTCCGAGTTACTCTTATTCAAGCGCCCGCACCAAGTCGTTCTCTCTTCCTGTCTATGAATATGGCAGCTCGCAGCTATATGGCACACAGTCGTTCCACAATAGCGTCGGTTATCATGCCATCATGCTGAATGTCAAGATCGACTACTACCAGAACTCGATTGTCAAGCTCTATGGCCATGCCGGCGCAGGTGCGGTGATCTCGCACATGATGCCTGAATTCGGCGACAGCTACAACAAGGGTTATTTTGCAGGTCAGATCTCTCCTGTGTGTGCTGAAGTGGGCGTGATACCCCATATGGCCATTTTCGGCGAACTCGGTTTTGGCGCCCAGGGTCTTGTTCAGATCGGAGCCAAATATCAGTTCTGAGCCATGGCCTGCAGGGCTGACACTTGACGTCGGTTTCCACTGCTCTCGATTTCTATACCGTTATTTATGTGTGAAAATAAGTGATGCGTCCGGGTCTTTTTGAAAGATCCGGACGTTTTTTTGAGCTGAATTGCTGTAAGCAGCCGCATAATCGTAACTGTCCTAAAGATTTATTTCGGAGTTTTAGGATTTTTTTGTAATTTTGTAGCTTCAAACACAACAATATATACAGCCAACTGTTTTTTAGATGGAAATAAAGATTAAGAAAGGGCTGGATATCAACTTGCAGGGAGCGGCTCCCCGTCCTGCTGCGGATTCCGGCAGTCTTCTGTGGGTGCGGCCTGAGAGTGTGGCTGTCTGTCCCGATGATTTTCCCGGTTTTGTGCCGAAAGCGGCAGTCAAGGAAGGCGATGCCGTTGAGGCAGGCGCTCCATTGCTGTTTGACAAAAACAATCCAGAGATCAAGCTTGTCAGCCCGGTGAGCGGTACGGTCAGGGCAGTGGTGCGTGGCGAGCGCCGCAAGCTGCTGCGCGTGGAGGTCGTTCCAGCTGAATCGTCAGTGCCGTCAGCGTTGAAGCCTGAAACTGCATCTGACTTTCGCTCAACGTTGATGAACAGCGGATTATGGTGCATGATGCGCCAGCGCCCTTATGACATAGTGCCGGACCCGAAGCGCACCCCGCGCGACATTTTTGTGACGGCATTCGATTCCTCGCCTCTTGCTCCGCATCTGGAATATGCCGTGGCCGACGGCATGGAAGATCTTGAGGCCGCAGTTGCGGCGCTGTCGGCGCTTACCTCAGGCAAGGTTTATATCTGCGTGCCTGAAGGCACTCCGCTCAAGCCTGTGAAGGGCGCGGAGTGGGTGACCGTCAGCGGCCCGCATCCGAGCGGCAACGTCGGTCCGCAGATTGCCGCCATCGCTCCGGTCAACAAAGGCGAGACAGTGTGGACACTCGACGTGGTGACTCTGCGCAAGATCGGACAACTGGCGCGCACCGGTTCGATCGATGCGGCCGACATGATAACTGTGGCCGGTCCGGAAGTGGCCTCGCCGGCCTACCTTCTCACCGTTGCCGGCGCCGACGTCAAGTCGTTGCTGGCCGGACGCATGAAAGGCACTCCTGGCCATCGTCGCATCATCTCAGGTTCGGTATTTACCGGAGTCAAGGTCGGCATTGACGGATATCTGCGCTACCCCTACCGTCAGGTGTCGGTGATCCGCGAGGGCGACGATGCCGATGAGTTCATGGGCTGGGCCAACCCTGGAGCATCGAAAATGAGTGTCAAACGCAGTGTGCTCGGACATTTCCTCCGCGGCAGGCTCTTTGCGCCGGATGCAAGAATCAATGGCGGACACAGAGCGATGATCCTTTCCGGAGAATATGACAAAGTGCTGCCTATGGACATTATGGGCGAATACCTGATCAAGGCCATCATGGCCAGAGACATCGAGCAGATGGAGCAGCTCGGCATATATGAAGTGGCCCCTGAAGATTTCGCATTGCCTGAATACGTCGACACAAGCAAGCATCCCCTGCAGCGGATTGTGCGCGAAGGTCTGGACTTTATGCGTTCTGAAGTAGAATAAAAGACTTATAGTTGAAAATATGAAAGGACTGAAAAAACAACTTGAGCGCATCAGACCGCATTTCCAGCCTGGCGGAAAGCTGTCGGCGCTGCATTCGGTCTATGACGGCATGGAGACGTTTCTCTTCACTCCGAATGAAACGGCAGCAGAGAAAGGCGCCCACATCCGTGACGCAAATGACTCGAAACGCACCATGATCATTGTGGTGATGGCGCTTATGCCATGTTTCCTTTTTGGAATGTATAACACCGCCTATCAGCACTGGCTGGCTGCCGGCGCATCTGAATTTCCGTTCTGGACAATGATGCTCTATGGCTTCCTGGCTGTGTTGCCGCGCGTGATTGTCAGTTATCTTGTCGGTCTGGGCATTGAGTTTGTCGTGGCCCAATGGCGCAAGGAGGAGATTCAGGAAGGATTCCTTGTGACCGGCATCCTGATTCCGATGATATGCCCGATAGAGACTCCGCTGTGGATGATCGCCGTGGCCACCGCCTTTGCCGTGATTTTCGTGAAAGAGGTGTTCGGCGGCACAGGCTATAACATTCTCAACGTGGCCCTTGTGACTCGCGCTTTCCTCTTCTTCGCATATCCGAAGCAGATGAGCGGTGACAACGTCTTCGTGGCCACCGACCCGGTCTGCGGTATCGGTGGCGCGGCGGCCGACGGATTTACCGGAGCCACTCCCCTGGGTGAAATCGCCACAGCGACATCGTCGGAGCAGGTCGGCCGGATTACGGCTGACTGGTGGAACGCATTTATCGGCCTGATTCCCGGCTCGTTCGGCGAGACATCGACTCTTTGCGTGCTGATCGGCGCCGCAATCCTGCTGTTTAGCGGCATGGCCAGCTGGAAAATCATGCTGTCTGCCCTGATCGGCGGGTTGAGCATGGGTGCCGTTGCCCACGCATTTCCGTCGGCAACCTTCCCGGCCAGCTATATGTCGGCGTTTGACCAGCTTATATATGGCGGTTTTGCGTTCGCCATCGTCTTTATGGCTACAGACCCTGTAACCGCTGCCCGCACCGAGACCGGCAAATGGATTTACGGTTTTCTGGTCGGTGCCATGGCCATCGTGATACGCGTCTATAACAGCGGCTATCCCGAAGGCGCCATGCTGGCGGTACTGCTGATGAACGTTTTCGCTCCACTGATTGACTATTGCGTGGTGCAGTCAAATGTCAAACGTCGCCTTAACCGCGTCAAAACTTCCGCACGCTCATGAAGATCAATAAACAAAGCAATATCTACACCATAATATATATAGTGGTGCTGGTGGTGGTCGTGGGCTGTGCTCTGGCCCTGACTTCACTGGCCTTGCGCGACAGGCAGCAGGCCAACGTCATGGCCGACACCATGGGCCAGATTCTGAAGGCTGTGCATGTGACTCCTGAGGCCGATGTTACCTCTCAGTTCAATTCGCTGATTGTGAAACAGCCGGTTGTGAATGCCGCAGGCGAGATTGTCAGCGAGGAAGGCGCCGCCTCTGTCAACGTTGCCGAGCAGAGCAAGAAACCTGCTTCTGAACGACTGCTCCCGGTTTATGTGTGTCAGTTGCCTGACGGTGAGGTCAAATACATTGTCAGTTGCTATGGTGCCGGACTCTGGGGCCCGATCTGGGGCTATGTGGCATTTGATGCCGACGGATCGACAATCTATGGCGCATATTTCAACCATCAGGGCGAGACTCCAGGACTTGGCGCCGAAATTGAAAAACCGGCGTTTGCCAGTCAGTTTGACGGCAAAAGTGTCGTGGCGCCCGATGGTGCGTTTGTGCCGGTCGACGTGGTCAAAGCCGGACAGAAACCCGTTGACGCCCGCCGTGATTATGTCGACGCTGTTTCTGGCGGAACCATCACAAGCAAGGGCGTCGCTTCGATGCTTGACAATTGCCTGGCTCCATATGCCGCTTACCTTCAGAATATTAACAAGCAAACTAAATGACGCTACGAGCTATGGCTGAAAAAATCAAAAACTCGCAGGTATTTCTGAACCCTTTTTCCAAGGATAATCCGGTGATTGTTCAGGTGCTCGGCATCTGTTCCGTGCTGGCAGTCACCGCCAAACTGGCTCCCGCCATGGTCATGGGCATCAGCGTGATCGCAGTGCTTGCTTTCAGTAACGTGATCATATCGCTGCTGCGCAACACTATTCCGACCAACATCCGCATCATTGTGCAGCTGGTGGTCGTGGCCGGCCTGGTTGTTATTGTGAGCCAATTGCTTAAAGCATATGCTTATGCTGTCAGCGTTCAGCTCTCGGTGTTTATCGGACTGATCATAACCAATTGCATACTCATGGGACGTCTTGAGGCATTCGCCCTCGGCAACAAACCGTGGCCGGCGTTTCTTGACGGTGTCGGCAACGGCATAGGCTATGCCGTTATCCTCGTCATCGTGGCGTTTTTCCGCGAATTGCTCGGTTCAGGCACTTTGTTAGGCTATCAAGTTGTTCCGGATTCGTTTTATGAGGCCGGCTATGTCAACAACGGCATGATGATCCTGCCTCCGATGGCGCTGATTGTCGTGGCCTGCATCATATGGGCACACCGTGCAATCAACAAAGATCTACAAGAAAATTAATCATATCCGGCAATTATATAATGGAAAATCTGAATCTTTTTATCAGGTCGATTTTCATCGACAACATGATATTTGCCTATTTTCTGGGTATGTGTTCGTATCTGGCCGTGTCCAAAAATGTCAAAACCGCACTCGGACTCGGCGTGGCAGTCACGTTCATGCTGGTGATCACTCTGCCGATCAATTATCTTCTCGAAAACTATGTGCTCAAGGCTGGCGCGCTCAGTTGGCTCGGTGAGGAATACGCCGCCGTCGATCTGAGTTTCCTGTCGCTGATCATGTTTATCGCGGTCATTGCCTCGATGACCCAGCTGGTGGAGATGGCGGTGGAGAAATATGCTCCCGCGCTCTACAATTCACTGGGAATATTCCTGCCGCTGATCGCAGTGAACTGCGCCATTCTTGGCGGATCACTGTTCATGCAGCAGCGAGAGTTCGCCAGTGTGTGGACTTCGGTGTGCGCCGGCGCAGGATGGGGCATCGGCTGGCTTCTGGCCATTGTGGCGCTGGCCGCGATCCGAGAGCGCATATCGACCTACAGCAAGGTGCCCCGCCCGCTCCGCGGCATCGGCATCACATTTATCATCACCGCTCTGATGGGCATTGCCTTCATGAGTTTTCTCGGCATTAAAATCTGATCAACATCATGATCCTGCAATCCATATCCCCCGACACGCTCACGCTCCTTGCCGGTGTGGGCATATTTCTGGTCGTGACATTGCTTCTTGTGGCAGTGTTGCTTGTGGCCAAGCACTATCTGGTTCACTCCGGCAAGGTGACAATAACTCTCAATTCCGACACACGGATCGAGGCCGAGACCGGATCGTCGCTACTCGGCACTCTGGCCAACGCCAACGTGTTTCTCCCTTCGGCATGTGGCGGCAAAGGCTCATGCGCGCAGTGCCGTGTGCAAGTGATGGAAGGCGGAGGCGATCCGCTGCCCACAGAAACCGTGCACTTTTCCCGCAAGCAGCTTCAGGACCACTGGCGCCTTGGCTGTCAGGTCAAGGTGAAGTCCGATCTTGACATCAAAGTGCCGGCATCGGTGCTCTCCGTCAAGGAGTGGGAGTGTACGGTCGTGTCCAACAAGAACGTGGCTACTTTCATAAAGGAATTCATCGTGGCTCTGCCTCCGGGCGAGCACATGGACTTTATTCCCGGCAGTTACGCGCAGATCAAGATTCCTCCATATTCGATGGATTACGACAAGGACATCGACAAGGATTCCATCGGTCCGGAATATCTGCCGGCATGGGAAAAATTCGGACTCTTCTCTCTGCACGCCGAAAACAAAGAGACGACCGTGCGCGCATACTCGATGGCCAACTATCCGGCCGAGGGTGACCGCTTCATGCTCACGGTGCGCATCGCAACCCCTCCGTTCAAACCGAAACCTCAGACCGGATTCATGGATGTGCCTCCAGGCATAGCGTCGAGCTATATCTTTACGCTGAAACCTGGCGACAAGGTGATCATGAGTGGCCCTTATGGTGACTTCTTCCCGATTTTCGACTCCAAAAACGAGATGATGTGGATCGGAGGCGGTGCGGGCATGGCTCCATTGCGTGCGCAGATCATGCACATGACCAAGACTCTGCACACTCAGGACCGCATCATGCACTATTTCTATGGAGCACGTGCCCTCAACGAAGTGTTCTATCTTCAGGACTTCCTCCAGCTTGAAAAGGAATTCCCGAACTTCCACTTCCATCTGGCTCTTGACCGTCCGGATCCCGAGGCTGACCGCCAGGGCGTGAAGTATACTCCGGGATTCGTGCATCAGGTGATATTTGAGACATATCTGAAGGAGCATGATAATCCTGAGGATATAGAATATTATATGTGTGGTCCCGGCCCGATGAGCAAGGCCGTGGTCCATATGCTCGATGAACTGGGTGTTCCGGCCGAGAATATCCATTACGATGACTTCGGAGGCTGATCAGACAGCGATCCTCTTATAAAAACAGATCAGGTGGAAGAGTCCGCATCCGCGCGGCTGCCTTCCACCTGATCTGT
Source organism: uncultured Porphyromonadaceae bacterium (assembly GCA_947177135.1). Taxonomy (GTDB): domain Bacteria; phylum Bacteroidota; class Bacteroidia; order Bacteroidales; family Muribaculaceae; genus UBA3263. The sequence continues at coordinate 64 of CAMWTI010000004.1, read as the reverse complement.
TTTTTAAGAGTAACTATTCAGCGAATCAGCAAAGCAACTAATGTTAATAATCAGAGGTTTATAA
>CAMWTI010000003.1 GCA_947177135.1 uncultured Porphyromonadaceae bacterium | reverse complement strand
ACGGTTCCAAATCACTCGCTATCGGCGTAATCGGCGGCATGATTTTCGGCACAGTTGCATTATTATACATCACCCCGATTCTATTCACTCAACTGAAACAAAAAAGTACGGACTGAGCATAATATTCAGATAAGAGCCTTGCAAAACACGAAAAAGGTTATACATATACAACCTTTTCTGGAATTTATTATTAACGTTGTACGGATGTAACACGAATTCTGTATGAAGTATCTCAATATCAAAAAAGCACTTGCCGCTTGGCTCAACATTCAGCCCTTGTCCGAGAAGGACCGCGAGAGGCTTATCCGTCGTTTTATTGTTGATTTTAACTACAATAGCAACCATATCGAGGGTAACACCTTGACTTATGGGCAGACGGAAATACTATTGCTGTTCGGCGAGGTAATGATGTATTTCTATTTCAGTAGTGTAAATTGGCGTATTTGAATACTTTTAACTCACACCAAAAGGCTGCACTTCACCTCGAAGTAGGCCATATCATGCGGTCATGGTGGTGCTCATAACCGCAGTTGGGCAACTCACTGTCGCATGTCAGAATAAGGTCCAGTCACTCCTTGACCAATTGCATGATAGTCGATGAATATTGTTTGCCGATCGGCAACGTTTCGCCATCAACCAACACGACTTCCTGCTTATTGAAACATTTGATTTTTGAAATAGAGACAACAAACGATCTATGTATCCGCATAAAAGACTCTGGAGGCAGCATCGCAAAGACATTCTTCAACAGAATTCTTGACATCACGCATTCTCCCGAAGTGCGAAATATCTTTGAATACCCTTCCACAGCCTCTACATAAAGTATGTCGTCTATCGGAATGCTTATGTTGCTGTAATCCTGCTTGACGACAATGCATTGGGATGTAGACTTGATCGACTGCCGGCCGATCCGCCTCAATGCTTTTGAAAATGCGGTCTGAAAGCGACTGAAGGCAAACGGTTTGTGGAGATAATCCACGGCATCTAGATCGAAACCTTCAAGCGCATATCTCAGATAAGCGGTTGTGAATATAAAGCATGTTCCCTCAGGCAGCCGGGAGGCGATGTCCAGTCCGCTGACCGCATCCATCTCAATGTCAAGAAAAACAATGTCTGGACGATTCCGCTGGATAGCCTCAAGGCCAAGGCGGGGATCTGAAAATCTTTTCAGTTCGATGTTTCCGATCCGTTGGCAGAATTTTTCGATTATATCCAGTGCCAATGGTTCATCATCAATGGCAACACACTTTATCAGATTACTCATGATCAGCAAGATTTATTTTAAGATACACCCGGAAAACTCCGCCTTCTTCTTTGATTTGTAGGTCATATCGGTCAAAAAACAATCCCGACAACCGACTGCGGCAGTTATTGATGCCCACAGGCATGTCTTTACGGAATTCGTCGGAATGTTTCACTATTTTATTTTCCGTTTCAAAAACCAGCACACCATTATTCAGATGTAATCTGATCAGAATATCGCAATCCTGACTTGTCGACGCTCCATACTTAAAGGAGTTTTCAACAAACGTAAGAAAAATCATCGGAGGAATATTGGCCGTGACATCATCGACAACGCAATCGCGGATAACATTTGTATGGCTGTCCAGCCTGATCAATTGCAGATCGATATAGTTGTTGATGTAATCAATCTCCTCGCCGATCGTAACCCAGTCATTTTGAGCTGTCACGTATGTGTATTTCAGCAATTCTGTAAACTTGATAAATGCGTCCTCTGCTTTCTGAGAAGTGCCGATCACGAGGCTGTATAGCGAATTCAGTGTATTGAACAGAAAATGCGGATTGATCTGCGCTTTATATAGCGCCAGTTCAGCCTTGTCGCGCTGGTTTTCGACGATGCTCTGCATCAATAGCCTGTTATACAGCTCTTTTATGAATGCGACAGTTATCGAATAGCAGAGAATGACCGAAAACATGAACCAGACCGAGATTGCCATATTATAATTTCTCATCCGCGTCTGGTACTCGCTCATTGAGGGTATCACAAAATCCATTTCAGGCAGGGGATACAAAGTCAGAAAATACGTTAGAATTATAAGGCTGCCTATAATGAGCGTTAATTTATAATATGCCTTTGACAGAATCAACTTTGGCAGATACAATGCTTTTGTCACGAAATAACATCCATAGAGATATGACACCGTCAGACAAGTAAACAATGGAGAGATCGTCCACCAATAATGTGCCGGGCCCAAAAACACCAGAAGCGGCATTATGACAACACAGAAGAAAAGATCAAAAATCAGATTCGTTTTTTGCTCTAACGATTTCATGCCGCAAAATTAATATAACTTCCTAAAAACGGCAAATGCCGTCAAATCCGTTCATTGACACTTTTGTGCCGTCTATTTACATACACTATTGCCATGGCCGGTATTTTACGATATTTGAATAATTATTAGATTCAACAAGATGAAATTCAACCGCATTATAATATCGGCGGCACTCATGTCAATGCTCTCTTCCTGCAATGGGACGCTGGACAGACAGCAGCAGTCGTTGGAGGAAGTGAGCAAGCAGGAACTGGCCACCGCGCTGGGTGAGCGCGACCAACTTCTGGCTCTGGTCAAAGAGATTTCTGTCGGTCTGGAACAAATCCGACAGCTTGAAAACTTCATGGCCAACGCGGCCACCAGCCCGAATGAACTTGCCGGACAGAAAACCCGTATTCTTGCTGACATTGCAAAGCTTAAAAAGAAGATCCAACAGCGAAAGGTGCAGCTGCAGGAACTGGAATCAAAGCTCAAGAATTCGACAATCAATAATAACGTGCTGCAGGAAACAATCCATGCTCTGCGCATTCAGATTGACTCACAGATTGATGAAATTGAAGCCCTGAAACGACAGCTCATTGCCGCCAACGCACAAATCGGAGAGCTGAACGATGCCGTTGACTCTCTCAATTCCACCGTATCAACCATCACCGACGAACGCGATGTGGCGCAGGAAACATCGGTTAGATTTGAAAACGAACTTAACACTTGCTACTATATCATAGCCACAAAGTCCGACCTGAAAAAACACCATATAATCGAATCGGGATTCCTGCGTCAGACCAAAGTGATGAAAGGTGATTTTGATAAAAATGTGTTCGAGGTAAGTGATAAGCGCATGCTTGAAACATTGCCATTGAACACATCCAAGGCACGAATTCTGACAAATCATCCGGAAACATCGTATGAAATGACCGAAATTGACGGCAAAAAAATCATAAAAATAACAGACCCGGATCAATTCTGGAGCCTGACAAACTATCTTGTTATTCAACAGGACTGATTCGCCCCATATCTCTGTACCATGAAAGACGTCGGGAGGAGCGGTTGGATTGCCGCTCTTCTCGATGTCCTCTTATTGCCACATTCCCGATGTTTATTTACAGATCTTTCATGATGGGTTGACCGGAATATACCTTTGCATAAAATCATTACAATGCCAGCCCATATGAAACATTTAATAATCACAATGCTGACAATATTTGCCGTCGGAACTGCCAACATGCCTGCCCGGCAGCTTGAACATCCGACGGAGCCTACTCGCGACACGACGCACTCTATAATCACTGGAACGGTCGCTGACAACGCGGGGGCAGATCTGATCGGCGCGCTGGTGACGGTCATGAACGATTCGGGACAAAACACCGTCACTGACGCTTATGGAAAATTCAGTCTCTCCGGAATTCCAGACAGATGCGTTCTTCAGGTATCATATATTGGATATGAACTGCAGGAAGTGAAAGTAACGCCTGGCAAGCGCAATTACCATATTGTCATGCAGAGCAACCACTCTGTATTTGACGAAGTCGTTGTGGTCGGATATGCAACCCAGAAAAAAGTCGACATGACCGGAGCGGTATCATCGGTTAACATCGATGCACTGGAAGATCGTCCAGTCACTAATGTCACAAACGCCCTGGCCGGACTTGCTGCCGGACTCACTGTCGCCAATTCCGGTGGCAATACGCCGGGATTCGAGTCTCAGAGCATACTGGTCAGAGGAATAGGCACACTGAACAATGCCGCTCCTCTTGTCGTTGTTGACGGCATGACCGGAATTGCTCTCAGTGATATAAACCCACAGGACATAGAGAATATATCCGTATTGAAAGACGCTGCATCCGGTGCCATATATGGGTCACGCGCTGCCAACGGAGTCATTCTCGTCACGACCCGGCAGGGCGCGGAACGTGCACCCAGAATCACTTATAGCGGCAACGTGTCGTTTGAGACAGTAGCAAAAAGACTCAACCTTGTCACCGACTATGCCGACTTCATGGAAATCCAGAACGCCGGCCTGGTCGCCAACGGACAGGCACCGCGTTTCTCGCAAGGAAAAATCGACGAATGGCGCAACGATGCCGGACGAAACCCGACCGTATATCCGAATACCGACTGGCAGGACCACATCTATCGCAATCCGTCGGTAGTACAGAGCCACAACATTGCGGTGACTGGCGGTACAAAAACCGTGAAATATAATCTTTCCATCGGATACGTCAACAACCCTGGCATGATATATTATACCGACTATCAGCGCTATCAGTTGCGTTCGAATATCGAGGTCGACATAAAGCCGTGGCTGTCGGCAGGCGTCAATATCTTCGGGTTCGTCGACAAAAACAATCCGTCGTCGGAAAATGCCGCTGCCGGCGGTGACGTGATATTCGGCTCCGGCGCATTCAACACAGTGCCGGGCATGACGCTATATGATCCGGCCACGGGACTGTATGGAGGCATACAGAACCCTGAAGAGGAAAACGTCAGCAATTTCAACCCATATCGTCGTCAGTGGTTCTATGACACCGACTATCCGACCAAAACAAAAAGATCGGTCACAAAACTGTTTGCGAAGGTTTCGCCGGTCAAGGGTCTGACTGTTCAAGGCTCATTCTCCTACAACCATTGGGAGCGGAATGAAGAACAGCATCTGACCGACCGCGATCTGTTCCGATTCACAATGGACGGTCCGGTACTGATCCGCGAAGGAGTGGTACGCACCTACATACGTCGTTACAACTACAAAAACACCTTCCGTTCGTCGGACCTAACAGCCCTCTACCGGTTCAATGTCAGCAAGCTGGATGTCGATATATTTGCCGGGATGAGTCAGGAATATAATAAATATGACCAGGATTATTATATCAAATACGACCTGGTGGACCCATCGCTAGGTGCTATAGACGCCGGCATGACAAATGGCTCGATAACCGGCAACTACACAGAGTGGTCCATGCGGTCATATTTCGGCCGCATCAATCTCAACTGGAACAACCGATATCTTCTCGAAGCCAATCTGCGCGCCGACGGATCGTCAAAATTCGCGCCAGACCGCCGATGGGGCTACTTCCCGTCAATATCCGCCGGATGGCGAATTTCAGAAGAACGGTTCATGAATCCTTCGGCGTCATGGCTCACACTGTTGAAACTCAGGGCTTCATACGGGTCTCTCGGCAACAATGCCTCCACAAGCTACTATATGTATCAGTCGTTGTTTGCAACGGCCAATTACGTTTTGAACGGCAACATTGCCGGAGGCATGGCCCAGACCGTACTGGCCAACCCCAATCTCACATGGGAGAAAACATACATGACAAACATAGGACTCGATTTCGCTTTCTTCAACAACCGGCTGAGTGGTTCGGTCGATATATACAGCAAAGACACCAAAGGGATACTGATATCATTGCCCGCTCCCTTGGAACACGGAACAAGCATAGTTCCCGACCAGAATGCAGGCAAAGTCAACAACAGAGGCTTTGAAATCGACATGAACTGGAGCGACCGCATCGGCAAGGTATCATATAGTGTCGGATTTAACGTCGGCTTTGTCAATAATACGGTCACAAAATTCCAGGGCGACGTGTCATCAATAAGCGGTGTTTACAAGATCCAGGAAGGAAAACCGATAAACCAGCTGTATGTGATCACCGTTGACAGGATCGTGCGCGATCAGGCTGATCTGGACTATGTTCAGTCGCTTGTTGACAAAAATCCGAACTATTTCGCCACCTATCAGCGCCCTGAACTCGGTGATTTCCTCTATCGCGACGCAAACGGCGACGGATCACTCGACGCTGACGACCGGGTGGAGATAGGCCACGGAACTCTCCCCAGACTTACCTATGGCGCATCGCTCGGTCTGTCGTGGAGCGGAATAGACTTCAGCGTGCAGTTCCAAGGTGTGGGTAACCATCAGGTGTATTACAATAATCAGGCATTCCGCTTTGTCACCGTGATGGGACAGTCTCTCATAAAAGATATCACCGACAACGCCTGGACTCCAGAAAACCCATACAATTCCAAATACCCCATATTGCGCAACAATGCCAACAGCAAGAATAATATAGCGAGTGATGCGTTCGTGCACAACGCGGCATATCTCCGATGCAAAAATATACAACTGGGCTACACCCTGCCAAGAAAACTTACCAAGAAATTCTTCGTGGAAAATCTGAAAATATATACAAGCATCGACAATCTGTTCACAATCACACAATTCCCGGGTCTTGATCCGGAAGTGGGTGCTAACGTTGGCTATCCGGCTGTACATCAATATTCCATAGGCTTGAACATCACATTTTAACCGATGAAAAGAATCACAACAACATATATTATGGCCGGATTTTTTGCCGCGACGGCCATTATGAGCGGCTGCGAAAGCCTTGACTACATTCCGGGTGACCAGATGTCTGGACAGATATTCTGGCAAACCGAAGACCATGCGCGTCAGGCTGCTGTAGGCATGTATGCGGCAATGAAGGCCGACTGGTGTTTCGGGCTTGAATTCACATTCGACATGTGCAGCGACATTGCTGACGGAACCTCCCCTTGGGCCGACATCTCTCGCGGCACCTCCTTCGCATCCAACAGCTCCGGTGTACAGAATCACTGGCAATATCTATATGAACTGGTGCATCGATCCAACACTGTGATCCGCAACGTAAAAAACATGCCGATAAGCCAGGAAACCATCGACAATGTCACAGGCGAGGCTAAATTCCTCAGGGCGATGGCCTATTTCCGTATGCTTAATTGCTGGGGCGGAGTGCCGTATTACGATGAAAACTGCAACATCAACGAGCAGTTCGCCAGCCTGAATGCCAGTCGCTGCCCGGCCGATGAAATACGCAAGCACGTAATCGACGATCTCACCGACGCAATAGCGAAATTGCCTGTCAGGTGGGGCGACGCCGACCTTGGCCGCGCAACAAAAGGTGCGGCATACGCACTGCGAGGCAAAGTATATCTGTTTAACCGACAGTGGGATGAAGCGATAGCCGATTTTGAAGAGATAATATATGACAAGACCGACAGCTACGGTTATTCGCTACACCCGGACTACAATGAATTGTTTCGCCTGTATAACGGAACCCACAGCCCGGAAATGATATTTTCCATACAGTCCATCGACGGAAACACTGCCGGCTATGCGCTGAACATCGTCGGATACTTCGGCAATAAATCCACAATGCGTCTTATCGCAAGCAACTGCATAGTGCCATCGACAACGCTTGTCGACATGTATGAAAACAGAGATGGCTCATCTTTTGACTGGGACGACGTATTCCCTGGCTTCAGCGACGGAGACTCTCAAGTGCGGCGCGCATATATGACTGTCGCCATCGACCAAGGGAGCACGACAGTGACCGACCTGCTTGACTGCGACACCACTAAAGTTATGGACGCCTACCGGCTGCGGGATCCGCGTCTCTGCCTCAACGTGATCACGCCATATTCACACTATCTCGGCACTGATGCCGGCTCAAATCCCGCCGACAAGCAGTTTGTGCTGGCTGACCCGACAAAAGGTGGGTCGCCGATGGAAGCTATGGCGTTTATCCGGAATTCAGAAGGTTGGAATTCATACTTCTGGCGAAAATGGATCCCGACAGGGAACCTTGACGGATACTGGGGAGAATACAACCGTACCCCCTATGAATTCCCGCTGATCCGTCTTGGCGATGTGATTCTTATGCTGGCCGAAGCATATAATGAAACCGGAGAACTTGACAAAGCTGTTGTTGAAGTCAATAAAATACGAGCGCGTGTCGGAATGCCGGGATTGAACGACGGTGCCCCGTGGCTCGCTGTCAACGATAAAGACAGCATGGCAGAACGCATACGCCGAGAGCGCGCCTTTGAGCTGGCCGGCGAGGGACAGCGATACTGGGACCTGCGCCGTTGGGGCCTGCTTGACCAATCAGTCAAAAATGCCACTGACATATTTGGCGATCTAATGTACACAAGAACATATCAGCCACGGCATGAACTGTGGCCAATACCGCTTGTGGAAATGGAGCGCAATCGGAATCTGACGCAGAACGAGGGCTGGTAGACGTCCTCCGCGCAGGGTAGAGCTTTATCTCTGAATGCCCTGTGGCGGCCGCTTTCGATATTCTGGCCGGCAGAAAATTGAGTTCGATATAAAACCTAAATCAACAATAACGCAATCAGTCATTTGGGGCAAAACCAAGTGGCTGATTTTCTTGGTAGTCTTGCGAAAAGTATGTAAATTTGTGCTACTGACAAAAACACGGAAGAATTGAAAACACCGTCACATATACATTTTTTGCCAGTTCCGTAATTTCCCACATAACACAATGCGTTTCACAACGAAAATCTTAAATAAAGCATTATCACGACTTCTGGCATGCCTGGTCATATTTGCAGGCGGAAACATTGATGCCAATGCCGCTCTGAATGACGGATGCGGGGTTTTGCCGACGCCACAGTCAATAATCCGCCATGAGGGAGAGTATAGTCTCAGAGATACGGTCTGCATCACATTTGTGCATTCTCCAGACCTGCATGTTCCGTCACAGTCGGTCCTCGAGGCCATTGTCGGCAGAAACGCCGAGATAAGGCATAAAAGCTGCGAACAAGCAGTCAACATGGCTAATGAGGCCTACAGGCTGACTATATCAGGTGACGGGGCCGAAATAACCGCATCTGACTATTCCGGACTGATATATGCTTTGCAGACATTGGCACAGCTTACTGCGGGACACAAGACTGTTGACTGCATGACTGTCAGCGATTCTCCAAGATGTGCCTGGCGGGCTTTTATGCTTGATTCAGGGCGTCAGTGGCAATCGATAGAATCCATCAAGAAATACATTGATATGGCTTCAATGCTCAAACTCAACCGCTTTCACTGGCATCTCACCGAAGGTCTCGGATGGCGGCCTGAGATTATGGCATATCCCGATCTGACATCCATCGGATCGAATGTCGGAACCAGGCCCGGCCAGACGGGATATTATACCAGAACACAAATGATGGAAATTGTGGAATATGCCAGACAAAGAGCAGTGCAGATTGTTCCTGAGATTGATATGCCTGGACATTCCGAAGCGGCTCTGGCAGCATATCCATGGGCATCATGTGCAGGCAAAGATATAAAAATACCTGAAACCGGATTTTCCGACAACATTTTCTGTGCGGGAAAAGACACTGTCATAGTTATGCTGAAGACCATACTGAATGAGATCTGCGACATATTTCCGTCGGAATACATACACATCGGCGGTGACGAGGCGCCAAAAGGCAACTGGGACAAATGCCCCCATTGCATCAAGCGGATAAAGGACGTCGGGCTTAACGACTCTCACGATCTTCAGCTCTGGTTTGCTGCTCAAATGGCTGCTCATCTGAAATCCATAGGACGCAAGGCCATATTATGGGGAGATGTGATGGATTCTCCGGGCTATATCCTTCCAGACAATTGCGTTGTGCAATGGTGGAACTTCAGAAAGAATGGAGATCTTGCGGTACGCAATGCCCTGAAGGCCGGACATGAGGTTATTTTAAGCCCGAATTACTATAACTATCTGAACTTCCCTGTCACACCGTGGGCCGGATATGGTCCGGACCGCACGTTTGACATTGAGGACGCCTATCTCCGCAATCCGATGTCTGTTGTCCTTGACAAGGCTGATCCACGCGTCATAGGCGCTACCTGCGCTTTGTGGACAGATTATGAAGTCACCGAACGGATGATCGACAGCCGCGTGTTTCCACGTATTTTCGCTTTAATCCAGATCATGTGGCATACTGGAAAAGAGATTTCATTCGATGAACTGCGCGCCGATATAGACCGACTGCGTCCTTTCTTTGAAAGCCGCGGCTTCAGTTTCGGCCCGGCGGCTGCGAGCCAGCCGGCAGAGGGATCATAGAATCATCCGGTATACCTACTGAGGGATCCCGTTCCGCAACACACTCTTTGACGTCACTCCGATGCCGAACAGGGCGAAATCGAGCAGAGCCGGATCCTCCGGACTGATGGCGCGCATCTGCTCGGTGATCAGAATGGCGGTGACGCGGTCGTTGGCCGCACGCGAAATCAGCCCGAGTTCACGCGCCACATTTCCCACATGCACATCCACCGGAATGTATAGTTGTGCAGGTGTCAATGATTCCCACAGGCCAAGATCGACAATCCCGTCGCGCCTCACGAGCCACCTCAATGCCATGTTGAGGCGCTTGAGTGCGGTCGTGCGCAGGTTCAGTGGCAGACAGCGGCTGTCGGTCCGGCCATCGTTCGCTTCGGCGAGCACGCTGTTGACCGCCTCGGCCAGATGCCAGGCCGGCAGTTCGGCCCCGGCGGCCCCGCAGCGGCGGCAAAAATCGTCGAGAGTGCCATAGCGTGAATATATGGCGTGCAATCCGCGCATCAGATGCTTTAGATTGCGGCCGAAAAAAGTGCGGTGGATGTTGACGTCATCGTCGACGTCTTCATAGGCCTTGTCCATCATCCAGGCATGAGGTCGCGACTCCATCAGACCTGAGATCAGACGGTCGGCGTCACGACAGATCATTCTGCGGTTTCCCCATGCCAGGTGTGCGGCCAGCAGCGCCGCAATCTCGGCGTCGGCTTTGGAACTGATGAATTCGCGCGGAAACCTCACCGGGTCGTCGGCGATGAATTCAGGCGAATTTATGCGATGTGCTTCCGCAAGCAGCAGTTCTGCGATATCTCTATTCATAATGGCCGCAAAATTACGCTTTTTTCCTGAATTTTGTATAATTTTGCAAATCATGAAAAATAGAATTATCACCTCCGTGTTGTCGGCCATGATCTGCATGGCCGCATTTTCCCAGACAGTTGTAGACATGGCCGCGGACTATGGCATACGTCCAGGCAGCGGCAAAAATATGTCGGCTAAACTCAATTCGGCGCTTGCCGACATCAAAAAACGCTATGGTTCCGGCGCTGTGAGCCTGCGCTTCGCTCCAGGACGCTATGACTTCCATCCTAAGGGAAGCGCCTCACGCGAATATTACATATCGAACCACGATCAGGCCAATCCAAAGGCAGTCGGTTTCGCAATTGAGCACTGGGACAGCCTGACGATAGATGCCGACGGTGCAGACTTCATATTCCACGGCCGGATGCTGCCGATTGCTGTGGTGGATTCCCGCAACTTTTCGCTCAAAGGCGCGAGCATCGACTTCGAGACTCCACACATAACCCAGGTAACCGTCCTGGACAATACGTCTGACGGCATCACTTTCAGGACCGCTCCATGGGTCAACGCCGGAATCGATAAAAACGGCAATTTTATCGCGCGCGGCGAAGACTGGGCCATATCGCCCCGGTCAGGCATTGCCTTTGATGCCACGACCCGCCATGTCGTGTATCGCACAAGCGACCTGTGGTGTCCGCTCGACAGCGTCATAGCGCTCAAACCCAAAGGCACATACCGCGCTCCGAAATGGACCGACGCCCGTCTGACTCCGGGCACTGTGGTGGCGCTGCGCGGATGGGGACGCCCGGCTCCCGGCATATTCCTTAGCGGCGACAGCGCCACATCCATCACTGACGTGAAGGTGCACTATGCCGAAGGCATGGGGCTGCTTGCCCAACTCTGCGACGGAATAACGCTGACGCGGTTCGGAGTGTGTCTGCGCGGAGATTCCGATCCCCGTTACTTCACTACCCAGGCCGACGCCACACACTTTTCTGGCTGCAAGGGTGTGATCACTTCGACCGAAGGCCTTTATGAAGGAATGATGGACGATGCCATCAACGTGCACGGCACCTATCTGAAGGTGATCGGTCGCACTGGAAAACGCACTCTGCGCGGACGCTACATGCACGATCAAAGCTGGGGATTCCGCTGGGGCCTGCCTGGTGATTCCGTGCAGATCATCCGTTCGGAAACAATGGAAACAGTGGGACAACCGATGATTATCGAGAATATCAATCCTGCCGACAGCCGGCAGGAGCATGGCGCACGTGAATTCGATGTGACCTTCACTGCCGACTTGCCTGACGCAGTCGCCGACGATTGCCATTTCGGAATGGAGAACCTGTCGTGGGCGCCGGAGGTATATTTTGCCGACAACGTGGTCCGCAACAACCGCGCACGCGGTTCGCTCTTCTCCACCCCCCGCCGCGTCATGGTCGAGCGCAATCTATTTGATCACACATCGGGCACTGCCATACTGCTCTGTGGCGACTGCATGGGCTGGTTCGAGACCGGTGCCTGCCGCGACGTAACCATTCGCCAGAACCGTTTCGTCAATTCTCTGACAAATATGTTCCAGTTTACCGAAGCCATAATTTCCATATATCCCGAAATCCATGATCTGTCTGGCCAGCGTCAGTATTTCCACTCAGGAATACTCATAGAAGACAATGATTTCATCACCTTCGATGCTCCGTTGCTCTATGCCAAATCAACCGACGGGCTCTCTTTCCGCGGCAACCGTGTCAGGATTAACGGCGATTTTCCTCCTTTTCATCCGAACCAGTTCAATTTCAAGCTGCAGCGTTGTCGCAACGTCACCGTAACAGACAATGAACTGCCGCAGCAACCATCCATACTGATCGAGTAATCATTGTTTTTTCACCATCCGGTGAACCAATCGCCTCTCACTTGTGTTTTACGTATGTGAAATGTGTGATAATGATTGGTTATTATTTGACGAGGAGCAGCTGTGAAGCCGCTCCTCGCCGATTTTATATGTCAGGTCCGTCCGGATGAATGACGGCCACCCTCGTTATCACAACGAAGAATGGCCGTCGGAGATACTAATATGTAGTTAGTAGTTGTTCTTTATTTCATCAGGACTTTGCGGCCGTTGATGATGTAGAGTCCGCTGGTGGGGTTTGCCACGCGACGGCCCTGGAGGTCATAGATGACGTCGGCTGCAAAAGTGTCGGCTGTCACGTCGCTGATGCCGGAGTTGTCTCCCTTGAATTCAACGGGCACGATTTCCATCTTCGAGTCATAGACATAGACGAAGCCGGTGATGACTACGTCAGTGGCGGCTGCCACATTTTCAAGGCCATAACGGTTGTAGATTTCAACGCTGGTTGTGCCGTCGGTCACGCTGATGACAGTGCGCGCGCTCTCGCCCTCGCCGGTAGTTTCGGCATTGGCGGTGAGTCCGCTGATGGTGACGTATTTGGCCAGATTGGCTACTGTCACGTCTGCCAGAGTGACTTCGGCGGGTTTTACCGGCGAGCCGGCAACTGCTTCAGGGAAGTTGCTGACAACCGGAGCGCACTGCACCATGCCATGATACACGTTGAACTTGCCGGTGAGTCCGGTGAGCTGATCGCCGTTTTTGAAGGTGCGGTCATTGAGGTTGCCGTACACAAGCATCGACCCGGTTTCATCCTGCACGAAAAGATCGAGACCATTCTGATAAACAACAGTTACAGGCGATGTGATTGAGGTGAATGATTCGGGCTGTTCGTCGAGGAACGATGCGATATCTGCCACTTCGGGATATGTGGGAGCCACGGCACCTTCAAGGGTGTATTCGGTCACGGTCTTGACGCCGTTCAATCCGAAGTATTTTTCAAGCGAGCCATAGAGTGTGACGCTCTTGCCGAGGTTGCCGGGATTGGCCTGGAGATTGAGTGCTTCACGTATTTCACCGGCAGGGAGCTGAACGGGGATACATTTTGTATAGTCAGTCTCGGAGGCTGATGCTGCGATGAACACGTTGGTTGCCGAAGCTTCCTCACCGGTTGCGGTGGTGAAGGAATCGGCGGTCTTGTCGGCCGCGGAGCCGACGATGTAGCCCTTGACCCAGGCCTTTGTGCCGGGGTTATTGAGCAGAACTACGTCATCCACAGTGTAGGGGCTTTCTGCGGTGCCTTTGCCCACTGTTTCCACGGGATCGGGATCAACGGGAGTGTTGCCGCCACCGTCAATGGTGTATTCGGTCACGGTCTTGACGCCGCTCTGTCCGAAGTATTTTTCAAGCGATCCATAGAGAGTGACCTCTTTGCCGAGGTTTCCGGGGTTGGCCTGGAGATTGAGCGCTTCACGCACTGCGCCGGCAGGGAGCTGAACGGGGATACATTTTGTATAGTCAGTCTCGGAGGCTGATGCTGCGATGAACACGTTGGTTGCCGAAGCTTCCTCACCGGTTGCGGTGGTGAAGGAATCGGCGGTCTTGTCGGCCGCGGAGCCGACGATGTAGCCCTTGACCCAGGCCTTTGTGCCGGGGTTATTGAGCAGAACTACGTCATCCACAGTGTAGGGGCTTTCTGCGGTGCCTTTGCCCACTGTTTCCACGGGATCGGGGTCAACGGGAGTCTCACCGCTGCCGCCTTCGCCGATCTGGCTGTTGCCTTCATAAGTGACGGTAATGCTCTTTATATACATGGCTTTCTGGGCGCCATTGGTGAAATTGACAGCCAGATTGCCTTTGGCCGAGCCTGTGAATGTGCAAGCTGACAGATCTCTGGCGATCTCGGCGGAATTGCCGAATGCAGCTCCCCCCACTTTCAGGTCTATAGTGGCATTGCCACCGCTTGCGGTGGCGCCTTCAACCTCTACCTTGGTTACGGTGACGCCGCTGAATGCGTCGGTTGAAATTGTCCATGCAGTAGACGGTTTGCCGCTGGATCCGATTTGCAGGCCTTTGGAATTCTGTGTATCAAAGCCGACATATTCCATTGCCGTGGTCTGCCATTTGACACCACTGAGCTCATAAGAGGCAGCGTCGGCGGCTACTTCTCCTTTTGCAAAGGTGTGGCTGTAGGTAAATGTTGCTGCGGAAGCGCAAAGACCGGCCGCGGCACACATGAATGCGAGTAACAGTTTTTTCATAAGCGCACTTAATTTAATATGATTAGCTCCTACAAAGTTACATATTAATTTGCAATAATCACAAGTCAATCTGTGGAAATATCTACTATTTTTATCGGTGAACGTCTCAGACGGGCCTGAAGATATTCGCGGAAACGGGCTTTTTCTGCGTGATTCATCGACTTGGCATAGCTTACCAGAGCCACATTGAGAGTGTCGGTGACTGATGAGTCGACAGAGCATACGATCGACCTGTTGATGGCTATTTCCTTGACTTGGGGGAACAGGACTTTAAGTTCCGGAGCGATGTCAATGCCCATGGAGTCGGTGCGTGCCACTGCCTCGCATACTCTGTGGAGCGAGTCGATAGTGGTCTGCTGGGCCGAGATTGTGGCCTGTGTCACCGCATACATGTCTTTGAGCATTGCTGACGACGCTTTGTTGACGTCGACCTCGACGTTGGAGCCTTGAATGATGCGCAGGTATGTGCCGGCGAGACCGTATTGCGGCAGGCGGGCGTCCATCACGGCCAGAAGCGAGTCCTGCGGCAGTTGCCGTCCCATCAGGGTGACTGTCAGCGAGGATCCTTGCTTGTCGTAGGCGGCGTGATAGTTGAGCACTTGTGTGTCTGGAAATGTGAATTCCTGTTCCACATATCGCGAAGCGTTGTTCTGGAACGTGTTCTGCAGATACATGGTGTAGGTGAGATATACCGACGGAATCATGGTCAGAATGGCGATGGTGTAGACCAGACGGCGCACCTTGCGCGCTCGCTCGGGATTGGCTATCTGTGCCGGATGATATTTCATCAGTTTGACACCGGCAAAGGTTGCCAGAGCGATAAATACCGAGTTGATGAAAAAGAGATAGAGCGCGCCCAGGAAGAACTGCCACTGGAGGGTGGCCAGACCATAGCCGACGGTGCACAGCGGAGGCATGAGGGCGGTGGCGATTGCCACGCCGGGAATCACATTGCCTTTGTTTTTGGAACCGATGGCCAGTATTCCTGCCGCGCCGCCGAAGAATCCGATAAAGACATCGTAGATGGTGGGCGATGTTCGTGCCAGCAGCTCGCTGTGGCTTTCGTTGACCGGAGAGATCATGAAATACAGACAGGCCGTGGCCACGGAAAAGAGCGTTGCCATCATCAGATTGCGGAAACTGCGTTTCATCAGGTCGAAATCATGGATTCCGACGGCCAGGCCGATGCCGATGATCGGTCCCATCAGCGGGGAGATGAGCATGGCGCCGATGATCACGGCTGTTGAGTTGGTGTTGAGTCCGAGCGAGGCTATGAATATCGCCACTATCAGGATGAAGATGTTGATGCCTCGGAACGTTACTCCCTCGCGGATGCTCTCTTCCGCTTCGGACTGAGGTATAAGATAGGCGCTTAGATCGAAAAAGCCTTTGATTTTATCACGCAGTGCGTTAAGGTCCATGTCGGTTGTGTGGGTTTATGATTATCGGATAACTGACAGAGCATTGTCGATGTCGGCCGCTATGGCGTCACGCAACTCTTCGAGTGAGCTGAAGCGGCGTTCGGCGCGCAGGCGGCTGATGAATTCTATGCGGATATAGCTGTTGTAAAGATTGCCGGAAAAGCCTATTAGATGAGCTTCCACCGAAAGCGGGGCGTCGGGATGGTCGACGGTCGGGCGTCGGCCTACGTTGACCACAGCGGGATAGTCGCCGACAGTTGCGGCATAGACTCCTGGAGCCGGCATGACGTGGCCTGGGGCGACGCCGACATTGGCGGTCGGAAAGCCAAGCCGGCGTCCGAGCTGGCGTCCGCTTACCACTGTGCCGCTGATGGTGAACGGTCGGCCGAGCAGCAACGCGGCCTGGTCTACAGCGCCGCCGGCGATGAGCGTGCGGATCATGCTGGAGCTGACGCCGGAGTGCTCGGGAAGTTCGGCGCAATGCACAAGTTCCACCCCGTCCACTTCTGGCGACCGGTCTCTGTCGCAGCCGAGATGGTTGTTGAATCCGATCATCAGTGCCTTCACTCCGTGGCGGTCATGCAGCATTGACAGAAAGTCGTGCCCGGTCATGGCGCGCAGTTCGGGAGTGAACGGGACGCGAAGCAGTTTCACGCCAAGAGCGCGCATGGCATCGGATTGTTCATCGACGTCTGTGATGACGGGAGGCGCTGATTCCGGATTCACCAGACTGAGCGGATGGCGATCGAAAGTCACGGCCAGAGGCGACAGCCCGCGGTCGCGTCCTTCGCGACAGAGCTGCTCCAGCAGATAGCGGTGGCCTATGTGCACACCGTCAAACGTGCCTACCGTCGCTATCATTCAGTCGATCAGTATGGATTTCATGCCGCAGGCAAGAGCTGCGTCGACATTGGCCGGACCATCGTCGAAAAACGTGGTCTCGTTGGCCGGAATTCCGAATTTGGCAAGCGCGTATTCATAAATGTGGCGATCCGGTTTGCAGACTTTGGCTTCGAACGAGGTGACAGTGCCGTCGAAATAGTCGGTGATCTCCAGACCCTGCTTGCGGAATTCGGGCAGGATGTCGTTGTGCCACATGATCGGGTTGGTGTTGGACAGGAGCCACACCCGGTGTCCGTCGGCGCGCAGTCGCCGCAGCAGATCAAGGCGTGTCTCGGGGATGCCGCACAGAAACAGGCTCAGGCCACGGTCGATCTGGCTGTCGGTCACTCCGGCGGGCAGTTTCTGCCGCATCATTCCGCGGAATTCGTCGGGCGAGATCTGTCCGGCTTCGAGTTGCAGGAACGGCCCTTTCTGAGTGTAGGCGTCGAAGAAGTCGTCGGCGTCTTCCATGCCAAGTGCGTCGAAATAGGCCACGCAGCGGCTTCGGTCGATATTCATGATCACGCCGCCGAGGTCAAACATCAGATGGCGACTCAGCGGTTCGGCAAGCTGTTCGATCTTCATTTGCGGCCGCAATATTTGATCGTTGCGCCCGATGATTTCTTCTCGACCGCTTTAGGGGTGGAGTGCCATACGGACGATCCGCTTGATGCGTCGACCGTCATCTTCTCGGCGATAATGTCGGTGGCGTCGATTTTCGCTGCCGACGAAGCATTGATAGATGCAGTGCCGGCTGTGCCTTCCGCGCTGACCGACGCGCCCGACGATGCGTTGATGTCAAGCATCGCGGTCACGCACTCAAGCTCGGCTTTTGAGCCTGACGAAGCGTCGACCTTCACTGATTTTGCGGCCGAACACCGTTCGATCTCGACTTTGGAACCTGACGAAGTGCTCACGGACAGATTGCCGCAGGTCACGGATCCGTCAATTTCCACATTCGATCCGCTTGAAGTGTCGACTTTGAAGTTTTTATTGCCAAGGCCGAACGCCGAGCGCGATTTGAAACGGGCGCCGCTAGACGCTTCGATGTTTTCAAGCATGGGGCCGCTGACCGACACGCGAATGAGTGTCTTCTGGTTGATGTTGATGCTGCGACCGTCTTTGCGCTCCATGCGTATCCACAGTTCGCCGTTTTTCACCGAAATTTTCAGGTCCTGAAGATATTCGTCGGATCCTTCGGCTTCGATAGACACGGGGCCTGAGCTTACGGCGTACTCCACCGGAACTCCGGTTTCGATCTTGATGCGCGAGAATTTGTTTCCGCAGGTGTAGGAACGGATTGCGGCAGATGCCGTGGCCGAGATTGCCAGTGCGGTGGCCAGTCCTAACAGGAGTGCTTTCAGTTTCATGATGATTTAGTTTAATGGGTTATGTTATAGGTGAATCCGAGCGATATCAGTTCGCGCATCTGGAGCAGGCCCCACTCTTTGTCGCGGTTTCCCTTGGTGATGGATGTGTCATAGCGCATGTCCACGTTGAGATTCGCTGTCAGAAAGCGGGTGATGACGAAATTGAACTGATTCTGCCAGTCGGCCTGCGAATATTCATAGTTTGTGAAGAAAAACACTCTCGACCGCCAGCTGACGTTATAGCACATCTGCCAGTTCAGCACGGCATCCACATTGGAACCGATGGAGCTTTTGCTGCGGTGTCCGGGTTCAAGACCCTGTGACTCGGGCAACATCTTCTTGCTGATGACTGTCTTCAGATTGTAAGACAGTGGAGCGATCGTGGCGTTGAACGTCAGTGTCTTTTTCTTGTTGACTGTGTTGAACGTCATACCGAGACCGAAGTTCAGCTCTCCCGGCGAAAGAAATGACGCTGTCATCTCCTGTGTGTTGTGCTTATAGGAATTGAATACCGGAGTCTTGAACAGGCCGGTGAGCGTATAGTACCATTTGCTGCTCGCTTTGTAGCCGAATTTTGTGTTTATCTGCAGACGGTTTTCTGTGATATTGTAATTGCGGTATTGGTCGTCGGGAGCATTGGTCAGCGCCGTGCGCCACTGAAAGAAATTTTCAAACAGCAACTTTGGATGATGCTTTGTGTTCAGATTCGACGCATAGGTGAAATCCGCGATCAGATTCAATGAGCTGTTTCCGCCCTGATACCAGTTTGGCGAGATATATGCCTGACTGAACTGGAAGTTTATTCCGAGCTTGTTCTGCCAGTATTGGCGGGTCACAGTCACCTGCTCGACCTGCGCCACGACCTCTCCGGCCTTGATTTCGCCGAGGCTGACGCTTGCTTTGGCTGGATCGTCGACCACCATTGTCACTGCTTCCGGAGCCTTGGGCAGTTGGGAATAAAGAAAATGCACGTCTTCGGGATGGGTCATGGCATGGCGGCGGCGTGCTGACAGCATCATTCTGTTCATTGTGCGCTCCCGCTCGATCCATTGCATGGCCTGAGCGCCAACCGTGTTGCGTGCGAAACTTTTGCCGGTCAGAGAGACGGAATCGACAGTCTGATAGGGCATATAGACTTGGGGGGTATAAAAATATTTAGGGACTGGCACTGCGACAAATGCTGTGTCAATCTCCAGTGAGTCAAGATCGGCTGTGTCATATTCCGGTTCTGCCACCTCTTCATCTACTTCTTCATTATCAAATTCATAGACCTGTCCATACAGTGTGGCTGACAACATCAGCACGGCAGCCAGAAAAATATTGCGCTTCATAATTAAACAACTGTGTGATGAATACTCTATGCAAAGTTACAACATCCCACAAATCCACGCAAATAATTCGCGGACAACTTGCCTATTTACATTGACAACTGCCGCAGACTGCCGCAGCAAAGACAATTCATTATTGTAGAAGGATTTTCATCGTAGAGCCTTGGGAAACGACTATATACAGTCCATGAGGCAGCTGATAATAGAGTTTGCTTCCAGCATTTTGAACGTTTCGGACCATCTGTTTACCTGATAGATCATATATAGAAATGACCTCTTGCTGTCTTGACGTAACAATGATGCCTTGATCAGCTATACTTATGTTGATCGGGTCATTTTTCAATTCCGTCATGCTGATAGCTGCATCGTTTATAAGTCGCTCAGCGGTGCGTTCGGTTTCAAGACCATCTTTTTCTCCCCATATCTGGCAATAATAGTCTTTTGAATCATTGACCGTGTATGTAAATGAATCGGAAGGGCCTATTGCTTTGGGAAATCCCGCGACCGAGACATTTTCAATGTGTTGTCCGTGATGTACAGCCACATCATCAACATAACACCGGCTGCGTTCCGGACATTCAATGTTAAGACGAACTGCCACTATGTCGCTCCGGTCCATCGCAAGGACGACATTCGTGCCGATACTGTCGGGTCTGATCTGTCTTTTGTCGACAGTTTCCCATGTGCCGGAATCGGTCAGTCCCTCGGTCATGATAATAGGTGCTGCATTTATGCTTACCGTTCCCTTGCACCAATATTCAACAGCTTTTATCTTATCAAAAAATATCGGAGACTCAATCCGGCCACCCAGGGTAAAAAATATCAACGATGGACTTGACTCGCCGAAACAGCCGTCTGACTTAGATGGTATCACTGGTTCTACTGACCATCCTTCACTCTCCCATTGAGATTGCTCTGACATGTGGTTAACTGTCTTTAAGGGTTCTCCGTATTCTTTTGTATAAATGTCCACGATAACATTGTCTACATCGGGTAGCTCACACCAGCTTAATCGATATATATTCTGGCCTAAATATTCAACTGCGACAGGACCGAACTTTTCCGGATGGAATTCATCTCCGGTTCTTATTTGAAGTGAGGCCGAAGGTGTGCTGAGCTGATCGCCATCAATGCCATAAACGCGGATGATATATTCTTTATCCGGAGTCAATCCATCAATCGAAAATACCGTGTCCGATACTTCATAACATAGGTTATTCAATGTGACCAGATATTTAGCACTGTTCCCTTTCCATGTTATTGTCAGTCCCGTGGTTGTCTTTTGCTTGACCATGACCGAGTCAGGAGCGCACACCTCGATACCGTTCGGGGCTACCATGAAAGAAACCACACCGGCCTGTTCCCTAATATCGACAATCGGCAAATTTAGATGCTGGCCGGTGTAGGGGGTCATAGTCTTGTGCGATGCCTCTGACAACTGTGTCACATTGTCTGTGCCAGGGAATGTGTCGCCCGAACGTGACTGTTCTGTCTGTATGTTATCAGCTTCCACTATGTCGACATGCTGTTTTAATAAGCTGGTATTTACGGTATTGCTCGACCATCGCGACTCAAGATATTCCACGTGCCACACAAGCATGCCATGTCCAGGCAGATACCTGTCCCAGTCTTTTGGCTGACGGTTCTCTATAAAGAATATTTCGTCTGGGTTATTTGTCCTGATGATTCTGGCCTCATTTTCTGATATCACTCCAAGTTCAACTGACTGTTTGCCGCCTATTATTTCCGGCGACAGCCATCCGAGTGCATATCTTTCGAAGGCAGAATAATTCGGTGGAGTGCGGCTATTATTCAGATATGATCCCTTGTCCATTACAGAATATTCTCCCGGTGTAAATGCTTTCGTATATTCTGTCGAATACAAGTCTGGCAATCCGAGCACATGAGAAAATTCATGAACAAAAGTTCCTATGCCGTCTATCCCGGCTGACGTGCGCTCATTCGTGCACGCATAGTGGCCAAGACGTTTGCCGTCAAATATGTAATTACCTGAGCCATATTCCCTGATGTCCCAAGCATGAGGCCATATTGAGTCAGCGCTTCCTCCAGAGGCTTCGCCTCGTCCGGCATAAAAGACAAAGATATTATCTATGACACCGTCTTCATCACGGTCATATTCAGTAAAATCAACCTGGTCTTCAACAAGACGACAAGCGTCGATTATCATCTCGGCCGGACGACTGTCACTACCGTATTTGTCGTTACCTCCATAATAGGCCATATTATGAGGCACCGTTACCGGCCCGACTACATCGAAATCAGGATCAAAAGCTCCGTTGGAATTATCGACAAAATAATCCTTAGCCGACCCCGTTGCCCCGGAATCGGAAAAACCGGGTTCATTCAATAAACGAGTGAAGTAGTCCAAGGGATAGTATCCTTCTTTAAATTTCACATCCGTGAACTCGACAAGGATCACCAACGCCCGCTGATTGCCCCATCGGGGATATGTGGCATTCGCAAGCAATCCGAAGTTGTCGTTATGAACGGATTTCAGAGTCGCTTTCCGCTTGCGTTCATATAGTTTTTCCTGACGCTCTATAAGTTTTGATGCAAGAGCCTCCTTGTCCAGAGCTGACAGAAAAGCTGACACGGCATCAGTTCTTTCAATTTCGTCGCAGGCCAAATACTCTGACTTAACAATGTTTCCGCGATTATCTTCTGTTGCAAAATAAAGGAATTCTCCATCTCGGACAAGTGGATATCCATCGGAAGTCGTGTACCAATGATATTTCTCATCACCAAACAAACGGACAGAAACGGACTTTACTCCGGGTTGTGCATATTGCAACATTTCGGGCATGGCGATTACCGCTCCAGCGTTTTTTACGCCGCAAATCAATCCCAATATCGAGAAAATTACAGAAAGCGTTCTCATAATATAGCTGAAACAGGTAGACAACAAATTTAGTCGTCTACCTGTTTGTTGTGTCGTTTGTAGGTTTCTTATTCTTTATCTCCGGTGAAGGTAAGTGTATATCCCGAATCACCACCGACAGAGACATTGGGATTGGTATATGTCAGACTTCCGCCCTTTGAAATTTCAAGAGTGATATTCGGAGAATTGTCACTGCGAAGTGAATAGCCGCCACGGGCTGTCTGCGTGATCTGATAAACACTCGGACGTCCGAAGAAGTCTTCTCCGTCGGCAGTCCGTGGAGTCACTAATACATATTCATTTGAACTTTTGGTAATGACAAATTTCATGCCCAGATACGATTCAACCGGAATGCCGAGATACAGCAGTGAGCCGGTGCCCACATATGTGCCTGTGATCTTACTTGCGGGATCAGAGATGATATCATCATCATCTCCGCTGCAGGAAGTAAAACTGCATAATGCGATCAGAGACATCAGCATCATCAGGCTGATTTGCTTTGCTTTTTCCATTGTGCGTTAGTTTGTTAATTGCGTTTTTGTTTGGGTTGACTTTTTGTACTGCAAATTTAGGCGTATTTTACGCAGGTATTTCAATTGATTTGCCCAAATAATTAGACGCAATCGTCTAATTATTTGCAGGCTGTTAAGTCTACGATTGTAGCAGTCGGGTATTGAGTCATAAAATCGGCTTTAGCCGAAATTGGCAATCTTACAATGCCAAGGAAATCATTTTCGATGGAATGCAGCTGATTTTCATAGGTATATAACGATAAGAAATCATAATGGAGAATATTTGAAATCCTTAGCAGTCGTTTTATATCGATGCTTGGCTGCGAAAACATATAATATAATGAATTGCGCTCACAGCATAGTAAGTCCGCAAATTTCTTCATTGAGATGCCCCGTTCTTCAACGACACGACGTATTTCCTTTCCTATGTGTATATCGGTGACATTAGACATACTATATATTAGCTCGAATGCCCGTACTCCCTATCAGGCCGAAGGATAAAATAAAAAGCGTGGAAGTCTATATCGGTCACTCGTTCCTACGCTTGAGGCTCTGGCAAATACCCTTCTGAATAGAACGAGCAACGCAGAGGCCCCACGCCGATATGATATATCAACCTGATTCCAGAACCGTTCCCTTACATGCAGAGCGGTTTTAGAATCGGATAATATGCATATCCACATAGGCATCCATCGTTGCGTCATTCTTGATTCAGAATATGAAACTGCCAGATTTCAAGCGAACAAGAATTAGCGCTGATAAACGCTTTAATATGTTAACAATCAATAACTCGTTGTTTAGACAACAAAAATTACTGATAGTGCAAAGGTCGCAATTATTTTCTTAAATTACAAATCAATTACCAACTACCTTCACCCTCAGACCAGACTATCTTAGAATGTCGCTGCCGGCATATCCCTGGTAAGCATCTGCTCGAATCACTAAATAAGCATCATTAATTTAATGAAATATTTTTTGGGGGGCTGTGGGGTCAGGAGTTCTGGAATTCGCTGGGCGACATTCCGGTCAGGTGCTTGAAGTATTTTCCAAAAGACGACTGGTTGGAAAAATTAAGTTCATATGCCACCTGCTGGATGTTTTTGCCCGAAAACCGGAGCAGATTCTTCGCTTCGAGAATCACGTGGTCGTCAATGATCTCTGCGGCCGAGTGGCCGGTGCAGTCTTTTACGACCAGCGACAGGTATTTAGCCGACATGCATAGTTTTCCGGCATAGAAGGCCACCGAGCGCTCATATCTGAAATGTTTTCGCACAAGTCTCACGAATTCATGGGTATAGATCATTCGCCGGCTGCGAGGCTTATGGGCGGCTTCATCTTCGGCTTCGGAGCGACGTTTCATGCCGATGACCATGATCTGATAGAAGGTTGCCGTGAGAAGTGTGCGCGATATGCTCTTGACCAGATGCTTGTCGCCTTGGATTTCGTTGTGGCGCGCGTTGGCGTCAAGCAGGTCCAGATATGACGAAAGCATCTTTACTTCCATCTCGGTGAGCATGGTGCATGGTCCGGACTTCATGCCCAGCGGTATGGAATTGAGCACCACGATCTCGAAATTGAGGTCGCGGAGAAAGTCAGTAGAGACAAACAGCACGTAGGCTTCCAGATCCTTGATTGATTCATAGTCGACGTTGATTATGGAATTCGGGCCGGCCACAAACATGGAGTTGCGGCGCAGTTTATAGTATTCCATATTGACGGTGAGGTTCATCTGTCCGCCCACTACCAGAGTGATGATCATGCCGTTGAACCGGATGGCTCGCTGCAATTCTCTGGCCGCGTCGACATCTCCGCCGGGAGTCACATGGACGTATACATAGTCCATTTCCGAGCGTTTCCCGGAATAGTTGGCGATTTCATGCAGCCGCCGCATCTCTTGCAAGGATACCGATTCAATCATAAGTTTTTCCTATATTTACCAATTAATGGGGCAAATATACTAAAATCTGGGTAGAAAAGATCCTTTTTAAGAAATTTTTGCCAATCAGCGGCGTTTGGCAAAAAAGGAGCGCAGCAACGACAGGGCCTCGTCGGCCAGCACTCCTGAGCGCACTTCGGTGGCCGGGTGCAGAGCCGGTCGGTCGGTTCGTGTCAGTCCTTTGTAGCCGCGTCTGGGGTCTTCGGCGCCATAGACCAGACGTCCGACCTGGCTCCATCCGATCGCACCGGCGCACATCAGGCAGGGCTCCACTGTCACATACAGCGTGCAGTCGCGCAGATACTTGCCGCCGAGTGTTTGGGCCGCGGCAGTGATGGCCTGCATTTCGGCATGGGCAGTCACGTCGGTGAGTGCTTCTGTCAGATTGTGTCCGCGGCCGACTATCCTGCCGCCGCATGCCACTACGGCGCCTATGGGCACTTCGCCGGCTTCGCCGGCCGCACGGGCCTCGCGCAGGGCAAGCATCATCATACGCGTGTCTTCAGCTTCGATCGCAGGGGTCAGTTCAGTCATAGCAAGTTGATTTTCATGCCCTCGTTGGCAGCGATGACATCGCCGTTGAATTCGGCGCGCGCCTGCTCCACCAGCGGAGCTTCGTCAAAATAGCGTTTTGAAAAGTGTCCGAGAATCAGTCGGCGGGCACCGGCCATGCGGGCTATGATGCCGGCCTGTGCGGCGGTGGAATGTCCTCTCGGCCGCGCCAGATGGGCCTCGGATTCGCCATAAGTGGCTTCATGGTATATCGTGTCCGTACCTTCCACATCGGCGGCCACTCTCGGATCAAACATTGTGTCCGAGCAGTAGGCATAGCTCATGGCCGGCGGGGACGGCAGTGTCAGATGGCTGTTGGGCACTACCGATCCGTCGGGTTTCACGAAGTCCGCTCCGGCTCTGACGGATGGGATCATGTAGTGCGGCACTTGATGAAATTTAACCATATCGCCGTTCACCGTCAGCGGCTTCGGCTTCTCCCGGAAGATGAAGCCGAGCGCCGGCACACGGTGATAGAGCGGAAAGCAGCTGACTGTGAGCGACTGATCTTCATAGATCACTTCGCGCGAGCCTGGAGCGAGAATGCGGAATCGGAGGTCGAACGGAGTGTCGCCGCAGATGAACCGGAGCATCGATCCGATGATTTCGGCACCCTCCTTGAAGGTGTAGACCGTGACTGCCGACCCTTTTTCATGCAGGGCCATGGTTGAGAGTAGCCCCGGCAGTCCAAGAAAGTGGTCACCGTGCAAATGCGACAGGAATATGTGGTTGACCCGGCTGAATTTCAGCTTCATACGACGCATCTGAAGCTGGGCGCCTTCACCGCAGTCCACCATGAAAAGGCGATCGCGGTGGTCAATGACCTGCGATGCCGGCTGATGTCTCAGCGTCGGCACCGCGGAGCCGCATCCGAGCACGTTGACGGTAAATTGCATCTTTCAGTGCGTGATCGCCGTTATTATTTGACCATGTGCACGTCGAGTTGCGGGAAGGGGAACTGCACTCCGGCGGCGGGCAGAGCGGTGAGCATGGCGCGGTTCATTCCAAAGAACACGTCCCAATAGTCGGCGCTCTTGACCCATGCTCTGACGGTGAGGTCGACCGAACTTGCCGCAAGGGCTCCGATCTCGACCATAGGCTCTGGCGAAGATCCGTCGGTGATCACGGCGGGATTGGAGGCAAGCAGCCCTTTCACGGTTTCAACCGCTTTCTGATAGTCCGAGCCATAGGCGATGCTGACAGTCCAGTCCACACGGCGCTTCTCTTCGCGCGAATAATTGTTGATTGAACCGGTTGAAAGCGGACCGTTGGGGATGATGATCGATTTGTTGTCGCCGGTGGTGAGAATGGTCGAGAAGATCTGGATCTCTTTGACGGTGCCGGTGAAGCCTTGCGCTTCAATGAAGTCGCCGACTTTGTATGGTTTGAGCAGCAGGATCAGCACTCCTCCGGCAAAGTTCTGGAGCGTGCCGCTCAGAGCCATGCCGATTGCCACTCCGGCCGAGGCAAACAGCGCGATGAACGAGCTGGTCTCTATGCCGAGAATGCCTATGACCACAACGATCAGCAGGAAATACAGCGTGATTCTGACAAGGGAGAGCAGAAATGTTGTCAGCGACTGGTCGGCCTTGCGCTTGTTGAGCATATTGTGGACCCAGCGATAGAGGCGGCTGATGATCCAGCGGCCGACATAGAAGACCACGATAGCGATCGCCAGGTGAATCACAAACGATACCGATGAGTTGATAATGGTGTGGAGGAAATCGTTGAGCGCATCGCTCGAAATAAATTTTTCCATCAGAGATTTTTGAGTTAACAGTTATTGAATTTCAAGATGAGACGCCACGTCGGTCCACCATTGCAGGCGGTCGTATCCCAGAGTCGAGATTTGTTCGGGAGTGCGTATGATCCGCGTGCTCAGTCCGCAATGGCGCATGATCTCGATGTCGGACCATATCCAGTCGGAGTGGAGCTGGTGGCGCACCGTGGCCGCAAGCGCCTCGCGCCATTCGTCAAGCAGGGCATCTTCAGAACAAACAGCTTCGATGTATTGTTCCAGATCATTGTAGCGGTATGACGGGTAGCGGTAGCTGTGATAATATTGCTGAGGCTCGAAGTCATCCGGCAGTTCACGCCCTGACCGGTAGATACGGGCCGTCACGTCGGCCAGGCGGTCAAGTCCGGCAGTAGAGATCACAGACGCCGATACCGGACAGCTGCCGCGAGTGGAAAGTCCGTAATGCGAGGCCACGGCATGAGATATGGCGCGGAGCGCCTGTTCCGATCCGTCGGCAAGCAGGGCAAGCGCTTTGTCGTATGGACAACCGTCATACGGTGTCTCCGTTACCGACGCATATATCAGTTCTGTGGCATGGCGCAGTTCATAGGCCACTTCGACCGAGGCCATCAGGCAACAATCGAAATAGATGTATTTCCATGCAGCCGAGTCAAGGGCCGCGCCAAGTTCGCTGACGGTCATCTTTCGGTTGGCCGAAAGATCGTCGCCGAAGCTGCGGGGCGCGACCGAATATGGCGCCGGATCAACTGTCGAGTTTGTCCATCCGAGCGCATGGCTCCAGAGCACCAGGCCGTATTCGGCAGCCGGAGCCAGGGTGCGTGCGTCGGCGAGGACCTGACGCATGCGTTCCGGATCGGTCGATGCCAGCGTGCGGTCATATTCCCTGATTGTGTGGAGCGAATCATTCTTCAGCTCGAGAAGGCGTTGGCGCCCCGTCTTGTACTCGGCCCGATAGACCATGACACGACTGCCGTCTGACAACGCTCCCGAACGCTTGGCCGCAATCATTTCGTTTATGTCGTCCATGTCCTTGCGGTCACGTCCCAGCGAATTGTCTGCGGCCATATACACCACGACTGTCATCGGAGCTGTGGCGGGCTCGGAGGATCTGTCGTTGTGGCAGGCTGACAGAGTCAGCGCCGTGGCAATAGCCAGAGTTATGTATCTAATCATGTGTCAATGGCAAAATTACTAAAAATTCGCGTAAAAGGAACAATTCCGCAGACTATTTTTCATGAAGTCAGCGCATGCGTAGCGTCTTGCCTGTCGGGGCGATGTGAAGGCCTGGCCGGAATGGGTCGGCGATCGGGCGTCCAAGCGCGTCGAACGTGTGGCCGGCTGCATCAGGTCCGGGTGTCACGACTGGCTTGAGGCCCGATTCTCCCAAAGTGACATAAATGGCGTTGGCGGCCTGCTCCAAAACGCCGTTGACGAGGCGGTATATGGCAGCTATGTATCGCTTGCCGACAGTCCCTTGCGCGTATGACAGGCTCATGTCGACTGTGACCGTCTCTCCGCGGCCGATGAACAATGGGTCGCTGACGGTCGATGCCACCGTGCCTGGGTTGAGATCGGGATCAAACAGATACAGGTATATCCGCTCGCTGAAATAACCTTCGTCGCATGTGGCCGAAAAGCGGAATTGGATGCCGTCGCGGGCGGGATCGGTGCAACGCAATGTGCCGAATGTCATGATGGTGGTGCCGGCGTCGCTCACGGTGATGGGTTGTGAGGTATATATGGCGCTGTAGTCCTCGTTGGTGGCAGTGAGGAAATATTCACCCGGAGTGATGTCCGACGGGACTTCGCAGATGGCGTTGACAACCGTTGTTTCACCTGGGTCGAGATCGATCTGGAACAGACACATGCAGGCGATCGGTGTGTCGGACTGGCTGTCGTTCTCCGACAAGCAGATTCTGACTCCGCCGTGGTGATAGACTTTGTCATTGTTTGTGATCGAAAGCTCCATGGCGAAGAGCTTGCCGGAATAGGCTTCGTCAGGAGCGGAATCCAGCGTTATTTTCAATTCTGGCCTGCCTGTGGAGGTGAAGGAGACTCTGGTATTGGCGACGGAGGCATGCAGGGTGCCGCTTCCGACAGGAGAATGGACGTCGAAGGCTTTGCCGTATTTGTTTATGACGGCGCGGCTGACAATGTATTCACCATCTCCCAGAGCGGGAAGCGTCACGGGATATTCGTTGAAGCCGGTGTTTGGCGGCAGCTGCGGATAATATAATCCCTGGCTTGCATATGTCACGGATCCGTCGCTGACCGAAGTGAATTTGATTGTCAGGGTCACGTTTTCGGCATCCATGGCCGATACATTGAATGACCCTCCGCGGATTGTCACGTTTTCGCCTGTATAGGCTGTGTCGGTGTTTATTGAAACGGGATTGCCGCTTGAAAATAACAGATTGTGTTTCAGCTCCTCCTCTTCAGCGGGCGTGCCCTTCGGCTCCAGCCCGGTAAGTATGCTTTGATAAAAATTGTAGCCCGAGGCCGATCCTCCGATGCCCTGGTTTGCGGGGTCAAGTGCCGAGAGCCGGAAATACCCGTCGCTCAATCCGCCCCAGCCCCAGTTCAAGTGGAAGAATCCGTTGTCGCTGTATCCGTCGACAACGAAAGCGTGGGCGCTCTTGTCGTTTCCTCCGTCATAATATACGGGCATTCCTTTTTCCAGTTCGGCATAGATGATGTCTTCCCAGTCAATCAGCGTGTGCCAGTCGCGTCTGTCGGGGGTCAGCGATCTGGAGAATCCGAAATTGCGTATCAGTCCCTCGGCCAAGGAAGTGGCGCTGGCGCTTGACGACGGACCATAGTTCATCTGTGCGGACACGCCGATGGCATACATCAGTGTGGCTATGGCCTGGTTTTCGGCGTCGGTCGATTCTGCGCCGTAGCTGTCTGTCATGTTTGCCCAGTCGAGCGATATGTTGTCGAAATTGAGCGATATCGTCCGGTTCAGATTTTGTGCCGTGTACGTGTAGGAGAATGTGCCTCCAGAGCATTTGTCAGGATATTCCATCACCCGCATCACCTGGGCCATGGCGGTGGCCACACACCCGGTGGCTGATTCGTCTGGGCAGAGAAGGTTGTAGGGAGCGTTCTGGTTCCACCGGCTTGTGACGATCGGGTCTATCGGCGGGCGTTGAGGGCGCTCGATATCGCGGAGCGCAGGAGAGCTGACTGTGCGGCTCGCTTTGATTTCTGCGGCATAGAATTCTAACCACGCTTTCATATTGTCGGGAATGCAGTCTGGTTGGAATGTTCCGGAATCGGCGTAACCTACAACCGGCGTCGCGTCAGAGTCGGCCGAGAGCATCAGGAAGCCTTCGCCAGTTTCGGAGGCAAAAATATATAAGGCGGGAAGGCCGTCGGAGCAGCTGACAGTGACACTCGGGTCAGGCACGGAGGCAGCGTCGGGACTGAGTGCCGCGACACGTGCTCCCGCCGCGCGTCCCAGGGCTTCGGCTGGTGTTATCACGTGGGCCGACATGGTTGATGCGGCGCATGCACACAATATGGCAATGGCTGATTTTTTCATGAAGACGGAAATGAAGAGAGTGGATGATATGTATCTGAAAAATGAAAGGAAGGCCGCGGCAAACCGCGACCTTCCGGATATGCTTGTTATCCCGGTCTGATGCGGGAAAATCTGTTGTTGCGGCAATCAGTCCTGGTTGAGGTTGACGCGCTTGAATGCAGAAACGGTCAGGCCTTTCATGGCGCCGTTGAGATACTGGGCCACGGTTTCTTTGGGTTCTTTGATGAATTCCTGTTCTGTGAGGCAGGATTCCTTGAAGAACTTGTTGACGCGGCCGGTGGCGATGTTCTGGACCATCTGCTCCTTGATCGAGGCGGCAGCGGCTTCAGACGCTTCGGCAATGATCTGGCGGCCCTTTGCAGCTTCTTCCTCATTGATCCATCCTTTCGAGAGGTTGGAGTCGATGTGAGCGTCGGTGTCGAAGTGGTTGGGGTTGAGACCGGCTTTGCTGAGAGCGTTGTTGACAGCTTTCTTCACCAGTTCTTCTTTGGTCTTTTCGATAGCCACGTTGCGTTCTGATTCAACGATAGCGGCAGGCACGCTGTCGCGGTCCACAGCCACAGGGTTCATCGATGCAACCTGCATGGCCACGTCACGGCCAACCTGATAGTCAACTCCTTCGAGGTTGAATCCGACGATAGTGGCAAGCTTGTTGCCCAGGTGGTTGTATGAAGTGGTCGAGGGAGCTTCAAGGCATTCATATGCGCCGATTTCCATCTTTTCGCCGGTTTTGCCGACTTCTTCCACGATGAGATCAGCAACGGTGCGGCCGTCGATTACCAGGGCTTTGACTTCTTCAACGTTCTTTGCTTTGGCGGCAACGGCGTTGTCGAGAATGAGGTTGGTGAGGGCGACAAATCCGGCGTTCTTTGCCACGAAGTCGGTTTCGCAGTTCAGTGCGAGTATAGCTGCGAAAGAGCCTTCGTTCTTAGAGAGAACGCAGCCTTCGGCTGCTTCGCGATCTTCGCGTTTGGCGGCGACAGCCTGACCTTTTTTGCGGAGAATTTCTACTGCTGCTTCGATGTCGCCGTTGGTTTCGGCGAGGGCTTTCTTGCAGTCCATCAGGCCGGCGCTGGTGAGGTGGCGCAGCTTGGTGATTTCTGCCATTGTAACTGCCATATTGTGTAAGGGAGTTTAAGAGTTGTTTTAACTGGGGAAATTAAAAAATAGTCTGATTGGTCGGCGTATGATGTCGGCCAGTCAGACTATGGATTTTATCTTGGCCTTGGAGTCTTATTCGGCGGCCGATGCTTCTTCAGCGGCAGCTTCGGCAGGAGCGGCTGTGGCTACGTGCTCGGCGTTGTCGGCGTTTGCAGGACGTGCGGTGCGGCGACGCTGACGGCGGGGTTCGGCGGCGCCTTCGGCAGCTTCGGCTTCAGCGGCGTTGCTGTCGGCCTTTTCAACCTTGCGCTCTTCCAAGCCTTCGTTCATGGCAGCGATAACGGTGTCCAGAACCAGTTCGATCGACTTTGATGCGTCGTCGTTGGCGGGGATCACGAAGTCAACCTGCGAGGGATCGGAGTTGGTGTCGACCATGGCGAACACGGGGATGCCCAGGCGCACGGCTTCTGCCACTGCGATGTGCTCTTTGTGTACGTCAACCACAAACAGAGCTGAAGGAAGACGGCTCATGTCGGCGATGGAACCGAGGTTCTTTTCGAGCTTGGCGCGCTGGCGGGTGATCTGGAGCTTTTCGCGTTTCGAGAGGTTGTCGAAGGTGCCGTCTTTGGTCATTTTATCAATGGCGGTCATCTTCTTCACAGCCTTGCGGATGGTGGGGAAGTTGGTCAGCATGCCGCCGGGCCAGCGTTCAACCACGAAAGGCATTCCGACTGCAGATGCTTTGTCGGCGATTACCTGCTTGGCTTGTTTCTTTGTAGCTACAAAAAGCACTTTCTTGCCTGCCTTGGCAATGCTTTTGAGTGCGGCAGCCGCTTCTTCAAGCTTGGCCTGGGTCTTGTAGAGGTCAATGATGTGGATGCCGTTGCGCTCCATGAAAATATAAGGAGCCATGGCGGGATTCCATTTGCGCTTGAGGTGGCCGAAGTGACAGCCGGCTTCGAGCATTTGCTCAAAAGAGGGAGTTGACATTGTAATTTTTTTGTTTTGTGTTTGTTTACGTTCTTCTTGTGTTGAAAACAATCCCGGGGTAGGGTGGATGGTTCTGACCGTCCCCGGAATTTAGATGCTAAACGGATCCGATTCAGGCGATTAACGCTTGGAGAACTGGAAGCGCTTGCGGGCCTTGGGCTGACCGGGCTTTTTGCGCTCGACGGAGCGGGGGTCGCGGGTCATGAAGCCCTGTGCACGCAGTGCGGGTTTGTCTTCGGGGTTAACCTTGACCAGAGCGCGGGCGATAGCGAGGCGAAGTGCTTCGGCCTGGCCTTTGTAGCCGCCGCCGTCGAGGTTGACGTTGATGTCATATTTGTCTTCCACACCGAGGGTCTGGAGAGGCTGCTTGACGATGTACTGAAGAATCGACGAAGGGAAGTACACGTTGAGGGCACGGTGGTTGATGGTGATGGTGCCGTTGCCTTCTTTAAGGATCACGCGGGCAATAGCTGCTTTGCGGCGACCGACTGCATTGATATTTTCCATTGTTCAGTTCGCGATTATTTCAGGGTGTTGATATCGATTGCTTTGGGCTCCTGAGCGGCATGGGGATGCTCGGCGCCGTTGTAGACGTGCATGTTGGTGATGAGTTTGCGACCCAGGTGATTTTTGGGGAGCATACCTTTCATTACGCGCACGAACAAGGGATGAATGCCAGCCTTGAAGTGCTTGGTCTGGCTCTTGCGCATCAGGACTTCGGGCGACAGTTCTTTCTGACCGCCGGGATAGCCGGAGAATGTGTGATATACGCGATCGGTCATCTTTTTGCCGGTCAGGATGATCTTGTCGGCGTTGATGATGATGACGTTGTCGCCGCACTCCACGTTAGGGGAGTAGCAGGGCTTGTATTTTCCCATCAGAATTTTTGCAACCTTGGAGCAGAGGCGTCCGAGGTGCTGGTCGGTGGCATCGATGAGAATCCATTCGCGATCGATGCTCTGGGCATTGGGAGAGAGAGTTTTGTAGCTTAAAGAATCCACGGTTAAACGATTAATTTTCAGTTCATTAATTGGGCATCATGCGGGCTTTGTCCGGCCAAAGACGATAGCCTGCATCAGCGGCCCGATGCGTTTGTTGGATAAAATCGGTGTGCAAAGGTAGTGATTTTCCGTGAATTGACAATGCGATGTCCGATTTTTTTTATTTCAGGATATTATATTTTTTGAGTTCTTCGACAATTGCCGTTCCACGGAGATCGCGGGCTAGGATGGTGCCGTCGGGTCCGAAGAGCATGATCTGGGGTATGCCCTTGATGCCATAGAGGGAGGTGGCGTCGGCTGAAACATCGATCAGTTGCGGCCATTTGTAGCCGCTCTGTCCGATGGCGTTGAGGGAGGCTTCGGCCTTGTCCCACACGGCGATGCCGAGAATCGTGACGCTGTCAGAGTCTTTGATGCGCTCATAAAGCGGCATCAGTGTGTCCTTGCCTTCGCGGCGGCATGGTCCGCACCATGATGCCCAGAAGTCGGCCAGCACGTATTTGCCTTTGCCGACATAGTCGCTCAGCCTGGCGGAGGTGCCGTCGGGGTTTCGTGCCTCGAAGTCGATGAATTTCTTGCCCACAGCGGTGTTGGCCGTGGCTTCGAATTCCATCTGTTTCAGTTTGACCGGGGCGAGGTTGCGCTGATAGTCGCTCAGGGTGAGGTATAATTCTGGCCATTCGGCGTTGGGGCAGGCGGGAAGGTAGGTTTTTAAGGCATATTCGCCAAGGCCGTTGTCGGGGTTGGTCCTGATGGTGGCGAGCAGCGTCGAAATTACCTGTCGGCGCACTGTTTCATAGACCTGCTCGCGGCTCAGGCCGGGGTTGGACGCCTGATATTCCTGAGCGTTCTTCTCGAAGTTCGAGAGCAGGGCCTGGAGTTCGGCCAGTTTTTTGTTGAGATCCGATTCGCCGGTCACCTCGCCTGTGAGCATGTTGGCCTGGAGCGGGGTCTGGTCGAGCACCAACGCGAGGCTTTTGCGCGATTTCGGCTCGAAGATGATGGCCATTGCCTGGCGTGGGAATGAGCCGATGAAGCGGGCTTTGCCGCCGTAGGTAAGGGTTGAGTCAAGCTGCTCGGACTCGCAGTTGAGATAGATCGTCGTGCTGTCGGGTACGGCCAGCGTGGCGGTGATGTCATATTCGAAAGCCGAAGCAGAAGATGCTGCCGCGGCGATGGCTGTGGCAGCCAGGAGTTGCCGGATCGCGTTCATTTCTGGCGGTTGAAGAATTTGGTAAAAAAAGTGATCTGATTGTCGATGGAGTTGCTCCAGTATTCGCTGTTGTGTGCACCGGGACGGGTGATGTATTCGTGGGGGATGTTGCGGTAGAGCATCTCGGCGTGAAGCCGCTCGTTGACGCGATAAAAAAAGTCTTCGGTGCCGCAGTCCACGATGATGGCCAGCCCCGGGCGATAGAGATGGAGCTGGTTGATCACGGTGTGGGAATCCCAGACATCGGGGTGCTTATGATATTCACCGAGCGAGCGTTTCATGTTCCATGAGTCGGGAAATGGTCGGATGTCGACTCCGCCGCTTGTGGCTCCGCATGCTCCGAATGTGTCTTGATGGCGCAGGCCGAGCCAGAGAGCGCCGTGGCCTCCCATGCTGAATCCTGTGATGGCGCGTCCGGCAGGCGATGCCACTGTCGAGTAGAGACTGTCGATGGCGCCGGTCAGTTCCCGTGCCACGTATGTCTCATAGCGGGTCGAAGGATCAACCGGGCTGTCCCAATACCAAGATGTGGCGCCGTCGGGACACACCATTATTATTTTATGGAGGGACGCTATGTGGGGCAGTTCGGGCTTGACCTGTCGTAGCCAGCTGTTGTAGTTGCCGCCGTGGCCGTGGAGCAGGTATATCACCGGATAGCGTTGCGTGCGGTCATAGCTCTCGGGCAGTATCACCAGATTAGGGATGTCTTTCTGCATTGACGGGGAGAACACATGCAAAGTGTCGACCCTCTGCGCCATCAAGGAGGAGATGGCGCAGAGGGTCGATATGATCAGTAGCGTGAGTTGTCGGGGCATCAGAATGAGAATTGGATGTAGAAGCGCGTGTTGGCGAACTTGCGGGTGTATTTTTGAGAGCCGAGGCTTTCTCCGTCTCCAAGTATGCTCTCGAAGTCCAGCGGTTTGAATTTGCTTTTGCCCCATCGGCCTTCGATGCCGAGGGCTATGGCCCGGTAGCTTATGTTGCCGCCGAAGTTCATCATGTTGCAGAATGCGGTCGACAGCTCTATGTCGCCACCCTGGCTTTTGGCATAGATCTGCATTGTCGGGGCATAGTGGAAATAGATTGACGCGCGGAGCGGCTGCAGCCCTTTGATTGACGTGAGGGCGAACGGTGCCACCGACACGTTGGGTCCTATGCCCATGCCGGCGCTGAATGCCATGCGGCCTATGTTGATGTCGAGTTCGGGTTCGTCGTCAGGATCCTCGGTCTCGATGATATCCGAACTCCAGTCCAAGTCGGAATACGGTGATTTGAATTTGCTGAACTGGATGTCGAACCACACGGCGTCGATGCCGATTTTCACAAGGCCTCCGATCGCCTTTTTCGGGAAGCGATATGTTGTGCCTTTGGTCATGAAGAACGAATATTTGCTCTTTTCGACGGGGTCGAACTGTGAGCCTGTTTCGGTCTTTGAATAGCCAAGACGCAGGAAGCGTCCTTTGCCCCAGATGCGTTTGTTGATTGATGACAGATCCTCTTTCTGCACCGCGAGTTCTGTGGACTGGACGGAATAATCTTGTGCGTTTGTCTGGCCGATGCCCAACAGGGTCATGGCGGCAATGATCAGATATTTTTTCATAGTTTTTCGTATGTGTATGTCATTACAACTGTTATGTCGTCGCCATCCTTCACTTTCGACATTCTGATCAGCCCGTTGGGCAGCAGGGTGTAAGCATACTGGATGGTTTCCGTATAATAGTTGCCGTTGTCGGTCTGTATGCGTGATGGGAACTTCTTAGGTCCGACGCCGAAGAATCCCGTTGTGCCCATAGGACCTAAGATCGCATTGTTGGGATCCCATTGGCGGTTGGGGTTGTCAAGGTCGCTGTATTCACACAGGTTTGTCAGCAAATGACTGTCATCGGAAACTTCTTTGCGCTGCAGCAGCAGGCCGTTGCTCCAGGTATAGTTGTCGACATCTGTCACCACCCTGTTTTGCAAGTAGTCATAATATGTATCCTCCATTCTCGTCAGTTGGCCGTTGGAGTCGTATGTGAATTTGACGACCGAGACCGTGTTGCTGGGTTCATGATCAATGGAGAAGTCAGTCTCATCGCAATTATATTGCGTGATGTGTCCGTGTGAGTCTGCCTTTATTTCAGTCCACTCCCACTCTCCGTTCTTATAGCGCACGTCTTTGTCTGTTTCATAATCATAATAATAGTCATAAGATTCTCCGGAGATTGTGGATGGGATCTCGGAGTTGCCGGTGTAAGTGAACCTGTAAATCATATCACGGCCGACATTGATCTCCGTTACTCGGTTTTGCTTGTCGTACTCCCACTTCATAAGTGTGACTCCATAGCTTGAGACTGATGACAGGCGCATCTGCGAGGCTGCTCCGTCAGGATACGACGGCTCGTCGAGCGTGCATGATGCCGAGGCGATGAGCATGACCGCCGTCGGTAAGGCTGCTTTGATGAGTTTCATGTGTGTAAAAGTGTTTAAATGGTTGGCCTTATTATAAGAAACACGCAAAGATAGCCAAAAATCTCAAATAAATCTTAATATTTTTCATCACCGTCGGGATAAATTTGAAATAATAATCGTAAATTTGCACATGAAACGCCTTTTATGCCCTTCGCCAAAATGAGAATAGCTGATTTAAAGCTTAAAAACATCAGAGTTATCGGAGAGGATTTTCCTGCTATAAAATTCTCCCTTTTGACGGACAACGCTGCCGAGCATCCGGCGATGTTTTTATAGGGTTATGACTCCGATTTTTCTGATAGGATATATGGGTTGTGGCAAGACCACGCTTGGCCGGGCCGTCGGCCGCATGGCCGGTGTGAACTTCATCGATCTCGACTCGTATATCGAAAACCGCTTTCATGCCACTGTCGGCGAGTTGTTCGCCAGTCGCGGAGAGGATGGTTTCCGGCGGCTTGAACGCGCCATGCTTGAGGAGGTGGCGGCTTTTGAAGACACTGTGATCGCTTGTGGCGGAGGCACTCCATGTTTTTTCGACAATATGTCGCTGATGAATTCCTGCGGCGTGACCGTGTGGCTCGACACTGATCGCGGGCGCATCTGCGAGCGTCTGCTCCGCAATCGTTCGCGGCGGCCGCTTCTGGCTGGAAAGTCAGACTCCGAACTATGTGAGTTCGTGGCCGATGCAATGGATCGTCGCGCTCCGTTCTATAGTCAGGCCGCGGCCAGATTCAGTGGCCACTATCTTGAAGACCGAGCGCAGATACAGACAACCGCCACTGATTTCATAAAACGTTTTATCAATAATGACTGACATGAACTCGCCGGCTCCCGACACTCTGGAGATGCCGGTGGCCGCGGCTACTGCTCCGCGGCGTCTATCGGCGGGGCTGCCGTGCGGCCTTGCCTCCGGCGAACGCCGGTTTCCGCTGACGCCGGAAGGCGCTGCCATGCTTGTGGAGCGTGGCATCGACGTGGTGATGGAGCGTGGCGCCGGTGCGCCGATACATTATTCCGACGAGGCTTATGCGCGGGCTGGGGTCACTCTGGCTTCGCGGGCCGAGACTCTTCTGTGTGATGCCGTGATATCGCTGGCACCGCTTGCCGCCGCCGAGATTGCTACCATGCGTCGGGGCGCGCTGCTGATGACTCTGGCTCCGCCGGTGGTCAATGGGCCGGTGCGCTCGGCCAGGGCGCTGCTTGACCGCGGCATTCTGACTCTGGCCATGGAGCGGGTCGAAGACGAAGGCGGCAACCGGCGTGTAGCCGATATTCTCCATGAAATCGACGGATGCGCGTCGCTGGCCATAGCCTCGGCACTGCTCACCGACCCGGTGCACGGCAAAGGGATTCTGCTGGGCGGAGTCACCGGCATAGTGCCGTGTGAGGTGACCGTGCTCGGTTCGGGCATGGGGGCTGTCGCCGCGGCTCATTGTGCCCTTGGCATGGGGGCGGTGGTGAGGATGTTTGACGACGATCTCTATTCCCTGCGTCAAGCCAGCCGTGTGCTGGACCATAAAGTGATCGCCTCGGCCATGCACCCTCATGTGCTTGAAGGAGCGCTGAAGTCGGCCGACGTGGTCATTGCCACTCCGATGGCCGACAGCGGTTTTGCCGTCACCTCGGAGCAGGTCGGCATGATGAAAGCGCGTGTGCTTGTGTTTGACCTGAATCCATGCCCCGGCACCGTGTTCCCGTCGTTGCCGCTTTGCGATCTTGGCGAGACCACCGAGCGCGAAAAGGCCGCCGGAAACGGGCGGATGTGTTGCATCAACGTGGGTTGTCAGGTGCCGCGCACGGCCGCGATGGCTCTCAGCAACGTGCTGTTGCCGCTGACGCAGCGGCTTCTCGGCGCCGTGGCAGGTAATTCGCCCGAAAACGCGCTGATGCTTCAGCCGGGCATACGCTGTGCGGCCATGACGGTGTTCAGCAAGGCGGTTGATCCGACCCTGGCCGGAAAGCTCGGCGTCAGGTGTCTTGATCCCAATCTGTTCACATCGTTAAGCTGACGGCCATGGCTCCGAGACGCAAATTCTATGTGGTGTGGCAGGGCCTGTCGCCCGGCATCTACGATTCATGGGAAGAAGCCCGCGCGCAGGTCGAAGGGTTTGCCGGCGCGCGCTATAAGTCGTTTCCCGACATCGAGTCGGCAACCGCGGCATTCCGCGGATCATATGAAGATCAGGCCACGCTTCTGATCGCCATGGCGCGACGCAGTCCTGCGGCCGCTCCATCCGATCCGCGCATCCGCTCCGAGGCCATCGCGGTCGACGGCGCCTGTTCTTCCAATCCCGGACCGATGGAGTATCGCGGCGTGATGGTCGGATCCGGACAGCAGGTGTTTCATGTCGGTCCGCTTGACGGAGGCACAAACAATATCGGAGAATATCTGGCGCTGGTCCATGCTCTGGCCCTGTTGGACAAACAGGGTGATCACACCACGCCGATATATTCCGACAGCCGCACCGCTCTGAGCTGGCTCCGTCGCCGGCATTCAAACACAAAACTCGAGCCGACGGCGCGCAACGCCAAGGTGTTCGAGCTGCTGGAACGTGCCGACCGGTGGGTGGCCACTCATCAGATCTTGAATCCGGTGCTTAAGTGGGACACCGACTCCTGGGGCGAGATTCCCGCCGACTTCGGACGAAAATAGACCGGCTTACTGATCAAAACAGGGCTTAGCCTTGTTTTTTAGAGTGTGGATCATGGAATTTCACTTAAACAACAAACCGATATTTGATGGAAACAATCTTTCTTTGCTTAGTGATTTTTCTCTTCCTGCTTGCGGTGTTTGACCTGTCAGTGGGAGTCAGCAATGACGCTGTCAATTTTCTCAACTCAGCCATAGGCTCTAAGGCGGCGTCGTTCAAGCGCGTGCTGATCGTCGCCTCGGCCGGAGTGTTCATCGGAGCTGCAATGAGCAACGGCATGATGGACATTGCCCGTCACGGCATTTTCAGGCCAGAAAACTTTTCGTTCTATGATCTGATCTGCATATTCATGGCTGTGATGGTCGCCGACATCATTCTGCTCGATGTGTTTAACTCGCTGGGAATGCCCACGTCTACCACAGTGTCGATGGTCTTCGAGTTGCTTGGCGCCACGTTTGTGGTCGCGCTCATAAAAATGGCCGGTGGGGTCGATCTCGGGTTTAACGACTTGCTCAACACCGAGAAGGCCCTGTCGGTAATCATCGGCATATTCCTGTCGGTGGCCATCGCCTTCTTTTTCGGAATGATAGTGCAGTTCATCTCGCGCGCCATCTTCTCCTTCAATTACCGAAGCCACCTCAAGTGGAAAATAGGCATTTTCGGCGGCATCTGCTCCACGGCGATCATCTATTTTATCCTGATCAAGGGTGCCAAAGATCTCACATTCATGACTCCCGGCGTGAAGCAGTGGATAAACCACAACACGGGTCTGGTCATTCTCGGCTCGTTAGTGTTCTTTACCGCGCTGATGCAGCTGCTTCACTTCTGCAAAGTCAATGTGCTTAAAGTCATAGTGCTGATGGGCACGTTTTCGCTCGCCATGGCGTTTGCCGGCAATGACCTGGTCAACTTTATCGGCGTTCCGCTCAGCGGACTCGCGTCGTTTCAGGACTATGCGGCCAACGGCAGCGGCGACCTACACGGATTCATGATGGGATCTCTCAACGGACCGGCCGATACTCCGGTCTATTTCTTGGTCGGCGCCGGCGCCATCATGGTCGTGGCTCTGGCCACGTCGAAAAAGGCCCGCAACGTTACAAAGACTGAAATCGGACTCGGCAGCCAGCAGGGCGGCGACGAGATGTTCGGCTCATCGCGCATTGCCCGCAGACTGGTCAGATGGACCCTGTCGCTGGCGGCTTACGTGCGCGGTGCCATGCCCGAGCGTATGGTCAGGTGGTTTGACCGCCGGTTCAATACTGACGAAACAATTATGGAGAACGGCGCCGCATTCGACCTCATACGCGGATCGGTCAATCTGGTTCTCGCCGGAGCGCTGATCGCTCTGGGCACTTCGCTCAAACTGCCTCTATCCACCTCATTCGTCACCTTCATGGTGGCAATGGGCACATCGCTGGCCGACAGGGCGTGGGGACGCGAAAGCGCCGTGTTCAGGATCACCGGCGTGATCTCGGTGATCGGCGGATGGTTTCTCACTGCCGGCGCCGCGTTCATCGGCGCGGGAGTGATCGTCGCCGCGATGCACTATGGCGGACACTGGGTCATGTTCCTGCTGGCCGCACTCACGGTCTTCATCATCATACGCAGTGAACGCCGTTTCCGCCAACGCCCCGAAGCCGACAGCGGCGACTCTCTCTTTCAGGAAATCGTCACCTCCAAAGACAAGGCCGCTACATGGCCTCTGCTGATGGAGTATATCACCTCGCAGCAGCGTGAATTCATGGCCTATGCCGCCGAAAAGTATGCCGACGTGGCCGCGGCGTTTATCGCGGAAAACGCCGGAGCGCTCCGAAAAGCCGAATCGAGTCTGGCCAAGCGCAAGGTGATTCTCAAGAACGCGCGCCGCAAGGAAACCCTCTGTCTGCGATATCTCACCCGCGAGACGGCAATCGAGAAAAGCCCGTGGTTCTATCTCGGCAACAACTGCTGCATGGGCATGCTTTACAATCTGCGACGCATCAGCGAAGTGTGTCGCGAGCACGTTGAAAACAACTTCCGGCCGCTGCCGCCGCAATATGCCGGGCAATACGACCGGATCGTCGCCGGCGTCGGCGCGCTGTTTGCCGAAACGCTCCGCGTCATGCAGGAGGGCGATCTTCAGGCCGTCTCCGTGTTGCGCCGGCAGTGTGAGGAGATGAAAGACACGATCTCGGCCACCTATCACCGCGCCCATGACCATCTGCGCGATGGCGACTCCTCGACAGTGGCCGTGCTCTATGTCTATGTGAACATGCTGCAGGAGACTCAGGAAATGGTGTCATCCATACGCAAATATCTCCGGGCCTTCGCCAAGCTCCACGATTCGGAATTCCGCACCCGCCCGGCCCTCGGCCTCTGATCCTGTCCGTAAACGATATTTGACCCGCATTCCCTGTCTGTTTTTCATGGGGCGATGCGGGTCATTTTATATTGTTCGGTTAATCGGGTGTTGACTTTAAATCTAAGTTGCGGATGGTGTGGAATAATAAATAAATTTGTCGTTATGTTAAAAAATAATTATCTTTGTAGCGAATTAAAAACGATAAATACGCACATAAATGAAAACGAATCCTGTTATGCTTGCTGCCGCCGTCGTTCTGGCCGTCGGAGCCTGTAGTCCTGAGTTGCCTAAGTCTGCTGAATTCACAGCAACCCCTGTTCTGGAGGTTGATACCACTGTTATCAACTTTCATGGGCCGAATCCGCCGGCCAATTGGCTCCTTCTGCTTGAAGATCCCACAGGCTATCAGCGCCAGTATAGCTTCACTACCGACCGTGACGGCAATGGCTTGATCAAGATTCCGGTGGCCGGCACCACTCCGGTGTGGTTTTATGGCGGCAACTTCGACCTTGGCGCCACCACATGGCTTGCAC
Source organism: uncultured Porphyromonadaceae bacterium (assembly GCA_947177135.1). Classification (GTDB taxonomy): domain Bacteria; phylum Bacteroidota; class Bacteroidia; order Bacteroidales; family Muribaculaceae; genus UBA3263. The sequence goes on along the minus strand of CAMWTI010000003.1, from coordinate 12,402 downwards.
CCGGAGAGACTGTCAATGTGAGTATAACGAAGGCCGACGACAATACTGCCCGCATTGTCACCGACGGAATGTATTCCGGCACGACCGCCACAGAGCAGAGCGATGACTATCTGGCCATATACCAGCTCATCGGCAACGATTTGTTTAACCTGCCGATAGACTGCGACGAAGCTCAATATGCCGACTTCATCGTCAGCAGATATAAGGCTCACGCCGACTCCATTGCGGCCAATGCCTCGTGGAGTGACGACGCCAAACGCCTTGGGTTGCTCACTCTTCAGAGCAAGACCATGGGCCGTGCGGCAAATCCAGACCGGTGGATATCCGAGAGCGCCGGAGTACGCAATCTGCCCGCGCCTGATGGCTACCCGAAATTCACCGAACTGACCGACAGCAGCCTGCGCCGCATCGGTTCGCTGTTTGACACCGGCAATCCTGAGCTGATCATCATGAATGCCGGCAACTATAAAGGCAATCAGGTCAATTGGGCTGACTATGGCGCAACCACCTCGCTGCCTGCCGATTTCGCCCTGCTCAGGAAGATGGCCGGATGGCAGCAAGACAATCGCCTGACCGACGCCGACAAGGACACACTGTTAAAGCAAACAAATCAGCCCTTCTTCCCCGCTGTCCTTGATCTGATGGAGCAGGAATCCTCTCATGTCAAATGACATGTTTTAACTGCATGCCCGACAGGCTATTCGTCAATATAATTCAACGAAAGTAGAGATGCGTTGTGTGCGATATGTGGTGTTTCTTATGGCTATGCTGTTTGGTGGCATGGCGCATGTTCAGGGCATGGACTATATGTTTCAAGTGGTGGGCTCCATTACGAGAGCATATGTCAAAGAGCCGGTGTTGGTGCCGTATTCTTTTGCGGTTGTCGATTCCATAACCAGGATGTATGTTGCCGATCCTGAAGTCATGGCGTTTCTGCCGGGCGACTCCGTCGTGGCGACAAGGGCCTGTACGCTCATCTCGGTTGACGGCATGATGGAACGTAAGTCATATATGGTGTCTCTGCCTCAGGATAAGGATGCGTTTGACGTGGTCATAGACGCCGAGGGATACTGCACGCGGAGAATAAGGATCAACGTCGACAAGACATATATACCAAGCCAGGGTTACTTTAAAACAATAAATCTTGGCGAGGTTGGTCTGTTGCGGCTGCCGCGCCAGCTCGACGAGGTCACCGTCACGGCCACGAAGATCAAATTGTATTATCAGGGCGACACGCTGATATATAATGCCGACGCTTTTCTGTTGCCTGAAGGCTCGATGCTCGACGATCTGCTGCGCAAGCTCGACGGCGTGACCATCAACAAACACGGGCAGATCATGTGCAACGGACGGATGGTCAACAGCCTGATGCTTGAGGGCAAGTCGCTTTTCGACGGCAATCCGCGCACCCTGATGGAAAACCTCGGGGCATATACTGTCAAGAAAATCAAGGTGTTTGAACAGACTTCCGATATAGATAAATTCCTCGGCTACAGCGATGTGGATACTAAGCCGCTGGTGATGGACGTTGTGCTCAAAAAGCAGTATTCAGTCGGCAAATGGATGAATCTCGACGCCGGTTACGGTACATCCAACCGCTATCTGGGCCGGATATTCGCTCTCGGATTCACCAAAACTACAGCCTTTTCGGCGTTTTTCAACGGCAATAATCTGTCGACCGGCGACAATCCGACACGCGGCGACTATTGGAGTCCGGGCAAAGCCGACGGCAGCGAAAGCTCGTTTTTGTCCGGTGGCCTGTCATATCAGTATGATTCCCCTGACAAAAAACGCGGGGTGAGGGGAACGGTGGGTGTGGACTCCAACAGGAAGATACGCCGGCAAAATGAAAACGGTGTGACATATCTGACGTCGGGCGACAACTTCCAGTCGTCGTTTGACCGCGATCGCTCAAAGGAGTTTAAGGTGTCGACCAATCATGAGGCCTATCTGCAGTCCAGCAAGGTCAGGGTCGATCTGTCGCCATCGTTCAGCTACAGTCACAATGATGAGATCGGCCGGTCTGTCGGCGCGGTTTTCAACAGAGATTTCGGTCGGCTGACGGCTGCTGATATCGAAGCCATCTATTCTGGCGACGCCGATACGCTGTTTCGCCACGTGATAAACCGTGACATACGTCACGAAAAGTCGAGCGGGCGCGTTTTTGATGTCGGTTTATCGGCATCGGCCGCCGTTGTGCTTCCGGCTTTTGACCGAATAAGGCATAATCTGACTTTTGGTGCTGATGGCAATTATCGTAACTCGCGTGAAAACCGATTTGACCGCTACACCATCAACTATGGCGCAGATGCTAAGCCGGCGTCGGATGTCTATGCCTATGTGCGCGCGTCGCCGTCGTGGAACGGTGACGTCAAGGGTTCAGCCAAGTATGAGATGAACTTCAATGGCCGGCAGACCGTGTCGCTGCAGTATTCATATAAATACAACCGCAACCGCGACATCTATGATCGTTATCTACTCAGCAATCTCGACAATGCGTCGCTTGAAAGCCTGAAATTCGGGCAGATACCTCCGTTGGGCGAGTTGGAGCAGGTGATTGATCCTGTCAATAGCCGACACAATCTCAACACCACGGAAGAACACCGTATATCAGCTGTCGGCAGCTTCGGTTTCGGAGAATCGGATCTCGATAAAGAGGACGCAAAAGGCTACCTGACAGTAAATGCCAGACCATCTGTGTGTTTCATGTCCCGACGCCTTGACTATACCCGTGTGGCTTACGACACCACCGCCATAAACAACGCGATATTGCCCCAGGGAAATATCTCGGTGCGATATAATGCGCGCAAGGGGCAGCATAGTTACTCGGCCACGTTGTATTGGACCTCATATCCAATACTCTTTTCAATGAGCAACTTGATCGATGTGGTCAACGATACAGATCCGCTCTTCGTGTTTCGTGGCAATCCCAATCTGAAAAACAGTTACTTCCATAATTGTGTACTTGGCTTCGGATATGGCAAGACCAAAGGTTTTGCTCATTCACATAACATAAATTTTGGTTATGAAACGAGGCCTAATATTGTTATTAGCGGCATTGTCTATGATCCGACTACCGGAATCCGCACTTCGAGTCTGTACAATATGAACGGCGCCCGCGCACTGAGGGCTTCTTACTCAGGCAACGGCACAATAAAACATTGGAAAGGCAGTTGGGCGAAGAGGCTCGGATATTCCGTTGACTTCTTATGGCGAACCGACCGCTATCCGATCAGGTTTACTGAACTTGGAGGCGTCACCTCCTCTAATTTCAGATATACTGATAATCTTAATCCGTCGGCTTCGCTCACGTTTGAGTTCGGCAAAGCGGGGCATACCATAGAAGCTGGGTGGAAAATGCGTTACAGGCATTACTATAGCAATATGGCCAATTATGTTCCGTCGTCGTCGGTGGATATGCAATATAAGCTCGATGCCAATTTCATCCTTCCGCATGATTTTCGAATATCGACCGACGTCAGTCTGATAACAAACCGTGGTTACAGTACACTCGACGACAATAACCTCGTATGGAATATCGCCGCCTCATGGTACTGGAAGAAGCCGAACCTCACATTTATTCTCGACGGTTACGATCTGCTTGGCCAGGTCAGCAATGTCTACTCATATTCCAATTCCAGCGGGCGCACTGAATATTGGACTAACACCCTGCCCAGCTATGTCCTGCTCCGTGTCCGCTACTATATCGACCTCACTACCCATTGATCCGCTTTCGGCGTTGTGTTATTGTTGACTGTATCTGGTCTTTTCTCTGTCGGCTGAAAGTTCGGCGGTTCTATATTGCTCTTTGATTGCGTTAGAAATGGTTCATGAAATAGTGAGTTATGATGCAAAAAAATAATTAAAAGCTTCATTATGTTATCAACGGTTAGACGCAGCGTCATGCTTGCCTTGATGCTCCTTTGTGTTTCGTTGTCAGGTTGGGCTGATAAGGGATTTGATTTACGGTTTCAGATAAAGGATTCTCTCAGTCAAACGCCCCTTATGGCAAAGACACATCTTGTAAAGTGGCAAAATGATAGTTTAAGAAATGGTTTTGTGCGCCGGGTCAATCTGGGGCGTGATAGCTGCGGGCCTAATGGGACTATAACTTATCATTTCACACAAAGACCTACCGGTGAAAACTGGCACTATAAACTATATTTGAAAGTGCTTGACCGATATGAATACAGAGTCGGCGAAAAAACTGGAATAGAGTCTGATAAATACGACCAGAAGATTTTGGAATTTGATATTCCGAAAGACGCTCCGAATCCATACACTATTCCGGTATTGATGCGGCGGAATAAAAATGTGGAGCTGGAAGAGTTCACATTTACGGCGACAAAAGTGATGATGTATTATAAAGGCGACACGCTTGTCTATAATGCCGATGCATTTGTGCTGTCGGAGGGTTCTATGCTTAACGCGCTGATTTCAAAGTTGCCCGGAGTGGAGGTGAAAGGGAAGGGTGTGATATATTGCAACGGGCGGCGGCTTGATAAGCTGCTCATCAATGGGCGCGATCTGTTCAACGATGATAATGAACTGATGCTTGAAAACATTGCCGCATATACAGTCAAGGATATAGCAGTATATAACAAGCGCGGCCGCATATCCGAGCTGGTAAACATCCATATTCCGGATGATATGGAATACACGATGGACGTCAGGCTCAAACGTGAATATTCCATCGGGGGCAGTGTGAATGCCGAGGCGGGTTATGGCACTCATGACCGCTATATGGCTCGTCTGTTCGGTATGTGGTTTTCCGATTTTGTGTCAATGAACGCATATGGCAACCTCAATAACCTGTCAAACACCAATACGCCTGGCGAAAATGACAATACGCTGGATCAGAGTGTCAACTCGGCAGATAAGGTGATCACAACCGAAAAAGGGGGCATCAACTATCTGGCAAAAGGCTATCGCGACAAATGGGAGGTCAAGGGCAACGTGAATATAATGCGGCTCAGGGAGCACAGAAGCACTGTGACTGACGCCGAACTGTATCAGGTAGGTGGCAATGTGTGGAAATATCAATGGTTTGACGACCGGGATCGCAAATTTTCGGTTTCGACCGACCACACTTTCTTTACCAAACTCGGAGAGAAAGCGATATTGGAGATAAAACCGTCGTTTTCCCATGGACAAAGGGACCGCCGGCACTCGACCGTTTCCGCATCATATCGCGCTCCGGCAGTTGTCATATCGAAAACTTATGTGCTTGAATCGATGGAGACACGGCCAGTTGACAATGACTCACTGATCAACTTTGGCGACAATGCTTCCGTGACAGATGCAATCACCAACGATGCCAAGCTAAAGGCTGAAACCAATATAAACTTGTTTGAAGGCGCAATTGAGCCGACCATGCTCACATTCTATGCCGAAGGTATTTATAAGCAGAAGCACGAAAATCAGTTTGACCGTTATCGCTATGTTTTTGGCAATCCGGAATTGTCGTCTGAACTGTCACACCGGTTCAAGAAGAATCATCCCGACAATATGGCCGAATGTTCCGCCGGAGTCAAGTTCACGCATTTTTTTGATTGGATGCTCGTGCAGTTGCCTGTGGAATATAAATTTACGTATTGGAGAATCCGTCACACAACTTCGGCCTATCAGTTGAATGAACTGGCGGACTATGACACCGGAAGGGAGCTTGATTTCATACCAAGGGCAGAGTTGCTTGACGGGATTTTCGAGCCTGAGCAGAGTTTCCGGAGCAAGGAGACCGTCTGTCGGCATTATTTCCGCACGAAACCGTATAATATGTTAGGTATGTCGCTTGGCTCATTTCCGTTTACCCTGACGGTTAGTCCGAATTTCTCCATGATTATATCCGAGCGCAGATATGATTATTTCTCCGGTAACAGGCTTCAGCAGATAAAAAACACATCGGTTTTGCCTAACGCATGGCTGATGTTCCGCTTTGATCAATCAGGCCCGAAGGCTCATGGAATCAGTTTTTATTTAGGCGGCACAATCAGCACAGATGATACTCCGTTGTCTCTGATGGTTGATCGTCCGTCGGAGGGACTGGAACATTTTTTGGGTACGAAATCTATTAAAAACTCTACTTCATATCTGACTTTTGTAAATTTCTATCAGCGGAGCAACGGACGGCAGCATTATCTGCATTTGTCGTATAGATACAGTGTCAACGGTTTGCGTATGGCGAGTTTTTATGACTATGATTCCGGAAAAGATATATCAAGGCGTCGTATGTCGATGGCGACAGGCGAATTGGAGCCGATTATCGATTGTCGCTGCCATTCGGGAAAAACAGAAACTGGCATTTCTCTATGGAAACAAACTATGCATTCAAGAAATCCATAGGCGTTTCCATGGCATATTCGGGAAATGCTGATTTTGCAGGGAATGCACCTACACACGCTGTGATGGAACATAATGTTACAGAACGTCTGAAACTACGGTGGCAGAAAGGAATCTTCAATGGCTCTGTGTTTGCCGACGGCCGATTCAACCGCTATGACAGTAGGGATATCGGAGTCAGACCATATAATGTCTGGACAGTGAATTGCGGATTCAACGGCACGGTGTCACTTCCTTACAATTGGAGCATAAGCACAGATATTACGTCATATACCCGTCGCGGATATGCCTATAAGTCGGCCAATACTACCGATTTTGTGTGGAATGCGCGTGTCAGCAAGTCGGTTTGCAAAGGCGCGCTGGTATTTGTGCTTGATGGTTATGATTTGCTCAGACAGCTAAGCAACATCACTTATACGGTTAATTCTGTGGAGCGCAGTCAGGTCGAGTCAAATGTCATACCGTCGTATATTTTATTCCATATGCAGTGGCGGTTCAATAAGAAGCCAAAAAAAATCACAAAATAACAAGGCATAAAGACTGTGCGGTTTGTTATAATTGTATGTATAGACTGCGTTCAGAAATATTTATCCAGTTAAGACGGCTACAGAGTGCAGATTTGCCGCTGTGACTTATCGCTTTGTGGCGGACGGCAAACCGATCTTTCACCGCACGCATTATATCAATGAAATGCTGCGCATGGCCGATACACGACTGGCGGCTGTGGCCGATACGGACATAATAGTGCCACGGGCGCAGATTCTGGCGGCTTATAATGCCGTATATGACTCTGAAACAGAAGTGATGGCCATACCATATGACGGAATAGCATGGAGCATCAATGAGTATTATTCCGATGTGTTTTGCCGGCGTGGCGACATCAGGCTGTTCACAAAATTCACGGCACCGCGCAACTCTCTGTTCAGTTTCAATTCGGTGGGCGGCTTTTTCGTTGTGGACATTGAACGCTATCGTCGTTGCGGCTGGGAGAATGAGTATTTTGCAGGCTGGGGGCCGGAAGATGCCGAACGTCATCACCGGCTGACCATACTTGGCTGTGATCCGGTAATCATCCCCGGAGTGATTTATCATCTGTATCACTCCCGAGGCATAAACAGCAGGTCGGAGGATATGGCGCTGGCGCTCGCCACCAAACGGGAATATTGCAAAGTCTGCGCCATGTGGCCCGACGAACTGCGTGCCTATATATCCACCTGGCCGTGGATATGATTCTCAAAATGTAAGCAGCCCCGGATGCCTTGGCAAAGGCGTGTCCGGGGCTGAGGCTTTCGGTTGGCCGTAGGCCGGCTTAGTCTTCAAGATAGTATGTGATGCTGGACACCACGCGCACGTTCATCAGGTAGGGGGTGGAATTGTCTACCGATTCGATCGAGAACTGGCCTTGTGTGGCGGTTTTGATCTTGCCGACTTTCGACTGTGAGTCGCTGGCGAAGCGGTCGGCGGCCTCGCGTGCGTTTTTGGTGGCTTCGGCTATCATTTCCGGCTTGATGGAGTTGAGGTCGGTGTATTGATAGTTGGTGTAGTTGTTGTTGACGGCCACTCCCTGGCGCAGCAGTTCGGGCATGCGGTTGAGCAGCTGGCGCACCAGGCGCACCTTGGTGGTGTTGACTGTGACGGTCGACGTGAAGTTGTATTGATAGCGTGCGCGGTCGCCTCCATACACATTGCCTTCGGCGTTGTAGACGCTCGGCGGGTTCACGAAGATTTCGGTTGAGTCGATGCCGTTTTTGGTCAGGAAGTCGGTGATTATGCGGTTGTTGGTTTGCAGTTTGGCATAGAGCGCCTGAAGGTCGTTGCCGGCAATGTCGTAGCTCATGGGCCATGACACGAGGTTTGCCTCGACCTGACGTTCGGCCAGGCCGCGGACTGTGACGGTGCGGTCGCGGAATGCGAAATTGTCGATGCCGGCCTTGATCGAGAGGCCGAGAATCACTACTGAAATGGCGAGCAGCAGTGCGGAAACATAGTTTTTCATTTCATTCAGGAATAGAGAATAATTGGATATGTTGTTTATTTTGTCGGAGATTGAACGTGTGGAGGCTGGCAGCGGTTCATCCGTCGTATCGGCGGTCCCAGTCTTTCCACACCGGTTCATAGCCGAGCGCGGCGATTTCGGCGGCCACCTGCAGCGGAGTGCGCGAATCGGTTACTTCAAATTGTTCGAGGGCGTCGGGTGTCGACACATAGCCGCCAGGCTCGGTTTTGCTGCCTGCGCTCATTGACGTGACGCCAAGTTGCATCATGTTGGCGCGGAAGGCGGGACTTTCGCGGGTGGAGTAGGAGATGTCAACGTCGTTGTCAAACAGGCGGAAGGCAAATGTGAGCTGCGCCAGTTCGGCGTCGGTCATCACGACTTTGGGCTGATAGCCGCCCTCGGCCGGACACATGCGCGGGAAGTTGACGCTGAAACGCGTGCGCCAGTAGTGTTTGCGCAGGTATAGCAGATGGCGCGCCATCATGGTCACGTCGGTGCGCCAGTCTTCCAGGCCGATGAGCACACCCATGCCGATCTTGTGGAGTCCGGCGGCGCCCATACGGTCGAATCCGTTGACTCTCCAGTCGAAGATCGACTTCATGCCGCGCGGGTGGTATTGGTTGTAGGCTTCGCGGTGGTAGGTTTCCTGAAAGCACACCACTCCGTTGAGTCCCGATGCGGCCAGGCGCTCATAGTCGCGCTGCTTGAGCGGCATCACCTCGACGGTGAGGTTGTGGAAATAGGGGCGGGCAGTGTGCAGCACCTGCTCGAGATAGTCAGGCCCGTTGAGGGCCGGAAACTCGCCCGACACGATCAGCAGGTTTTCAAACGGTCCGAGGCGGCGTATGGCCTCGCACTCGGCCTTGACCTGCTCCTGGGTCAGAGTGACGCGCTGCAACGGGTTGGAGTGGTTGAAGCCGCAGTAGACGCAGTGGTTGGTGCAGGCGTTGCTCACATAGAGCGGGATATACATCGAGATGGTCTTGCCGAAGCGTTCGCGGGTGATGCGCCGGCTTTTGCGTGCCATCTGCTCCAGATAGGGGCGTGCGGCCGGCGAGATCAGCGCCATGAAATCGTCGACGCTGAGCGCGGTCTCTTTGCCGAGGGCCGCTTCCACGTCGCGGGCTGTCTTGGCGGCAATCCGCGACGTGGTTTCGTCCCAGTCGTATTGTTTAAGTTCGTCGGAAAACATTGTCTTTCCTCTTAGTTAACGCAGTTCTTGATGCTCTGCGTGATGCGCATGGCGCAGAAGTTGGGCCCGCACATGGTGCAGAAGCGGTCGTCGTCGTCCTTGTGGCTCTCAACGTAATACTGGCGTGCGCGGGCCGGATCGAGCGACAGGTTGAACTGGTCTTTCCAGCGGAATTCAAAGCGGGCGCGGCTCATTGCGTCGTCGCGCAGCTGTGCGCCGGGGTGGCCTTTGGCCAGGTCGGCGGCGTGGGCGGCTATCTTGTAGGTGATCACTCCTTCGCGCACGTCTTCCAGATTGGGAAGCGCAAGGTGTTCTTTGGGCGTCACATAGCATATCATGGCGGTGCCCATCCAGGCGATCTGTGCGGCACCGATTGCCGACGTGATGTGGTCATAGGCCGGGGCAATGTCGGTGGTCAGCGGGCCGAGGGTGTAGAACGGAGCTTCGTGGCATTTTTCGATCTGGCGCTCCATGTTTTCTTTGATTTTGTGCATGGGCACGTGGCCGGGGCCTTCGATGAGCACCTGCACGTTGTGCTTCCAGGCAATCTCGGTCAGTTCGCCGAGCACGTCCAGTTCCAGGAACTGAGAGCGGTCGTTGGCGTCATGGATCGAGCCGGGGCGCAGACCGTCGCCGAGCGACACGGCCACGTCATATCGGGCCAGAATTTCGCAGATCTCGTCGAAGTGGGTATAGAGGAAGTTTTCCTGATTGTGTATCACCGCCCAGCGGGTCATGATCGAGCCGCCGCGGCTCACGATGCCGGTCAGGCGCTCGCCGATCATGTCGGCGTGGGCGCGCATTGCGCCTGCGTGGATGGTGAAATAGTCCACGCCCTGTTCGGCCTGTTCGATAAGGGTGTCGCGATAGATCTCCCATGTGAGATCCTCGACGCGGCCGTTGACCTTCTCAAGCGCCTGATAGACGGGCACTGTGCCAACCGGCACCGGACAGTTGCGTATGATCCATTCGCGGGTTTCGTGGATGTTGTCACCGGTTGAGAGGTCCATCAGCGTGTCTCCGCCCCAGTAGCAGCTCCACACTGCTTTGTTGATCTCCTCGCTGATGCCCGACGACAGGGCGGAGTTGCCGATGTTGGTGTTGAGCTTCACCAGGAAGTTGCGGCCGATGATCATAGGCTCGGCTTCGGGGTGGTTGGGGTTGGCGGGAATCACGGCGCGTCCGGCGGCCACTTCCTCTCTGATGAATTCAGGGGTGATGTGGCTTTCGATGCCTGCGGCTGCCGCGTTGACGTTTTCGCGTATGGCCACGTACTCCATCTCTGGTGTGATCACTCCGCGCCGGGCCAGGGACATCTGGGTGATTTCGCATCCCTTTTTGGCGCGGAGCGGTTTGTGGCGCACTCCGAATCGGATCGCGTCGAGCTCCTTCATGGCCAGGCGTTCGCGGCCATAGTCTGAGCTGATTTCGGGAAGTTCCTCCAGATCGGTGCGCCGCTCGTTCCACTGCTGGCGTATGCGGGGAATGCCTTTGTTGATGTCTATCTCCACAGCCGGATCGGTATATACGCCAGATGTGTCATAGATATAGACCGGTGCATTCTCGCGCATGTGCTTTGCGCCGCTGGTCGGGTCGGTGGTGACTGTGGGAGTGAGGTTTACGCGGCGCATCGCCACCCTGATGTCGGGAAACAGCGATCCGCTCAGATAGATTTTTTCAGAGCCGGGATATGTCCGGCAGTCGATGCTTTCGATTTCCATTTGAGATGGCGGGGTGATGTCAGTTAAGAAATGAAGTTAGAGGGGAGCTTGCTTCGGCGGCGTCGCTCTGCGAGCCGAGTCCGGCCAGGCGGGCGCGACGTCCGGCGATTGTGGCCTCGCGGAATGCGACGGCCATTTCCACCGGGTTGCCGGCCACTGCTATGGCCGTGTTGACCAGCACGGCGTCAGCGCCCATCTCCATCGCCTCGGCGGCATGGGAGGGCGCTCCGATTCCGGCGTCGACCACCACCGGCACGCAGCTCTGTTCGATTATGATGCGCAGCATTTCGCGCGTCTGCAGACCCTTGTTGGTGCCTATCGGTGCGCCCAGCGGCATCACTGCGGCTGTGCCGACTTCCTCCAGGCGCTTGCACAGCACGGGGTCGGCCTGCACGTATGGCAACACGATGAATCCCTGCTTCACCAGCATCTCGGCGGCGCGCAGAGTCTCGATCGGGTCGGGCAGCAGATATTTCGGGTCGGGATGGATTTCGAGCTTGATGAAGTCGGTGCCATAGATCATGCGGGCGGCAGTGGCGGCAGTGACAGCCTCTTCGGCTGTGCGTGCTCCCGAAGTGTTTGGAAGGAACTGCACGTGGTCGCGGTTGATGTGTGAAAGCATGTCGTCTGAATCCGTGTGATCCAGGTCGAGGCGTTTCACTGCCACTGTGACCATCTCGGTGCCTGAAGTCACTATGGCGTCAAGCATTGATTGGTTGGACGGGAACTTACCCGTGCCGACAAAGAGTCGCGAATGGAACTGGCGCCCTCCTAATGTCAGAATGTCGGTCATCTGAAAATTGTTTTAATGATAATCCAAAAACAACTACACGGGGTGCCGTTCTGCCGCCATTAGCGGCCCACAAACTCCCTTCGGCGGCATTATCCGCATCAGGTTCATAGGGTATGATCTCAGCCCGCGGTCTGGGCACCCCCTTGTGTTGCATTGCCGCAAATTTACGCATTTTTCGTCAAAAAGCAAAACCGCGCGGTTTGCGCGGTGCGAAAAAAAACGCGCATGAATCGTAATCGACTACGATTCATGCGCTTTAGTGTGCTTGGGGAATGTTGATTTTATGCGGTGTAGCCCATAGGAGAGTCGAACTCCTCTTTCAAGAATGAAAATCTTGCGTCCTAACCGATAGACGAATGGG
>CAMWTI010000002.1 GCA_947177135.1 uncultured Porphyromonadaceae bacterium | reverse complement strand
CTATTCAGCGAATCAGCAAAGCAAATAATGTTAATAATCAGAGGTTTATAAGATGAGTTTTTATGAGACCAACGAAAAAAACATCAATTTTCTGCGATTCATGAAATTGTCGCTTTAGTAAGCATCTGAAAATCAAGAAAGGTTTTCGCTGAATAGTTACCTGAAGGTGTGGTTTTATTAAAAAAACTTATAAGAGAGTGAAAGTCGGCATTTTTTCGTAACTTTGCGCGTTAACAAATTATTTTTACGCGTGAAACTACGTAACATTCTAATTGGCAGTGCGGTTTTCATTGCTGCCGCTGTGACTGCAAGTGCCGCTTCCGACAATGTGGCCGAAGAGGTGGTGTGGATGATCGGTGATCAGCCGATATGGAAATCAGAAGTTGAAGAAGCTTATATCCAGGCTCTTCAGGATCGTCAGCAATTTGACGGCGACCCTTACTGCATCATACCGGAGCAGATGGCCATACAGCGTCTGTTTCTCCATCAGGCCGATATTGACACGATAGAGGTAACTGCCGGACGTGTTGCGGCCGAAGTCGATTCGCGAATCAACGACTGGCTTATCTCCGCCGGTTCACGACAGAAACTCGAAGAGATATTGCACAAGTCATTGCCGGAAATACGTCAGTGGCTCACCACTCAGATGACCAATTCCTACCGTGTGGGAATGGTACAGGACAAACTCACTGACAACATAAAGATCACACCTGCTGCCGTGCGCCGGTATTTCAATTCACTGCCGGTTGACTCACTGCCTGTGATCCCGACTAAAGTGGAGGTACAGATTCTCACACAGACCCCTGTGATTCCGCAGCAGCAGATCGATGATATAAAAGACCGTCTGCGCTCATATGCCGAGAGAGTCAACACCGGACAGGCCGAATTTTCCACTCTGGCTGTGCTTTATAGCGAAGATGATGGATCGGCAAACCGTGGCGGAGAGATCGGTTTCATGCCGCGCACCGGACTTGATCCGGCCTATGCCGCGGCAGCTTTCAATCTCAATGATCCGAAGCGCGCGTCGGCCGTGGTGGAGAGTGCTTTCGGCTACCACATAATCCAGCTCATTGAGAAGCGTGGTGACAGAGTCAACACACGCCACATACTGTTGCGAGCCACCCCGACAAAAGAATCGCTGAACCGAGCCATGGCGCGCCTGGATTCGATTCGCACCGATATTGTCGACGGACTCTTCACTTTCGACGAAGCTGTGCCGCTGATTTCGGCCGACAAGGACACAAGACGAAACCACGGAACGATGGTTAATTCTGAAAATTTCTCGTCATATTTCGAAATGCGACAGCTGCCTCAGGAAGTGGCCATTGCTGTCGATGGCCTGAAACCGGGCGAAATCTCGCGCCCGTTTGTGATGGAGGATCCTAAGACACATGCTGATGTTGTGGCAATTGTCAGACTCAAATCGCGGCTTGAGCCACACAGGGCGAATATGGCCGACGACTATGAGGACATCAAAAATATGTTTGAAAACTCCGAACGTCAGCGCATCATCGACGAATGGCTTGAAAACAAGATAGCCAACACTTATGTACGCATCGAAGACGGATGGAAAAACTGCCAGTTCCGTCACAACTGGCTCAGACGGTGATGCCCGGAAGTAACAAACTTCATCGTCTCCCTCCACTGATATTTGTCGCGATCGCCGCGATTGCCGCAGCCACCGCACAACGACCGTCGCACACTCCATTGCCGCCGGATCCCGATGCCGGAAAGCCTATTGTGCCCACGATCCCTGACGTAGACCGTCACACTCCCGGACGCGTGTTTCTGGAACAGGCCGACTCGCTTGTGGCGAATCCTGCGGTGCCCGACGGACAGATTCTGATCGGAAATGTGGTGTTCCGGCGCGGCGATATGCTGATGTATTGTGACAGTGCCTGTTTCTACACTTCGGCCACTGCCGACTCCATGGAGGCGTTCGGCAACGTGCATATGCAGCAGGGAGACACACTGTTTCTCTATGGTGATCGCCTCGAATATTCAGGATCACGTGAACTGGCGACTATATATGCCGATGATTATGATGTGGATTCCAGAGTCCGGCTTATAAACCGTGATGTGACACTCGTCACCACTGTTCTGAACTATGATCTCGGTCTGTCTCTCGGATACTATGAAGTCGGAGGTGTTCTGTCGGATCCTCACAACACTCTTGAATCAATTGAAGGAGAATACTCTCCTTCGACAAAAGACGCGAGTTTCTATCGCCATGTTGTGCTTGACGGAATCTCGGATTCAGGCGATTCGCTTCATCTGTATACCGATACTCTGATATACAACACGGAATCACGTCTGGCAACTATCACATGTCCGTCGCGCATCGTGACTAAAGACGGCGTCATATACACTGACAACGGAATATTTGACACCAATACCTCCCGTGCATGGCTGTATGAACGCTCGACCGTGCGCACATACAGCGGTAATACTCTTACTGGTGATACTCTGTTTTATGATCGCGAACTCGGTTTCGGCGAGGCTTTCGGCAAGATGTCGCTAACCGATTCGGCCCGACAGGTCACGCTGGAGGGAGAATATGGATTTTTTAATGAACGGACCGACAGCGCCTTTGCGACAGGAATGGCGCGCGCCATGGAATATTCCGGTACCGACACTCTCTATCTTCATGCCGAAACCATACGCGCTTTCACCGTATTGCCCGACAGTGCTGCGGGACAAACCGACACCACCCGCCTGATGATCGCACACCCTGGAGTGCGCTTTTTCCGCAGTGATATCCAGGGTGTATGTGACTCGATGACATTCGTCCAGTCGGATTCTACACTGAGAATGGACACACATCCTATTGTATGGAGTGATAACAGACAGATTTTCGGTGATGTGATCCATGTCTATATGAATGATTCGACGGTGGATCGCGCTCACTTGCCGCAGTTTGCATTTATGGCCGAACACATCGAAGGTGACTATTTCAATCAATTGAGCGGTAGGGAAATGATTGCATATATGGCTGACGGACATTTGAGCCGGCTCGACGTCAATGGCTCTGTGCAGGGAATCATGTTGCCTGTTGAAAATGACTCGACATACAACAAGGTGGCCAATGTGACCTCTTCGTTCCTGTCGGCCACATTCGGAAAAAACGAGCTCGAAAGAGCGCATATGTGGGACCAGACCTCCGGAACTGTCACTCCGCTCTATCTGGCAAAGAAATCGCTGTTCCGTCTGCCCAGATTCGCATGGTATGAAGTGCTGCGTCCGTTGTCGCCGGATTCCATATTCATATACCCGCCCGAATGGCATGACCTTCTCCTTCTTAAGACAGATAATAATAAAGAATGATGGGAAACAAGAATAATCCGCGAGATCTTTCAGTCACTAATTTCGGAACCGTGAGAGGGAGAGGATACGATGTGGCAATACTTCCGTGGGGAGCCACCGAGCCTCATAACCTACATTTGCCATATCTCACCGACGCGCTGCTTTCGCAGGCTGTGGCATTGCAGACTGCCGACGTCGCGGCCGAACGTTTCGGAGTGGAGGCTATGGTGCTTCCGCCTGTGGCCATGGGTGCACAGAATCCCGGACAGCGCGATCTTCCATTCTGCATTCATTATCGTTATGACACGCAGCGGGCCATACTGGCGGATATTGTCGACTCTCTGTCTCATCAAGGAATCAAACGTCTGCTGATAGTCAACGGACATGGCGGAAATTCATTCAAACCGATGATCCGTGATCTGGCAGTCGATTATCCGGATTTCATAATAGCGGTGAGCGACTGGTTCGCTGTGTTGCCGGCCAAGGAGTATTTCACAAATCCTGGCGACCATGCCGACGAACTGGAAACTTCGGTCATGATGCATTTCTATCCTGATCTGGTTGATATATTGACCGCAGGCCCAGGAACATCGCGCCCGTGGGAATCGGAGGAATTGCGCCGGAAGACCGCATGGATTCCGCGAAACTGGCTTAAAGTGACCGACGACACCGGCATAGGAGACCCGTCACTCGCTTCTGCTGAAAAAGGGAAACGCTATGTCACCGACTGCGTGGAGCGTTATGCCGCTTTGATCCGCGACATGAAAGAGATGTAAACCATTTGCGTGCCATGATGGTTAGTAGTTTGTTATGATACAGATATTGACCACAGCAACAGCATCGCCGCAATCGGCGGTAAAAAGTCTTGATTTTCAGAAAATAGAAACCTGCCATCTGCCGTTGGTGGCACACTATCTTAAATTGACCGATTCGCGTACTTGCGACTATACTATCGGTGGTATCTATCTATGGATAGAGTTTTTCAGATATGAGCTATGCGAAGCCGACGGAATATTGCTGATACGCGGACGACAGGAAAACAATCTTGCGCTTCCGGCATTCTCTTTGCCGCTCGGCCCGGAAGAAAGTGTGGCGCGTGCCGTCCGGCTTCTGGCATCGCTGCACCATCCGCTGCGCTTCAGCGCCATCCCCGAAGACCGGCTTCATCTTTTTGCCGAAGTAGGATGCTCCAGAGTCGAGGAACTCGGGCCTGACTGGAGCGACTATATATATTCGATCGATTCCTTTTCCACTCTTGGAGGCAATGCCATGAAGCGCAAGCGCAACCACGTGAACCGTTTTATCGCCGACAATGCCGGTTTTCGCTTCACTGACATCGATCCGGCGCAATGCATGGGGCTGCTCGCACGTCTCGGTCACGACGGTTCACGTATGGGCGCCGCCGAATATGGCGCTGTGGAGGGTCTGCTTGCCCGCTGGGACGCTTTCGGTCCGTATATGACGGGACGTATGCTCACGGATAATTCAGGGCGTGTGGTGGCATTTACGGTCGGAGAGATCAAGGGCGACACTCTGCACACTCATGTTGAGAAAGCCGACCACAATGTAAGCGGAGCAGGCGAGACTGTGGCCCATCTTTTTTGCAAGGAAATGAAAGAGCTTTGTCCGGCGCTGGCCATAGTCAACCGTCAGGACTGTGCCGGCGATTCAGGCCTGCGTCTGTCGAAAGAAAGCTGGCGCCCGCTCCGCCTTCTTCCGAAGTTTAATGTGACATACTGATCCGGCTGACAATGTCAGCGGAGCAATTTCTCTATGGTCTGTAAAGGAATGTCGGGCAGACATTGGCTCAGGCTCGTGCAGAGACAGCGAAATGACTCCATCGGCTGTCGCTGACAGACGGTGATTTCGTTGCCGAACCAGATTTCGGGTGTGGTGTAGAGTGCCACTCCCCAGCCATAGCGCTGTCCGGCGGCACTTATTTTGTATTCAAAATCCGCAATGATGAGCCATAGTCCCATCTGGAGTCTTTGCAGCGGCGTTTCGATTTTTTGTCCTGGCATCTGCCGTTTCAGCTCTGTGGATGTCAGGCAGTCGTGTTGTCTGAACAGTGAGATTATCTGTTCTTCAGGCGAACCTGACAGAATGGGGTAGGCGGCCCGCCGGTAGTTGATGAAGTCGGGCAAAAGCTGTCGTGCCACGAATCCTGCCTTGCGGCGGAAAAACTTGCCGTAAGCTGTGGTCTGCTTGCGTATCACCGGTCCTTTCCATTCCCAGCATCCATAATCGTCTGGAGTCTCGCCGAACAGCATTCCCGGCGCGGCCATTTCCTCAACCGAGAATTCCGGTATGTGGTTTGCAAAGAAAGGTAGAAGCCCATAATCGAGCGCAGCTGTTTCAAGTTGTGCTTGAGTGGAGATCATAGCGATATATAGTGTATGTGGTTTGAAATGAGAGAGCGCGGCTCCTGATGTCGGAAGCCGCGCTCTGGTGATTCGTGGATTAAAACAGAAGTGAAATCACATCACTTTGCGCTTTCGTCAGGATCGATTCCCCACTGCTGGCGGGCCAGACGGCGATAGTTGTTGTAGCGCCATTGTGCGTTGGCCTTTGCGGCAGCGAAGAGTTCTGAAGCCTGGTCGGGATATGCCTTGAGAACCGATGCGAAGCGTACCTCGCCTTTCAGGAATTCCTCGAACTTGTCCCACTGCGGATCCTTGCTGTCGAGAGTGAATGGGTTCTTGCCTTCTTCCTCGAGTGCGGGATTATAGCGCCAGAGGTGCCAGTAGCCGCATTCGACTGCACGACGTTCCTCTTCCTGGCTCTTGCCCATGCCTGACTTCAGGCCGTGGTTGATACAGGGAGCGTAAGCGATGATCAGCGAAGGTCCGTCGTAAGCTTCGGCTTCGCGGATGGCTTTGAGGGTCTGGGCATTGTCTGCGCCCATAGCCACCTGAGCCACATATACGTAGCCATATGTCGATGCGATCAGGCCGAGATCTTTTTTGCGCACGCGTTTGCCCGCGGCGGCAAATTTGGCGATGGCTCCGACTGGAGTGGCTTTCGATGCCTGGCCGCCGGTGTTGGAGTAAACTTCGGTGTCGACAACGATCACATTGACGTCCTTGCCTGAAGCGAGCACGTGGTCAAGACCGCCGAAGCCGATGTCGTAGGCGGCGCCGTCGCCGGCGATGATCCAGTGGGCGCGCTTGACGAGGTAGCCCTTGAGTTCGGTGAGTTCGCGGCATATGTCGCATTCGCATTTTTCGATCATCGGAATGATCTTGTCGGCGACTTCGCGTGAACGCGGGCCGTCGTTCTTCACTTCAAGCCATTCGGCGAAGAGGGCCTTGAGTTCGTCGGAGCAGCATGAGCACTGGAGTCCTTTTTCAACAAGAGCTGTCACGCGTTCGCGCATCTTCTCGTTGGCGATGTTCATGCCGAGGCCGAATTCGGCGAAGTCTTCAAACAGGGAGTTGCCCCATGCGGGACCCTGGCCTTTGGCGTTGAAGGTGTAGGGGGTAGAAGGCACTGAGCCGGAGTAGATGGATGAGCAACCGGTTGCGTTTGCCACCATTTCGCGGGTGCCATAGAGCTGCGAGATGAGCTTCACGTAAGGAGTTTCGCCGCAGCCTGAGCATGCGCCCGAGAATTCGAAGTAGGGAGTGGCGAACTGTGAGTTCTTGGGGTTCTGCATGATGTCGACCAGATGCTGTTTTGATTCAACGTGATCAATGCAGTAGTTCCATTCGTCCTGTTCAAACATCTGGCTTTCCAGAGGCTGCATTTCGAGAGCTTTGACGCCTTTCTTTCCGGGGCATACGTCAACGCAGTTGCCGCAGCCGAGGCAGTCGAGCACGTCGACGCTCTGGATGAAGCTCATGCCGGCAAAGGTCTTGCCGATGGCGGGGATCAGGCGATCGGCGCCGAAGGGAGCGGCAGCCTGTTCTTCGGCAGTGAGCACGAATGGGCGTATGGCGGCGTGGGGGCAGACAAACGCGCACTTGTTGCACTGGATGCAGTTTTCAGGTTTCCAGGATGGAACATAGGCGGCGACACCACGTTTTTCATATTTTGCGGTGCCTTGAGCCCAGACTCCGTCCGGACGGTCAATGAAGTCCTTGACGGTGAGGCTGTCGCCATCCTGAGCATTGATGGGACGGACAACGCGGTTGATGAATTCGGGGTCGTTGTTGGGGGTGGCGGGATCGTCGGCCAGTGATGCCCATGCGGGATCGATGGCAAGTTGTTTGTATTCGCCGCCACGGTCAACTGCCGCATAGTTCTTGTCGACAACGTCCTGACCTTTCTTGCCATAGGATTTGACGATGAATTTCTTCATCTGTTCGATGGCGAGATCGACGGGGATGACTTCAGTGATGCGGAAGAACGCGCTCTGCAGGATAGTGTTGGTGCGGTTGCCGAGACCGATTTCGCGGGCGATCTTGGTGGCGTTGATGTAGTAGACGTTGATGCCGTGCTGGGCGAAGTAGCGTTTTACTTTCGCGGGGAGATTGGCGGCAAGTTCTTCGCCTTCCCAGATGGTGTTGAGCAGGAATGTGCCTCCGTCGCGCAGACCCTTGGTCACGTCATACATGTGGAGATATGCCTGCACGTGGCATGCCACGAAGTTCGGTGTTGTCACCAGATAGGTGGAGCGTATGGGGGCGTCGCCGAAGCGGAGGTGAGAGCAGGTGAAGCCGCCTGACTTTTTGGAGTCGTAAGCGAAATATGCCTGGCAGTATTTGTTGGTGTTTTCACCGATGATCTTCACCGAGTTCTTGTTTGCTCCGACAGTGCCGTCGGCGCCGAGGCCATAGAACTTGGCTTCATATGTGCTCTTGTGTCCGAGGGCAAGTTCTTCTTTGGGAGGCAGCGAGGTGAAGGTGACGTCGTCGATGATGCCGACTGTGAAGTGGTCTTTGGGCTGAGGCAGCGCCAGGTTCTCGAACACAGAGATGATCATGGCCGGAGTTGTGTCTTTGGAAGCCAGGGCATAGCGTCCGCCGACGATTTCCGGAGCGTTTTCCTTGCCGTAGAAGCATTCCTTCACGTCGAGGTAGAGCGGTTCGCCGTTTGCGCCGGGTTCTTTGGTGCGGTCAAGCACGGCGATGCGTTTTGCAGTCTTGGGGACAGCGGCGAGGAAGTGTTTGGCCGAGAACGGACGGTAGAGGTGAACTTCGACAATGCCGACTTTCTCGCCGTTGGCCACCAGGTGGTCAATGGCTTCTTCGGCAGCCTGGCATACGGAGCCCATGGCGATGATGACGCGTTCTGCGTCGGGTGCGCCATAATAGTTGAACAGACCGTATTTGCGTCCGGTGATAGCCGATATTTTCTCCATGTATTCCTCCACGATTTCAGGCACTGCGGCATAGGTGCTGTTGCACGCTTCGCGGTGCTGGAAGAATACGTCGGAGTTTTCGGCCATGCCGCGCGCTTCGGGCGATTCGGGGCTGAGTCCGCGGCTGCGGAATTTGCTCAGGGCCTCGCGGTCGAGCAGGGGAGCCAGGTCGTCCTGTTCGATCATCTCGATTTTCTGGATTTCGTGTGAAGTGCGGAATCCGTCGAAGAAGTTCAGGAACGGGATTGACGATTTGATGGAGGCGAGGTGTGCCACTCCGGCCAGATCCATCACTTCTTGTACGGAACCTTCGGCAAGCATGGCGAAGCCGGTCTGGCGGCAGGCCATGACGTCCTGATGGTCACCAAAGATGCTGAGGGCATGGCTGGCGATTGTGCGGGCGCTGACGTGGAACACGCTGGGGAGCATCTCGCCGGCGATCTTATACATGTTGGGGATCATCAGCAGCAGTCCCTGCGATGCGGTGAAGGTGTTGGTCAGCACACCGTTCATCAGCGAGCCGTGGACCGCGCCTGCTGCGCCGCCTTCGCTCTGCATTTCCTGCACCAGCACTGTTTCGCCGAAAATGTTTTTGCGGCCTGCTGCGGCCCACTCGTCAACGTACTCGGCCATTGTCGATGAGGGCGTGATGGGGTAGATTGCAGCCACCTCCGAGAACATATAGGCTATGTGGGCGGCGGCCTGGTTACCATCACAGGTCAAGAATTTTTTTTCTTTACTCATGTGAAGTTGGTGTTTTTTGGGGAATTATATTATATAGATGTTTATTTAATAGGTGCAAATATACTCAAAATTTCCGGAACCTCAAAAATTATATCCGAGCTGTTGTCCGCACTCGCTGACGGCATCGACCATAAGCAGGCAGTCGGCCATCTGATGCACGATCAGATGGCCGACTGTGAAGTCTAATCGTAATTAATTCAGGGAACCATCAGCTTTGTGGTGGTGGTGCCGTGGCGTCGCAGGTAGATGCCCGGAAGGAGGTTGTGCGGGTTCATTCGCCGGCCGTTCATGTCGAAATATTCCGGAGTGGAGTCAGGGTGTGATTCCGACGCTCCGGACACTGCATTGATGGAAGTGAAGGTGTCCGCTCTCCGTATGGCGCAGTTTTCGACCAATCCGCTGATGTTATTGATCACAGCGACTATGATGTTGACGTCTTCCGGTTTGACTTCTTTGCGTGATTGAGGCCGCTTTTCGTTGTCAATGATCAGTTTTTTTCTGTCAGTGTATTTGACTTTTCCTTCGATTCTGTCGGGAAATACAGTGGCTTTGTCGATCGACATGCGGGTGACGGCCACATCGTTGAAGCTGGTCGTGACAAACGGTTCTTTCTTTTCCCAGCCGAACATTTCGCCTTGATATCCTGTGGGGAAATCGTTTTTCTGGGGGTAGGGGCCGACATTGTCTTCCGTGACGGCATATATCAGTGAATATTCGTTGTCGGCGTCACCGGCGAATTCGTAGTTTACTTCGAACTCGACGGCGTCGGCTGTGGCCGAGACCATTTGTATGTCAATGTCGACGTATGCCGGATCAAAGCAATATGCGTCGTAGGCCGTGGCAATGTTATGTGGAGACGGGTTGATTCTGTCTTCTCGGTTGTTGTTCACAAACATCAGCGGGGCACCACCCTGAAATGCATTGATGATTTCGTCGAACGATCCGTCCCATGGAGTCATTGGATCCGTGCCTGTGTGGATGGCTATGCCGACAAATCCGTCTGGCACGCGCGAGCGCATCTGATCAAATCCTTCTATTCCCATCGGGCACCATCCGCACCACACACCGGTCGATTCCTCAACCAGCAGGTTGCGCTGGTAACCGTCTTCGTCTGAGATGGATAATGTTGCTGTCATCGATTGATTGTTGGACGGATCGCCGTCTGGTTTTGAATTGACGGACACGATGTCGACTATGACTGGCATGTTCGGTCCCATCTGGCTTGTTGCAGCGGAAAACGCGACTCTGTAAGAATCGTGGAATCCGAGTGGCTCGTCTTCTTCCGATTCGCAGAAATTGACACTGTATTCCATAGGTTTGTCATTGCCGATCTGGATCGAGTATACGCATTCTGTCACTTTATTGGCACCCCAGTTGGTGAGTATGACAGTGCCGACAAACTCTTCTTCCGGAGTGATACGCATGGGCACTGTCAGGTTAGACGGAGCCATGTCGTTGACAGGCAGATTTTTTCCGCGTATCCGCAAGCGCATGCAGTTGTTGCCCAAGAGCATGCCGAGGTTGTTCCAGACATATATTTCGTTGTCGGTGCCTATGGTTCGGGCGTCAATGCAATAACACAGGTCGGAGTAGCCTTTGTCGTCTGGCATCAAAGCCCAGTCGACGGCACACGGATAGAAGTTGTTCTCGACGTCTTCGTCATCGCGCGGGCCATAGTCTTTGACTGGCCATTCCGTTACCAGGTAGAATGGCTTGTCGGCTTCGATCATGAATGGTTCCGGCAGTTCGTGGGCACGCCACGCATAATGGTTGCGCACTTCCATTTTGGAATCGAAACTGTAGAATGGTTCAGGATCATCGAGTGTGTGGTAGAAGCAGATCTTGAAGTCGGCATAATCATCATTGGGTATGCATCCGTTTGCGATTACCGCGGCTTCTATTGTGGCTCCCGCATAGCGGCGACAGGTTTCGGCTGGGATGTATATGCCGAATTTCTGGATTGATCCCGCCGAGATCACGCTTGCGCTTGCCGGATCGTAGCAGTAGCCGAAATCCATTGTCATCTCGTCGTCGCCTGTATCCATTGCGGCAGTCGTTGTTGCTGCCGGCCGTGACGCCATCTGTGTTCGGTCTGTTAGCGCCGATGGCAGTGTGTCGATAATATCCGTTACCGCATGTTGTGCTACCGTAGTAAAGCTTCCGGCATATGACGGTGTATATGCCGGAAGCGCACAAAGGATAGTGATGATCCTTGTGATTTTGTTGAACATATTTGTTTATGTGAATAATGAGTGTCAGCGAGAAGCAGTGATCCTGGCGATCTCGACAATGACTTCGGCCGCTTTTTCCATCGAGGGCACAGGAACGAATTCATAGCGTCCGTGGAAGTTGAGACCTCCTGCGAATATGTTGGGGCAGGGGAGTCCCTTGAACGAGAGTTGCGCGCCGTCAGTGCCTCCGCGGATCGGCACCACTTTCGGTGTCAGGCCGGAGTTTTTCATGGCCTGTTCAGCAATCTCGACGATGTGTGAAACGGGTTCCACCTTTTCGCGCATGTTGAAGTACTGGTTGTTGATCTCGATCGAGGCACATCCGGGATATTCGTTGTTTATTTTGCGGCACAGGTGCTCGAGTTCCTTTTTGCGGCGTTCGAAGCGGTCGCGGTCAAAGTCGCGGATAATGTAGGTGAGTTCTGTCTGTTCCACGGAACCCTGCATTCCGACCATGTGATAGAAACCTTCATAGCCTTCGGTGTGTTCGGGTGTTTCCCAGCGCGGAAGCATGATGGCGAACTGGGTTGCGACGCGCAGCGAGTTTATCATTTTGTGTTTCGCATATCCTGGATGTACGTTGCGTCCCTTGAAGGTCACTTTTGCCACTGCGGCATTGAAATTTTCGTATTCCAGTTCGCCGATTTCTCCGCCGTCCATCGTGTATGCCCATTCGCAGCCGAATTGGTCGACGTTGAATTTATGAGCTCCGCGGCCTATTTCTTCGTCGGGGTTGAATGCTATGCGGATTTTGCCGTGCGGGATTTCAGGATGGTTTTTCAGGAATTCCATAGCCGCCATAATTTCGGCTATGCCGGCTTTGTCGTCGGCTCCGAGCAACGTTGTGCCGTCGGTCACCACCAGATCCTGTCCGGTATAGTGCAGCAGTTCTGGAAATTCTTCGGGGGAGAGGATGATGTTCTGTTCGGCATTCAGTGTGATCGGAGTGCCGTCGTAGCTCTTGACTATGCGCGGGTTGACGTGGCGTCCGCTCATGTCGGGCGATGTGTCGAGGTGGGCTATGAAACCGATTGTCGGCACGTTTTTGTCGCTGACGTTGGATTCGAGGGTGGCCATCAGGTATCCGTTTTCGTCAAGTGTTATTTCGGTCAGACCGAGTTCGGCCACACGCTCTTTCAGATATTCCGCGAAATGTAGCTGACCGGGGGTCGATGGGGTCATGTTTGTGAGTTCGTCACTCTGGGTGTCGAATTTCACATAGTCGAGAAATCGGCTGAGTACTTCCATTAAGGTAAGAAAAAGATTATGAGTTAGGATTTTTACCTTTCGGTAATGTGAATATGAATTCAAGTCCGTGGGGTTTGGCATTGCGCACGCTGATGCTTCCACCGAGCGTGTTGAAGGTTATCTGCACGATCGGTAGTCCGAGTCCTGTGCCGCCGCTTTTTCGCGCTCTGCCTTCGTCGACGCGATAGAACCGTTCAAACAGGTGCGGCAGATGTTCTTCCGCCACTCCTTTGCCGTTGTCGGCAAAAGAGAATGTGTAGTCAACTTCCGAGTGGTCTATCAGGTTGAGCGATATGCGTGTGCCTTTGGAGTATGCCGCGGCGTTGCGCACCAGATTCATCATCGCGTTCATCACCAGATTGTAGTTTGCCTGTACCCAGCAGTTGGCCGGAATATTGTAGGTAAATTCCATATCTCCGGCCATTTTTGAGACCTCAAGATCGGAGGCCAGGCTGAACACCAGGTCGTGGAAGTCGAAATCGCTTATTTCCACTTGGTTGGATCCTTCGTCAAGTCTGGTCAGGGTGCTGACGTCTTTGAGCAGATCAGACAGACGGTCTGTGTGGGCCTGGGCCTTTTTCAGGAAGCTGTCGCGCAGTGACGGCGGAATGTCTGGGTCGGATATTATGGTGTCGAGATAGCCTTTTATGATGCCTACCGGAGTTTTCAGCTCATGGTTTATGTTGTTGGTCATCTGGCGTTTTATGCGGGCTTTCTCTTCGATTGCGCGCTGTGCCACAAGGTGTTCGTGTTCGCTTCTGGCAAGGGCCTTGTCCTTGGCCCGGTATATGTTGACGATCTGTTGCGACACTTCTCCCAGTTCGTCGTGGGGGAAGTTGCCGTCGTTGATCTTGTCAGGCAACGGTTCGCCTGATGCCGCACGGTGTGCGAAGTCGCGCAGCAGGTAGACGCTGCGGCTCAGATGCAGTGTCGACAGATATGAGATCACGGTGGCTATGATTCCGAGAATGGTCACAAACAGCCATATCAGCGGGTTGTAGTCGACGATTTTGGCAATTGCCACTGTGTAGGGCATAGAGGTGTGTACGCAGATCTGGCAGTCGGAACTGCGCATTGCCGAATAGAAGAGCATTTCGTTCGGGTCAATGGGCGATGGCCTGAGTCTGGCGGTTTCTATTTCGTCGTGTGTCAGGTGGGAGGTGTGAGGAAAGAGGTCGACGTTCTGTGGTCCGTTCTGGGCTATGAGGCGTCCGTAGCTGTTGTAGACGGCAATGTGTATGTCGTCATACATTGAGTTGGTGAAAAACCTGTCGATAAACTGCACGAAGTCGGAGATGTCGCTCTCTCCGCTTTCATATGCTCCGATGATCGAGCGGTTGATGTTGGAAAGTTGCCATTCGATCCGTTCGAGTTTGAATTGTTTTTCTTTACGGTAGGTGTAGAACGCCATGCAGCCGATTATCAGCCACAGCATTGTCACCAGCGGAATGAACAGTCTCCACTGATATCTAAGCCGTCTCGTTGAAGCCATAGCCGAATCCCACACGGGTTTCTATGTGCTTGCCATAGGAGCCAAGCTTCTTGCGCAGGCGTGTCAGATTGGTGTCGACCGTGCGGTTTGTGACCACCACGTTCCTGTCCCATACCTCGTTGATGATCTCTTCGCGCGAGTATATGCGGTTGCGGTGTGTGAGGAAAAACAGCAGCAGGTCAAATTCAGTGCGGCTGAGCGCCAGCGGTTGTCCGTCGATCACGCACTCTTTGCGGTTGCGGTTCAGGCGCAGTCCGTGAAACACGATATCGGACTCATAGCGGCCTTCGCGGCGTATCTGGGCTATGTCGCGTGTGACGTGGCTACGGCGCAACACCGAGCGCACGCGTGCCAGCACTTCGGGAATCTTGAACGGTTTGGTGATATAGTCGTCGGCTCCTATGTTGAGGCCCATCACTGTGTCGTCTTCGCCTGAAAGCGCCGAGCAGAATATGATAGGCGTGTTTTCCACGTCGTCGTTGTTTTTCAGACGTTTTGCAAAATCAAATCCGCTGAGCTGGTCCATCATGATGTCCACGATAAAAAGCGAGTATGACGGCAGATCCATTTCAAGCGCTTCCTCGGCCGACAGGGCTGTGTCTACTTCATAGCCTTCCTTTTCAAGGTTGTATTTGAGTATTTCGCAGATCGATTCTTCGTCGTCAATAACTAAAATTTTTATTCTCATCGGAAAAGATAGTAGTAATTGATTAATTTTTAGCCTCAAAATTACAAAAAGCGCCGATATTACAAAAGTTAAAAAAGATTAACAGGTAATATCGGCGCCTTTGTTTAGAGCCGGATCTTGACTTTTCAGCTGTTTTCGAGCAGGTATGTTTCGGCGTCGAGGGCGGCCCGGCATCCCGATCCTGCGGCGCAGATCGCCTGCTTGTAGCGCGGATCGGCCACGTCGCCTGCGGCGAATACTCCGGCCACTGATGTGGCTGTCGTGCCGTTGAAAGTCTTGATGTATCCGTGGTCATCCAGTTCGATGCCGGGAGTGAAGATCGATGCATTGGGCTTGTGGCCGATGCCGAGGAAGAATCCGTCGATGGCAATGTCGAATTTACGTTCGTTTTCAGTGCCCATATGTTCGGCCAGATGCGCTCCTTCAAGAAATTCTTCACCGAACAGTCCGATTGTGTTGGTGTTGAAAAGAATTTCGATGTTTTCTTTTTCGATGACGCGCTTCTGCATGACCTTCGATGCCCTCAGATGGTCCTTGCGCACGATCATGTAGACCTTTGTGGCCAGGTTGCTAAGATACAGCGCCTCTTCGCATGCGGTATCGCCTCCGCCGACCACGGCCACCTTGCGGCCGCGGTAGAAGAATCCGTCGCATGTGGCGCATGCGCTGACGCCGAGTCCCATGTATTTTTCCTCATCGGGCAGTCCGAGATACATGGCCGAAGCGCCGGTGGCGATTATGACCGTGTCGGCCGTGATGCGGTTGTCGTTGTCATCGCGCGCGACGAATGGATGCGCGTTGAAGTCGACTTCAGTGATGCGGCCCGGACGGATCTCTGCTCCGAAACGCATGGCTTGTTTTTTGAGGTCATCCATCAGTTGCGGGCCTGTCACACCTTCAGGATAGCCGGGAAAGTTTTCTACTTCGGTTGTTGTGGTGAGTTGTCCGCCAGGCTGGAGTCCTTCATATATTATAGGGCTGAGTCCTGCGCGCGAGGTGTAGATGCCGGCTGTATAGCCTGCGGGGCCGCTGCCGATGATCAGGCATTTGGTTTTTGTTTCGTTCATGGCTGTCAAAAAAAACGTGTTTAACGTAAGTCTATAGTGGTTGTCCCTTTGTCTTGCTTTATGGTGAATGCGGAAGCCGGAATGGTCCGTGATCCTCTGGTCACCTTTATGTGGTCTATGAGTATTTCTCCGGCCGAAGTCCTCATTGTCACAATGACGGGCATTGCGGTTTCGGAGTCGAAGGCGGTGACTATCTCCTCCAGGTCCGTTCCGTCGGCTGTGGGCACGAAGCGTATGCGTCCGTCAGAGAGTGTCGATGCTGTGAAATTCGAGCGCAGGTTGCCGATGAACGCCAGCGGATTGATGGCGGCTATCTCTTCGAGGGTGGGGGTGGTCAGGGTCAGTTCCGAGTCGGCCTCGTTGAGGGTGAACTGCGTGGTGCCGTCGAAAGCGGTCTGCATCTGCGGCACTTCAAGACGGAAGCATGCGCCCGACATCACAAGGCGCCCGTCAGATCCGTTGATGCGGAAAGTGGCCGTGAGCGACGGCGCGTTTTTCACTGCTTTTGTGGCACGGTCCACGATAGACTCGGCCATGGCGGCGATTGTCACCGCCAGCATGATCAGTATGGTGAGTGATATTCTTTTCATAATTCACGAAAACATCTGGTCCAGATCCATCATGTCCATAAGTATGGCGCGCGGCTTCATGCCGGATGCCGGGCCGACCACTCCGGCGGCCTCAAGCTGGTCCATGATCTTGCCTGCGCGGTTATATCCGATCGAATACCGGCGCTGGAGCGACGAGGTGCTGGATGTGCCGCTGCTGACGAAGAACCTGGCGGCCTCTTCAAAAAGAGGATCGCGGTCAAACGTGCTTCCGGGTTGTCCGGCGGAGGCCGCGCCGCCTTCGGGCACGTCAGGCACGTATTCCGGCAGTTCATATGCGCTGGCATAGCCGGGCTGGTCGGCTATGCTCTGGCAGATTGCCTCGACCTCAGGAGTGTCCACAAAGGCGCACTGCACGCGCTCCAGGTTGCCGTTGGTCGAAAAAAACATGTCGCCTTTGCCTACGAGCTGATGCGCGCCGGAGCGGTCGAGAATGGTTTTCGAATCGACCATCTGGCTCACGCGGAATGCTATGCGGCCGGGGAAATTGGCTTTTATCAGACCGGTTATGACGTTGGTCGACGGGCGCTGGGTGGCTATGATCGCATGGATGCCTATGGCGCGGGCTT
This sequence comes from uncultured Porphyromonadaceae bacterium, assembly GCA_947177135.1. Classification (GTDB taxonomy): domain Bacteria; phylum Bacteroidota; class Bacteroidia; order Bacteroidales; family Muribaculaceae; genus UBA3263. Next base: position 41,648 of record CAMWTI010000002.1, on the reverse strand, counting down.
TCTGGGCCAGACGGCAGATCGGACCTTCGATCTCTTTGCCGGCGGTCATGATCAGATCGGCGAATTCGTCGACCACCAGCACAATGTAGGGCATGAAGCGGTGGCCTTTTCCCGGATTGAGCTGTTTGGCAATGAATTTCTGGTTGTATTCCTTGACATTGCGGCATCCGGCCATGCTCAGCAGAGCGTAGCGGCGATCCATTTCCACACACAATGAATTGAGTGTGGCGACCACCTTGTTGTAGTCGGTGATGACGGCGTCGTCCTCGTCCGGAAGCTTGGCAAGATAGTGACGTTCGAGTACCCGGTATAGGCTGAATTCCACCATCTTCGGGTCGATGAGCACGAATTTGAGCTCGGCGGGATGCTTCTTATAGAGCAGCGAGGTGATTATGGCGTTGAGCCCGACGGATTTTCCTTGTCCGGTTGCGCCTGCCACCAGCAGATGAGGCATCTTGGCGAGGTCTGCGATGAAGACTTCGTTGCTGATGGTGGCTCCCATGGCCATGGGCAGTTCATATTTCCCTTCCTGGAATTTGCGCGATGCGATGATCGAACGCATGGAAACCACCTGCGGGTCATTGTTGGGCACCTCGATGCCGATGGTTCCTTTGCCAGGAATCGGGGCGATGATGCGTATGCCCTGCGCCTTAAGGGCCAGGGCCAGATCTTCTTCCACGCGCTTTATGGCGGCGATGCGCTGTCCTTCGGCCGGCACCACCTCAAACAGGGTGATTGTGGGGCCGACTGTGGCCTTGATGCTCGAAATCTTGATGTTGAATTGCTCCAAAGCCTTGATTATGCGCTCTTTGTTGGCTTCCTGTTCTTCTGTGTCGACCGTCACCTTGTTTCCAGAGCGGTCTTCCAGCAGTTCAATCGACGGAAAGTGATAGTTGTAGAGTTCGGCCGTCGGGTCGAAAGTGTCGGTGTTGATCACGTCGGCTTCTTCGATTTCATGGGCCGTCACCTGAAACAGAGAGTCGGAATTGTCTGTGCGTCCGGAAGTTTCGGCCACAGGGTCGGCGCTGTAGCTGTCGGAATCGTCGACAGGCAGCGGATCCTGTTCTTCGGCCGGCATATCCGTAAATTCCAGCGGATCGGAATTTTCTGGTTCTGTGTCAGAGTCATGGCGTGGATCCTCCTCGTCGGTTTCGTCGACTGGCGCCGGGTTCTGCATTTCAGCCTCGACGGCGGCAAGTTCACGGGCGCGGCGCTCTTCTTCGGCGGCGCGGCGTTCGCGTATAGCGTTGATCCTTCGGCGATAGGCCAGATAGAGGCGTGTGAGTTCGGTGAGGTAGAGTGTGGCCACAAGCGCCACCAGGGCTATGCTGACACATATGGCTCCGAAGGCCGACGAATAGTCGATGAGTAGCTGGTTTATATAGTGGCCGTGGTAGCCTCCCCACATTATGAATCCGGCATTGTTGAACGTGACAAGTCCGACAACGACTGATAGCGACACCGACATAAGCAGGCATTTGAACGTCATGGGCCAGAACTTGAAATGCCACTGCCCGATCAGTCTGAGGCCGAGCGCGCCGACGTAGAATATCAGTATCAGCGAGCCGAGTCCGAGGCTTTCGGTGAGCAGGAAGTTGCCGAGCATGGCTCCGACGGGACCGGCGGCATTGGCAACTTTATCGCCCGAAGCCACAATCTGTCCTGAGGTGTTGTAGGTGATTTTGGCCTGATCTACGTTGCCGCTTACCAGCCACGACACTGTCGAGACAAGCGCGAATGCGGCCATCAGCAGGCACACCACACCCAGAAACAGTCTCAGACGCCGGTCGGTAAAGAATGCGATCGGGCCATAGCCGCGGTTCGCGTTTCCGGATTGTCTGGCCTGTTTGCGCGGAGTCCGTCGTTTTGCAGGCTCCGGTGTGTTCTTAGGCCCGGCCGTTGTATGGTTCGGCCGTGTTGCCTCCTGGCGGGCCGGTTCGCTTTCGGCTCCGTTATATTCAGGGTTATAGTAATCGGAGGATTGAACCATGATTCAGTGTTGGGGAGTAAAAGAGGGTGGGTTGGTGTGAATTCTGCTATTTCTGGAAGAAGCGCGCCATTGAGCGCTTGTCGTCGCGCTCTTTGATGCTCTGGCGTTTGTCATACTCCTTTTTGCCCTTGCCTATGCCGACCACAAGTTTGGCAAGGCCGCGTTCATTGATGAACAGTCTGAGCGGCACGATGGTGAACCCGGCCGTCTGACTCTCTTTTTCCAGCTGGCGGATCTCCTTGCGGTTGAGCAGTAATTTGCGGTCACGGCGTTCAAGGTGGTTGTTGTATGTGCCGTAGAAATATTCGGCTATATACATGTTTTTCACCCACACTTCGCCTCGGTCCACATAGCAGAATGTGTCAGTGAGCGACGCCTTTCCCAGGCGTATCGACTTGATTTCCGTGCCGGTCAGCACCAGTCCGGCGGTGAAGGTGTCACCGATGGCATAGTCAAAAGTGGCACGTCGGTTTTTTATATTGATTTCCTTGAATTTCATAAGATGAATTTGTTGAGTATGAACTCGAAAAGATAGATCGGCATGATCACCGAAAGCACCGTCGCGCCGGCATATCCGCCGACCACGTCGGAGCGCACGCCCAGATATTCACGTCCTTTGAACATGACCACCGCCACATACAGCGGCAGAAATTCCACCAGAGTCAGAGTCATGGGCATCAGATTGGCGAGGATGCCGATCATGCTCATCTGCCCGACGGCAAAACATAGGAATATGGTCAGCCGGTACTCGTCGACCTGGCCGTCAGAGGTGATGCGCGGCAGATAGGCAGTGAGAACAACTTGCGCTATCAGATATGTGAGAAAATATTGCAGGAATCCGATAACGGCGTTGGGAATCAGGTGCACAAACGACGTATGGATCTGATATAGCGCGCGAAACAGCACCGACAGCCCCGATGTCACGATAAGAGGTATAAGGCCGTGACGGAATGCCTCACTCCTGAGTATGGGGTGAGCGGCAACATCCTCCCATCCACGCGCGGGAGAGAGGATGAGTTGAATCATATGCCGTAAATAGCTGAGCATATATCAATGCAAAGTTACGCAAAATTCTGAATATTCATTGTAGTATATGTGTCATTTTTCAGTCATGTCACAAAATAGTTGCAGTTTTATTTGGTTTGTAATAAAAATATGTCTACTTTTGTTTCACGATTGTAACCCTGACCATATAATGGTTTTTTACTGTGGAATGAAAAGATGTATAGATATAAAGCATTGATAGTGTTGTTGATGTGCGCTTTGTGCGCCATAAGGGCTGATGCGTCAGGATTCAGGCGCGCGCAAGTCCGTGACAGCCTGATGACTGCTTTGCTTCATATCTCGAATTCATCCGACAGCATAATTGCTCTCTACAACATATTTGACCTTTCGACTTCCGTGAGCGAACGCAGTGAGTCCGCCTCACAGCTGATGGCCCTGGCCGAACGTACCGGCAATGACACTGTGGTGATGGACATGATCCGGCAGATGGCGAATGCCAACCAGGCAAACGACTCGCTGATGATCAGGCTGCTGGATCGCATGGAAGCGTTTCCGGAATCTAATCTCAAAAAGGAGACCACGGCGTTTATCAGAGTCTGCCGGGCGGCACAGATGTCGAAGATGATGACCGAGGAGATGCGCCAGCAGAAAATTCTCGACCTGATCAAAGAATACAGCAAGAGCGATGCCGACGATCCGTATGAGCAGATGACGCAGCTCTTTGCCATATGCAGTTTTCTCAGCAACGAGACGCACGGACAGCTGCTGATGGAATATTTCTCGGATCTTCAGCATTATGTGTCAGTGTTGCCGCTCACGACATTTCTCATACGCAACAGGCTCTATATGCAGCAGGCTATCACGTACACCAACAACGGGGAGAGCCGAAAAGCCATCGAAGCCGACCGCAGGATGCTGGAAATAATGGATGAACTGGAAAAAGAATATCGCCTGCAGGGGCGTCTGTACTGCAACTTTGATCTGAACAGATATATCAGCCTCAGAAGAATCCTTAAAAACTATCAGGCGCTGACCGACAGCGAGGCCGAAGAGTATTACAGCCAGATCCAGGAAGTGGCTTCCAGGCATGAGTCGGCGCGTGCCGATATGGATTACTACCGTCAGCCGCAGATGTGCATCTACATGAAGCGCGGCGACTATGCCAAGGCCATGCCGATCATAAAATCGAATCTTGAAAAAAGCTCCGACATATTCAGTCGCCGATACTATCTGCAGTTGATGATGACGGCGGCCGAAGCGCTTGGCGACACTGATGCACGCCTCACGACATCAATGGAATATGCCAGATCGCTTGAAGACTTTGTCAAACTCAAATCGGCCGAACGTTACCGGGAACTGCAGATAATATATGAGGTCAACAGGCTCAAAGACCGCAACACAGTCAATGAACTTGAGCGTCAGCGTGAGTCGAACAGACTGAAAAACATCGTTATCAATATCAGTATTATCGCTTTGATAGTTCTGATCATTGTGGCTATGGTCTTCGTCGGGCTGTTTCGCAGATTCAAGCGACTGTCGTCCAGCCTGAAGCAGTCAAACCGCGAGCTTGAACATGAGAGCGAGGTGCTCAGGTTGACGCGCGACAGGCTTATTGCGGCGCGCGACAAGGCAAGCGAGGCGGAAAAAAACAAAACGGATTTCATCAACTATATAAGCCACGAAATCATAACACCGCTGAACACCATCACTGAATATTCGCAGATGATCATCGACTCCACCGACGAAAGCCGTCGGGATTATCTCAGCCATTTTTCTCGCGTGGTGCAGCTAAACACTCTGATGCTCCAGTCGTTTGTGCTGGACTTGCAGGATTTCTCGCTTCTGGAGTCAACGCGCATGACCGTGAAAATCAGACCGACAGACATAAAATCCATCTGCCTGCTCTCGCTCGATAATGTGAAGATCAATCTGAATCCCGGTGTCAGATTGCAGTTCCTGAAAAATGATGCCGAGCCAGTGTTGATCGAAACCGACCCATACAGGCTTCAGGTTGTTCTGCTCAATCTGCTGAACAATGCGGCCAAATTCACGGAATCAGGCACCATAACTCTCGACTATGAAATCATGCCAGATAAAGTGACGTTCACCGTCACCGACACCGGATGCGGGATTCCCGAAGGCAAGGAGGAGGCTATTTTCAGCCGCTTCACCAAAAATGACAGTTCGTCAGGTCATGGACTCGGACTTCCGGTGTGCCGGCTGATAGCCACGCTGCTCCACGGAAGCGTGGAACTGGACACCTCCTACACCGGAGGCGCGAGATTCATCTTCTCCATACCCCGCTGAACTCATGCCCGGTTCTCTGGGCAACGGGGTCTAAGACGCACTCGGCTGTGGCGACGGTTGCATGCGCAGCTCGACGCGGAATGTGGTGCCGGCCCCAGGTTCGGAATGCTTGACGAAGATGCGTCCGCTGTGATATTGCTTCACTATTCTTCGGGCAAGTGTCAGCCCGAGACCCCATCCGCGGCTTTTGGTCGTGAAGCCAGGATTGAAAATCGAATTGAAATCACGTCGCGCAATGCCGCGTCCGCTGTCGGTCACCTCGATGACCGCTTCGTCGTTTTCACGGAAAGTGGTGATTTTCAGCAGACCATGACCTTCCATGGCATCGACGGCATTTTTGATCAGATTCTCCATCACCCACTCGATCAACGGCGCGCTCAGGCGCACCGGCAGAGCTTCCCGGCAAAGAGCCACCTCAAAATTAACGGCACGCGATATGCGCGCTTTCATATAGTCGGCGGCACAATCCACCACACGGTTCAGGTCGGCGCGCTCCATGGCCGGCTCTGATCCTATTTTTCCGAAGCGCGACGCTATGGTATGGAGCCTGTGCACGTCTTTATTTATCTCGGCCATGGTCTCGGCGTCCACGCCATAATGCGGAAGAATCTCCGTCCAGGCCATCAGTGACGAGATCGGGGTGCCGAGCTGGTGGGCGGTTTCCTTGCTGAGTCCGGCCCACACTTTGTTCTGCTCTGCGCGTTTGCTTGAAGTGACGGCATAGTACACCACCGCCACAAAGGCTATCATAACGGCGATCTGCACATAGGGATACAGGCTCAGACGTTGCAGAAGGCGGGAGTCTTCATAGTAAAGATGCTGGACTTCGCCGGGAGCGATGTCGATGTGGATAACGTTGTCGGCCGCCTTTTTCATCTCGACCAGCTTGCGGTTCAGAAATTCCTTGTTGGCCGGAGTGATCACCCATGGTGGCAACGAGTGGGTCGGTTCCGGCAGATCGAAATTGCGCTGTTGCAGAATGCTGTCGGCATCATTGGTCACCAGTACCGGAATTGTACGGTTGGCTTCGATGATCTTGAGCAGAAAGTTGATGTCCGTCATCTCCGACGGACCGAACGGATCGGCGCTCGCTATCTCGCGTGTGGCGTCCGCCCAGATCTCCATGCGTTGGCGCTCCTGTGCGGCCAGGTCACTCACCAGAGAGTTGCTGACCCATAAAAACACAGCCACCACGGCCACCGTGATGATCAGAAAGATCACGGTGCCGCGGCGGCGCAGTTGGTATATGTCGGCCATTTCAGGCTTGGGCTATGGCGTCGGCGATACGTTTCATCTCTTCAGCCGCAAGACTCAGCTTCGGCGCGCGGAAATCCATGTCGGCCTCGCTCTGGAGCGGTACCAGATGAATGTGGGCGTGTGGCACCTCCATGCCCAGCACTGCAACTCCGATGCGCTTGCACGGAAGGGCTTTTTTCATTTTTATGGCCACTTTGCGGGCAAATTCCATCAGCTCGGCATATTCGTCGGACGAGAGGTCAAACAGATAGTCCACCTCACGACGCGGAATCACCAGGGTATGCCCCGGCGCCATGGGGTTGATGTCGAGAAATGCGAAATGTCCGGCATCTTCAGCCACTTTGTATGACGGAATTTCGCCTGCGGCAATCTTTGAAAAAATGCTCATTTGGACAGAAGTTACGATGATCAGAACGAGATTTTGACTATTTCGAATTTCATCAGGCCGGCCGGTACGGTGATTTCCACCACATCGCCGGTCTTGTGGCCCAGCAGGCCTTTGGCGATGGGAGTGGAGGTGCCGATTTTTTTCTCTTTCAGATTGGCCTCAGAATCAGCCACGATGGTGTATTCCATTGTCATTCCGTTGGCCAGATTCTTTATAGTGACGCAGTTCATGATCTGCACTTCTTCGGTGTTGAGCTTGCTCTCATCGAGGATGCGGGCGTTGGCCACAAGATCCTTCAGCTGGGCGATTTTCATTTCGAGCATGCCCTGTGCCTCTTTCGCGGCATCGTATTCGGCATTCTCCGAGAGGTCGCCCTTGTCGCGGGCTTCAGCTATGGCTGCCGATATTTTGGGGCGTTCCACGGATTCAAGATAGGCTATCTCTTCCATTTTTTTCTTGTAGCCTTCTTTGGTCATGTAGGTTATTGCCATGGCAATTAGTTTTTTAGTTTTTTTGAGAGATAAAAAATAATGAACCCCGGCCGAGTGGTTCTGGACGGGATTCCGTTGATATTACATTGCAAAGATAACCTTTTTTTCCCATATTGCCAAATTATTTTGCAAAATCGGCTATGTGTGCCGGGCCGGGATTGCGGTCAGTCCATGTCATAATCCTGGCGTGATAATCTGAGCAGGCGGGCCGCAAAATTGTGTAATTGTTCGGAGTTTTCGCGCATCACCTCGCCAAAGCGTTGTAGAAAAGGCTTGGCGTCGCCGCGCGATGAATCGATCAGTTTCTGCGAATATTCCATCAGTGAATGCAGCGGGAGCAGCAGAGTTGACGAGATGTAGCGGATGAACGATGCCTTCTGCTGTTCGGCATATGTGGCTTCGGCTATGGCTGCGCGCAGTTCCTCGGTGCGGGCGTGAAGTTCCTCATGTTGGGCCATGAGGCGTTTGTTGGCGCTTTTCAAATGTTCCGACAGATGGCGGAAACGTCTGTACAATAAGATGAAGATCAGAAGGAGCACGGCCGATGTTATGGCGAGGGTCACCATTATCTTCAGCATCAGGGTGCGTCGGCGTCCGACTTCGTTCTGGATCTGAAGCTCGCTGGCCACCGAGTCGGTGCGCAGTCGGTCAACGTCGAAGATTATCTGCAGTTCACGCAGGCATTCGCTCATTTTTGAATCTATGTATGATTCAAGTTGTCTGGCATAGGAGGCCGATGCTTCCAGCAGCACGTCTTCTCGTCCGCAGTTTTCGGCGGCGATCATCAGTTGTTTGAGCAGATGCCGGCGCTCTATGTGGTCAGGTTCTGTGGCGCTTAGATCCCGCAGCGGCTCGAGTGCGGCGGCATAGTTGCCATGAGCCATGTCAACGAATATTTTTGCCTGATCCGTCTTCCCGTCGGGCCGGAGTGACGGATTTTCTGCCTTGATATGATTGATTGCAAGATAGATGCTGTCTGCCTCGCCGACACTCAGTGCGGGATAGTTGGAGAGCATGCGCGTGAGCGAGCCGAGACGGAAGCGGTCGAGATTCCTGTACGGCCGCCCCTGGGCCGCGTTGACTCGCTCGATCTTGTCGTACAGTTCAAGCAGTTTGCGGTCGGATTCCACCGCGCGGTTATAGTCTGAATTGACGGTATATGAGTACGCTTTCTGCCGGTAGAGTCGAGCGGTGAGTTTGTCTGATTGCCGCGGGATGTTGCGCAGCTGACGTTCCAGAGCGCTGATGTATCGGTTAAGCAGTGTGCCTTGTGTTTCGTGGCTGATGAATATACATTGGAGAAAATGCTGCATCAGGCGTTCGTATGGGTCGGTGGAATATGCTCCGTCATATCGGTTGATGATCTGTCGGACTTTCTCTTTCAGCTCTTTCTCCGGAGTGTATGCTGTCTCGAGATATGCGCGATATATTTTTACGAAAATTATGGTCTCCTTCTGCATGTTGCTTTCCGGAAACTCTTTTTCAAGAATCGTCTGTATGTGGTCGAGTATCGTGTCATTGTCAGAATGGACCTGAGCCATGTCTCTGAGAATGTCGAGCGCCACTTCATCGTAGCGGTTGGCGCGGGCAATGCGATAGATCTGTGATGCGGCGGAGTCGGCCGCCGCACCATACGAGAGGTCATAGATGTTATAGAGCAGGGTTATGCTGTCGGTCGCCGTCCGGGCGCCAGCAAGAGATTCAATCATTCTCAGGCGGGTGTCGGGCTGTGCCATTTTGTGGACCGAGGCATGCATGGCCAAGGTGGCCAGAGCCATAATAAGCGCCAGAGCCATCCGCGGGATCATATGTCGGCGTCCTGATCTCATCAGCGGTCGAAATTCGGTCTGAATGTGTCGTTGGATTCCTTTTGCTGGAATTCTTCTCCATGCGCCAGGGCTTTCAGATGTCGGGCAGATTTGCGCAGATGTGCTGAATTGTCCTCTATGACTTCGGCAAATCGCTGGAGAATGCGTCGGCTGGTCTCATCCTGATCAGGGGCATCTATGATTTTGTAGGCATATTCCATTATTGAAGAGAGGGGCAGGGAGATCGTCGAGGAGATATATTTTATGAATGTTGTTTTGTCGTGCTGGGCCTTTTCGGCTTCATTAACCGCCTGTAGCATTTCATCTGTGCTGTTTCTGAGGATGTTGCGTCGTTGTATAAGTTGGCTGTTGGTTTTGCGCAGCTGGCTTTCGGTGTGTCTGCACCGGTTTATCATTATCATCAGCTGGATAAGGGCCGCCAACGCCACGGCCAGGGCTATCGCCGAACAGATGATGGCGATGTTGCGCCGATGGCCTCTTTCGCGTCGCATCTCCAGTTCATTTTCAAGAGCCTGCTTGTGGACCGACGCGAGATTGTGGCTCACGGTGATCTCCTGTTCGCTTTCTTTGATTTTCTGTTGAATGAAGTCTTCAAGCAGCGGATTGTATTCGGTGACTGCGGCCAGGGCCAGAGCATCGTCGCCGGTGTGGCGGGCAGCGTCAATGAGCTGTCTGAGCAGAAAGCGCCGGCGCGAGATATTGGTTTCGGTGGCGAGCGCCTTTTTCAGCAGAGGCAGAGCCGCGGCATCGTCGCCGATTTTCAGCAGGTAAAAAATGTCGGGATAGTGTAGGCTGTTGTAGACGGCGCGCACTTCCGGCAGAGAATCGGCCAGCGCGTTCAGTTCCGCATAATACTGTCTGGCCTCCTGATCGGATATGGCGTTGAAGTTGCGAAGCATACGGGTGTATGCGCGATATCGGAACCAGTGCAGAGCCATGTGTTTCCGTTCTCTGGAACGATAATCCGAGTCCATGCCGTTGATCACGGCCAGCAGTTCGCGGTCGGCATCGACGGCATCGGCCGCCTCATCGTTTTCAGTGAAGATCTGAGCTTTCATGTCGGCATATTGCCGGCGTATGGCATAGGTTGATAATGGCCTGTGGCGCAGTTCCCGATCAAGATAACGCAGATTTTCGGCAAGTAAAGGGCCGTGAGTCATTTCGCGCACATACATACACACGGTGAACAGATGGAGCAGCCGATCGTAGTGGTCGGAGATGTGATTGCTGTCTGACGTGATCAGGGCGGTGATTTTTTCGCGCAGGCTCTCAGGGCTTTCGCCGCGCGCCTGATTGGCCGCCAGATAGATTCGGGCAAACAGAATGGACTCCTGAAGCTCGTCAGACTCCGGCATGGTGCTCATTTCGTGTATGATGGCATTCAGTGCCTCGGGATTGTCCTTGTATATCATAGTCAGCAGGCGCAACACTCCCAGAGCACCTTCGATGCCCTCTTCTGATCTGACCAGCCGATATAGTTCGTGCCCCATTGCCGGACGTCTGTCGGGCGGGAGCATATCGAACATGCCATAGATGATGTCGATGCTGTCCGAAGCTGTGGTTGCCTGCGACAATGAATCGAGATGCTGCCGGAGCACTCCTTCCGTCGACGACAGATCCGAGCCGAATCCACGTCCTATGGCCATGGCTGCCATGACTTGTAGAGCGATGACGGCCGTGATCAGAAGCCGGCGCGGAAAGTTCATGCCTTCCGATTGTCAATCCGTCCGGTCAGGCGGGTGAACGATGACGGCACCGGAGTGGTGAAGCTCATCTCCTTTCTTGTAATCGGATGGATAAACCGCAGGGTGCGCGCATGGAGAGCCATGCGGTGTATCGGTGAGGCATGGCCGCCGTAGCGGCGGTCGCCGTTGATCGGGGTGCCGAGTTCTTTCATGTGCACGCGTATCTGGTTTTTGCGTCCCGTGTCGAGCTGGCACTCCACAAGCGACAGGCCGGCGCGGCCGGTGCCGAGTGTGGTGTAGCGGGTGACGGCGAGCTGTCCCCGGTCGGAGTCTTCGGGAATGGAGTATACCTCATGGCGGGAGTTCTCCATCAGGCGCGTGCGCACTGTTCCTTCGGCCGGTTCCGGACGCCCTTCGGTGACGCAGACATAGCGCCGGTCAAGCACCATGGCGTTCCAGTTGAACTGCAGAGTCTCCTTGGCTTCCTGTGATTTGGCAAACAGCATCAGGCCGGTAGTATCGCGGTCCAGACGGTGCACGATGAAAAGTTTGTTGCCGGGATGTTCTTTTTTCAGATATTCACGCAATATGGAGTAGGCGGTTTCCTGCTTTTCAGGGCCGTCGCCGGCCATTGACAGCAGGCCATATCCTTTATGCACCACCAGAATATGCTCGTCTTCATAGACCAGTTTTAATCTTCGGTGGGTGAATTCGCGGAATTCGCGCGTCAGGTTGACGCTTACCGTGTCGCCCGGGGTCACGTCCATGTTGCACTGGGTCATGACCGACTGGTTCAGTTTGACCTGACGGTGGGCGAACATCTGCTTCAGGCGCGTGCGTTTCAGTTCCGGAAATTTCGTTTCCGCAAATGCCAACAGTGATGTCGGGTCTCCCTCGGTGACAGTGAATGTGCGCACCACGTCGGGTTTGAACGGGGCGCGACCCTGTTTTTGCTGCTTTTCGTTGATTGACATTATTGTTTCTTGCGTGAGGAGGACGTTTTGCGTGAAGTCTTTTTCGGTTTGTCGGCCTGTGAGGCTATTATTTCGCGGCATTCCTCTTCTGTCAGATCGGCAGGAGTGGAGACTGTGCGGGGGATCTTATAATTTTCTTTTTTATAGGAGATGTATGGTCCGAAGCGTCCGTTGAGTATCTGGAGTTCTGGATCGGTGTCGAAGATTTTGATGATCTTGTTCTTTTCGGCCTGGCGCTTGGCTTCGATCAGCCCGATCGCTTCGTCGAGCGAAATGGCGGCCGGAGCCACGCTTGCCGGAATCGACACGAAGCGTCCGTCATGTTTCACATATGGTCCGAAGCGTCCGATGGCCACTGTCACGTCTTTGCCTTCATATTCGCCGATGGTGCGAGGAAACTCAAACAGCTTCAAGGCGTCGTCGAGAGTCAGCGTGGCAAGGCTCTGGCCTTTGAGCAGCGAGGCGAACTGCGGCTTTTCTTCGGCGTCGGCGTCGCCGATCTGCACCAGCGGGCCGAATCGTCCGATCTTGACGCTCACCTGCTTGCCTGATTCGGGGTGAACGCCGAGAATGCGTTCGCCGACACGATGTTCGAGACGCATGTTCAGGGCTTTCTCCACTTCGGGGTGGAATTGAGCGTAAAATTCGCTGATCTCTTGCTGCCATGGCAGCTTGCCTTCGGCGATTTCGTCAAATTTCTCTTCGACGCGTGCCGTGAAATTATAGTCCAGAATGTCGGGGAAGTATTCGTCAAGGAAGGTGTTGACCACTATGCCGATGTCGGTAGGCAATAGTTTTCCGCGGTCGCCGCCCAGCACTTCGGTGCGGGTTTCAGTGCTTATGGTGCCGTCAGGCGATAGATTCAGCACGGTGAACGGGTGTTCGGTGCCTTCGCGGTTGCCCCTCTCCACGTATTCGCGCTGCTGGATGGTGGAGATGGTTGGGGCGTAGGTCGACGGGCGTCCGATGCCGAGATCTTCCATCTTCTTGACCAGTGCGGCTTCGGTGAAGCGCGGCGGATGGATCGTGTGGCGCTGCATGGCGGTTATGTCGGCGCAGTCGAGACTCTGGTCGGCCGACAGCTGCGGCAGATTGGCGTCTTGTGTCGACTCGTCGGAGCTTTCGTCATCACGTCCTTCGAGATAGACGTTGAGAAAACCGTCGAATTTAATGACTTCGCCCTGGGCGGTGAAATGTTCCTGACGGCTGCTCACACCGATTTCGGCGGTGGTGCGTTCGATTTCCGCATCAGCCATCTGCGATGCTATGGCCCGGCGGCGTATCAGGGTGTAGAGCCGTTTTTCAGCCTGCGTGCCGTCGATGCTCTCCACGTCGGCATAGGTCGGACGAATGGCTTCATGGGCCTCCTGCGCTCCCTTCGAGCTGGTGTGGTAGTGGCGCACGTGAAGGTAGTCCTTGCCGAGTTTGTCAGTAATCACCTTCGATATGGTGTTTATGGCCAGATTCGAGAGGTTGACTGAGTCGGTACGCATATAGGTTATGTGGCCGGCTTCATACAGGCGCTGGGCCACGCTCATGGTCTGGCTTACGGTGAATCCGAGTTTACGTGCCGCCTCTTGCTGGAGGGTCGAGGTGGTGAATGGTGGCGCGGGGCTTTTTCTTGCCGGACGCACGTTCACGGAGTTGACTTTGAAGCTGGCTCCGGCGCAGTCGTTCATAAACTCGCGGGCCGATGCCTCGTCAGGCAGCCTGCGGTTCAGTTCGCCGCGCACTGTGGCGCCGTCGGCGGTTGTGAACCGGCCGGTCACACGAAAGTATTCTTCCGACTTGAAGTCCTTGATCTCCTGTTCGCGTTCAACGATCAGACGCACTGCCACTGACTGCACCCTGCCGGCCGACAGGGCCGGCTTGATCTTTTTCCACAGCACGGGACTCAGCTCGAAGCCGACTATGCGGTCCAGCACCCGGCGTGCCTGCTGGGCATTGACGCGGTCAAGGTCTATGGTGCGCGGGTTGGCTATGGCGTGGAGAATGGCGTCTTTCGTGATTTCGTGAAAAACTATGCGTCGCGTCTTGGCCGGGTCGAGTCCGAGCACTTCGCTCAGATGCCATGCAATGGCTTCTCCTTCACGGTCCTCATCAGATGCGAGCCATACGGTCTCGGCCTTTGAGGCCGCTTGTCTCAGCTCTTTTACGCGTTCGAGTTTTTCTTCTGGAATTTCATAGTTGGGGGTGAAGTCGCGGCGTCCTTCGGCGTTTTCTTCCAGCGAAAAGCTTTTTTTGGCCAGATCTCGGATATGGCCGTAGCTGGAAAGGACCTTATAGTCTTTTCCAAGAAATTTTTCAATGGTCTTCGCTTTGGCGGGAGACTCCACTATCACCAGATTTTTTATGGGCATGGGTCGGTAAGCTTCTTGTGTTTCAAATCGCAAAATTAGCAAAAAATTCCGTCAGCGCAAAATTAAGGTGTGAGCCACCGCCAGTCAGCGAATCCGCCGGTCCGCCGGCTCTGGTTCAGTTCAGGCGGATAGTAAGCTTATTTCTGAACAACTTTTGAGTCTATTATTTGACCATTTTGTAAAATTGATACTATGTAGGTCCCTGCGGAAAGTGAAGATACGTCAAAACTTGCATCTGAATGATCTGATTCTAAAGCGCAGATTTTTTGAGTGACTGAATTTGGGTATCCGTGAATTTCACAGAGAACACAATTTTGCTGGGAATTCTGATGATTTGTGTAGCCTGGTTATATGAGACAGGAATGACTCTAACCTTGAACTTTTCTGTCGTTGGGGTGTAGCTTATAGTTGAAATGTTGAATGGTTCGTCAGGGTAAAATCCCTCATAATTACCTATTGGCTTTAACGGTTTATATTCGTTAGGGAAAGCATGCTCCTCTGCAGCGGCCATATCAATCAAATATTCAACATAGTCCATTTGCTCGATATTGATGACTACGTTAGCTCCAAGCGGTTTCTCTAAACAAAATGATTCTACAGGGAAAGATGGATATCCCCCGTCATGAGTTTGATTGAACCAAAGCCATATCAGCTTTTTTTTACCATTTTGGCTGCGGATTTTCACGATGTTCACGCAGTCAAACAGCATTGTAATCCTGTAGCCATCGTCGAGAGTGTCAACGATTTCTGTAGGATTTGCGTCGAGTATGTTTTTCCCGGTCTTTATCTCACCGGTGCTTATGATAAGAGACGAAACGCGTTCAGATAGTGTGTCGAGCCGTTGTATCTGCGCGTGAGAAGTCAGAACCAGAGCAAGAAGTGTGATGACTGAAAATAGTTGTTTCATTGTCTTTGGTTTTGGGCAAAATGAGATGAGCGATCATCGCAATACGCTTTGTAACACCCTATTAATAGACCAGGGCGATGTTGTCGATGCAGAGCTCCATGCCGAGCTGGCCCTCATAAGCGTTGCCGCTTCCGGCCGATGCCATGACTATCAGGTGGGTAGGGGTGCTGTCGGCACTATCCCATCCTTCTTCCTGCACCGGCACCATCTTTCCTTTGGAGTTGCGGGCGTAATATGCCTTTTCGCCATTGAGAAGTCCCATGTAGGGACGATATGCCGGATTCTGTGTCGGGTCTCCATAAATCACCGGGATTCTGTGGGCGTTTGTCCACGGCGTGTTGCCGCGGAGGCGTTCGCGCCCGGTGCCGACGCGTTTGGCGTGTATGTTTCCGTCGGCGTCTTCCCAGCGGCGTTGCAGATAGATGAAAACATCGGCGCTGTCATGCCCGGGATATGTTTTTTTTGACCCTGTGGTGGCTTTGGTCAGCATGCCTGATTCGGGGTCGGTGAGTTTGTAGTCGAACTGTAGGGCGACTGGGCGTCGGGTGAACGGCACTCCCATCTCCATCTTGCTGTAGGGACTCGAGGTGTTGGTTATCGGTTCCATCATCTGGCCAAGGAAAATCGAGCCGGACACAAGCACTTCGATGTCAAACATCCCAAGTACTCGGCAGCTTTCGAGTATGGTGGTGAGGCGTGCGCATCTGCCATTGCCCCTCTGTTCGGGAAACACCGCGTTGGAGGTCTTCACCACACCCATCACCTTGGCATAGACATTGCTGGTGGCCCATGGCGATCCATCCATCGGGGTGTAGGCCTTTGCTCCGTCAAAATGCTGTGACGGTCCGATTTCATAGATGCTTTTGGTTTCGCCGCCTATGAGACGGGACTCTTTTATGTCGCGTATGATCCAGTTGTCCATATTGCCGTATTTGATCGGTTCCACATCGGCGTGGAGATGCACGGCGGAGCAAAGCAGGGTCGTGGCGAGTAGGTTTATTCTGAATCTGGTCATGGTTGAACGTTTTTATTATATGGTTATGCACCCTCTGAACTGAAAACTCATGTGGTGTGCGTTTGGTTCATCCCCATGTGTAATATTCCTTGGCGCGCAGTCGCGACAGCCATTTGTGGTGAATGTTGCTGAACGGTCTGAACAGTATTATCGGGGGCAGCGAGAACAGCAGTCGTCGGCCGCATATCGCCTTGATTGTATATCGCCATGTCAGAGTCAATGTGAGCCAGACCCCGATGCCGAGCGTGGCTGCCGCGGCGGCGATGATCCAGTCGCGTCCGGTTATGGCGAGAGCGATGGAAAGGACAGAGAGCAGGGTGAAGAGCCAGGCCATCGCCGAACTGAATCCGAAGAAGCGCGGAGTGGAGCGGCGCAGTCGTCTGGCAGTGAAGAAGCGGCGCGGCCTGCGGCTGCGGTACTCGCTGCGTGATGTCGGCGAGCTGAAGGTAACGAGAGCTTCCGGCGCTATCATCACGGCGGTGTTGGCGCCAGTGGCCACGCGGTTGATGAAGATGTCGTCGTCGCCGTCGCGCAGGTTGAGCGCCGAGCTGAATCCTTTGTTGTCAAAAAACAGTTGGCGGCGATAGGCGATGTTGCCTCCGCAGCCACGATAGGGCGAGTGCCGCAGTGCGGCCGACAGCCACGCCACGGCATCGGCCGCGTGGGTGAATGTGCGATATGTCCTGGAGCCTTTCCGGCTGATGTCTGCGGCCGGATCCGGCAGGGCCGATCCGAGCACGATCTGGATCTGTCCGTCGGCAAAGGGCGATGTCATTGCTGTCAGCCACCGGTCGGACGGTATGGTGGACTGTTCGTCGATTATCACTGCCACGGGGTGGCGTGCGGCTTTCACTCCGAGGGTAATGGAGAGTTTGCGGTGACTCACGTTGCGGGTTTCGGGCGGAGTGAAGGTGATGTGGAGATTGTTGGCGCGCCGGGAGTTTCTCATGCGGGTCACTACGTCTTTCACGTTTTCGCTTTTTCCGTCGTTGACCACGATGACCTCCATCTGGCCGTCGAAACTCTGGCTGAATATCCGGTCAAGCAGTCGCTCGAGCGCTTCGCTGTCGTTGCCTGACAGGACTATGACCGACGCGTTGACCGCCGCCGCTGCCGTGTGGCTTACGGCCGTGTGGCGTATGGCACGGCCCACGGAGGCCACTCGTGAACGGTAGGCCGAGAGAAGCCATAGGGCGGGAGGCAATGCCGCTGTCGCTGTTATTGCGGCGATCATGTCAGCTGGCTGCATGGTCAGGAAATTTGTCAGGATATTCCACATTCACTGCCGGTCGGCTCATGGCGCGCCACACGAAGAAGATGCCGGCCAGGACGAAAGGCACGCTGAGCAGCTGTCCCATGTTGAGCAGCATGCTGTCTTCAAATGCTTCCTGATTGTTCTTCACGAATTCGATGAGAATTCGCGGCAGGAAGCATCCGATGAAAAAGCTGCCGAGCAGCAGTCCGGGACGGCGTTCGGCATGATAGCGCCAATACATCAGCATCAGCACTGCGAACAGCAGGAGGTAGCAGCCGGCTTCATATAGTTGGGTCGGGTGGCATGCTGCCTGCATCGGGGCATAGACCTGTTGCCATTCGCGGCTGAGCGGGAACATGAATCCCCATGGCAGGGTGGTGGCGTGGCCGAAGATTTCTGAATTGAAGAGATTTCCCAGTCGGATCAGGCAGCCAACCAGCGCTATCGGAACCACGATGCGATCAAAAGCCCAGAGAGCGGGCTTGCGGGTGGTGAAGCGGCTGTAGCCGAAAATACACAGTATCACTCCGATGGTGCCTCCGTGGCTGGCGAGGCCGCCCTCCCAGAAGGCTATGATCTTTTCGGGATGGGCGCTGTAATAGTCCCACTCATAGAAGAAGCAGTGTCCCAGACGCGCACCGACGATAGTGCCTGCCACGACCCATATGAGTAGCGACGTGAGCCACTGTTCGGGCGCGCCTTCGTGGCGATAGATGCGGCGCTCAATGAAGTAGCCGGCCGTGAAACCGATCAGGAACATCAAGCCATACCACCGCATTGCCACTGGGCCGATCTCAATGCCGCCCAGGCGTGCGTTGGCCGAGAGCAACCAGTAGATGATGCCGCCGATGACCACGGCGTTGACCCATGGGTAGGGTGGGGGAGTTCCCTTTTTGTGGGCGCTTTCCCATTTGTTGCGCGCGCGTCGCCAGCCGATAAGGTCGGCGATGAGCAGAATAAACAGCAGCAGGGAGGCTATGCCGATGGCCGCCGGGCCTAGAGTGAAGGGACCGACCGAGAATATTTCAGGACGGACAGTCCAGTAGACGTATGCCGGAATCATGATTTATTTATTCGTTTAGGATTGGCGGGAAACCAGCCTTTGGCCACCCGCTGGCGTTGTTCAAACAGTTCCTTGATGCTCCAGAACATGCTGAAGGCCCACACTCCGAGAAGCGACGATCCGAGCACGTCGGTGACGAGAACGGCGCCGGCCAGCGACGCGCAACCGGTGATCAGGAAAGCCCACCAGCATCTGGTTCCGAAATAATATTCACCTTTGATCACAAGAGGATGACACACCCCGATTGCCAGAAACGTGAGCAAACCGATGGTGAGTCCCAGCAGGTGATATTCCTGCAGAAATAAAGTAACTGAATTCATTTCGCAAAGTTAGTTATAATTTTCGATGTTTTGTCATTCTGATTGTTGCTTGTCAGAGAAATGGCGCAGCAGAATCCCTGTTTTGGCCGGTCCGATGAGTTCGGAGATCTGGGCTTCGGAGGCCTGGCGTATGGCTGCGACCGAGCGGAATTTTTTCAGAAGCACTTCTTTTGTCTTGGGACCGATTCCGGCAATCGAGTCAAGCTCGCTTTTGATCTGTCCGCGGCTGCGGCGCTGGCGGTGGTGCGTGATGCCGAAGCGGTGGGCCTCGTCGCGAAGGTGTTGCACCACGCGCAGCGTTTCGGAGTTTTTGTCGATATAGAGCGGATAGGAATCCCCCGGAAAGTAAATCTCTTCAAGTCGTTTGGCGATGCCGACAACTGATATGGTTCCGCGCAGGCCTATCGATTCGAGCGCTTCGACCGCGGCCGAGAGCTGGCCTTTGCCACCGTCGACGACGATGAGTTGCGGCAGATCGTCGGGCGCTTCCTGCATCATTCTGGTGTAACGCCGGGTGAGCGCTTCTTTCATCGAGGCGAAATCGTCGGGGCCTTCAACCGTCTGTATGTTGAAAATGCGGTAGTCTTTTTTTGCCGGTTTGGCGTTGCGGAACACTACGCATGAGGCGACAGGATCCGTGCCTTGTATATTGGAGTTGTCAAAACACTCGATGTGGCGTGGAAGTTCAGGCAGGCGGAAGTCTGACTGGATTTTTTTGAGCACACGCATCACCCGTTGTTCCGGATCGAGTTTCTCCGCGCGCTTGATGGCGTCGGTGCGGCTCTGTGCGGCGTTCTGTTTTGACACGGCAAGCAGTTTGGCCTTGTCGCCGCGTTGCGGAACGGTGAATCCGACGCCGTGGAACTCCGCGTCGGGCATCTCTTCCACGATTACTTCGTCAAAATTCGGGCCGAAACGTTCGGCAATTTCGCTTATTGCGAGGCTAAGTAATTGGCTTGTAGGCTCTTGTAGGGTGCGGCGATAGTGTAGTGTCAAAGATCTGACCACAGCTCCGCGGCGCACGTGCATGTGGTTGATATACACGTCATTATCGCCTTCGTCCGATATGCCGAACACGTCGATCTGGTCAAGAGTCTGGCTGACAATGACCGATTTTGATTCGTAACGGTTGACCAGGTCATATCTTTTCTTCACTTCGTGGGCTTCTTCGAATTTCAGATTGGCCGCGAGCGTGCTCATGTCATTTTCCAGATGCGACAGCAGTTCGGCGGTGTCGCCGCGCAGGATCATGCGTATGCGGTCGATGTATCCGGCGTATCGCTGCATGGTGATTTTGCCGACGCAGCATCCTTCACACTTTTTCAAGTGATACTCCAGGCAGAGCCGCCCTTTGCCTTTGTCGATCCAGTCGGGAGTGATGGGGTGGCGGCAGGTGCGCACCGGATAGAGCTGGCGTATCAGCTCGAGCACTGCTTTTGCCGATGCCGTGTCGGTGTATGGCCCGAAATATTTCGATCCGTCCTTTAGTCGCTGCCTGGTGAGAAATACCCGCGGAAAGTGCTCGTTTGTCACCACAATCCACGGATAGGACTTGTCGTCTTTGAGGAGCACGTTATAGCGCGGTTTGTACTCCTTTATCATCGAGTTTTCCAGATTGAGCGCGTCCTGCTCTGTCGGCACGACAATGTAGCTCATGTCGGCTATGGCGCGCACCAGCAGATTGGTGCGCACCACGTCGTGCGTGCGGTTGAAATATGAGCTGACTCGGCGTTTCAGGTTTTTGGCCTTTCCCACATAGATGACGTTACCCCGGTCGTCATAATAGGTATAGACGCCCGGGGTTGTCGGTAATATCGCAATTTTGTCTGTCAGCTCCTTCGGCTTGTCGTATTTCATCGTGTCAAGTGTCGGGCCTGCGAGTGGCGGTGCGTCAGTAGCTGAGCAGCGATGTGATTTCCACGTCGTCGGGAAGTTTGTCGCGTCCGTTCAGATATGACAGTTCAATAATGAAGTTGACGTAGATCTTTTTTGGCTTCATCGATTTTATGAGGTCGATGGCAGCGGCCATTGTTCCTCCGGTTGCAAGCACGTCATCGTGGATCACCACCACGTCATCGGGTCCGATGGCGTCACGGTGGATCTCGATGGTGTCTTTGCCGTATTCTTTGTCGTATGATGCCGAGATGGTGTCGGCTGGAAGTTTGCCCGGTTTGCGGATGGGCACAAATCCTGCGGCCAGTTCAAAGGCAAGGATCGAGCCTCCGATAAAGCCGCGGCTCTCGATGCCGCAGACTTTCGTCACACCCTTGTCGCGATAGAGCTGAGCCAGGTCCCAGCCGATTATGTGGAGGGCGCGGGGGTCTTTGAAAACTGTTGTGAGGTCGCGGAAGATTACGCCCTTGACGGGGTAGTCCATGATGTCGCGGACGCGTTGCTTGATGTATTCCATTTATTGTTTATTTGATTGATTTATTGGCTAATTGTTGTGTTCCACGTGAAACAATCGGCTATTTCCCAAGCAGCAACAGCAGCACGTTGATGTCGGCTGGCGAAACGCCCGGAATGCGTGATGCCTGTCCCACGGTCTGCGGACGTTGGGCCGCAAGCTTCTGGCGCGCTTCGGTGCTCAGGGCTGTCACGGAGAGGTAGTCTATTTTGTCGGCCAGGGTGACGTGATCGAGTTTGCCCATGCGCTCGGCCAGCTGGCGCTCACGGTCGATGTAGCCTGCATATTTCAAGCGTATTTCGGCTGCTTCGGTCACTTCATCGGAATATTCGTCGGCCACGTCGGGAATGAAGCGTCGCAGCAGGCTCATGTCGACTCCGGGGCGGAGAATGAGGTCTGCGGCGCGCACGCTTTGCTTGACTTCGGCCGAGCCGATGGATGAGAGCATGGCGTTGGCATCGGCTGGTCTGATGCTCTTGGCCCGGAGTTGACCGGTCAGGCATGCTATCTGTTCTTCTTTCTCGCGCAGCAGTGACAGGCGCCTGTCGGAGGCCAGGCCGATGCGGTGGCCGATTGGAGTGAGGCGTGAGTCGGCGTCGTCCTGGCGCAGGAGTATGCGGTATTCGGCGCGGGACGTAAACATGCGGTATGGCTCGTCGACGCCTTTGGTGATCAGGTCATCGATCAGCACTCCTATATATGCTTCGTCGCGGCCAAGTGTGAGCGCTTCCGCTCCATGAGCTTTGGCATGGGCGTTTATGCCGGCCACCAGTCCTTGTCCTGCCGCTTCTTCATAGCCGGTGGTGCCGTTGACTTGTCCGGCCATGAACAGTCCCGTCACGATTTTGCTTTCGAGCGTGTGGAGCAGTTGCATCGGCTGGAAGAAGTCGTATTCGATGGCGTATCCCGGACGGTATATCTGCACGTTCCGCAGAGCTGGAATGGTCTGGAGCGCTTTCATCTGCACTTCAAACGGGAGCGACGATGAGAATCCGTTGAGGTAATATTCGGTGGTTTCCGCGCCTTCCGGTTCAAGAAACAGATGGTGTTCGGTCTTGTCGGCAAAGGTGACGATTTTGGTCTCGATGCTGGGGCAGTAACGCGGGCCGATGCTTTGTATCTGGCCGTTGTAGAGCGGCGATTCTGACAGACCTGCCCGCAGGATTTCGTGGGTTTCCTCGCTGGTGCGGAGCGTGAAACAGGGCAGTTGCGGCAGTGTTGCGTGCGATTCGGGCAGATAGGAGAATTTTCCGCCGTCTGTGTCGCCATACTGAGGCTCGCACAGGCTGAAGTCAATGGTGCGCGAGTCAAGTCTCACAGGGGTGCCGGTTTTCATGCGTTCGGTGGCTACTCCAAGAGATCTGAGTTGTTCGGTCAGTCCAGTCGATGCCGGTTCGGAGATTCGTCCGCCACGCCATTGCACTCGCCCGACGTGCATTAGTCCGTTAAGGAACGTGCCGGCTGTGAGCACCACGGTTTTTGCCGTGAAGCAGGCGCCCATGGCTGTCTTCACGCCTGCCACGGCACCGTTTCTGATCACGAATTCAGTGGCTGAGTCCTGCCAGATGTAGAGCCGCTCGGTCTGTTCGAGCATGCGGCGCCATGCGGCTGAAAAGGCCATGCGGTCGGCCTGGGCGCGCGGACTCCACATTGCCGGCCCTTTGGAGCGGTTGAGCATGCGGAACTGGATGGTGGCGGCGTCGGTGACCAGCCCCATTCCGCCGCCGAGGGCGTCGATTTCGCGAACAATCTGGCCTTTGGCGATTCCGCCGACGGCCGGATTGCAGCTCATCTGCGCGATTTTATTCATGTCCATGGTCACCAGCAACGTCTCGCTGCCAAGGGTGGCGGCGGCGCGCGCGGCCTCGCATCCGGCATGGCCTGCGCCGATGACTATCACGTCAAAGTCGAATTTCATAATGTCCGGTCAAGCAGATTAAGTGCGTAGTTTTCGTGGGCTTCCATGATTTCTCGTTCGCCAGGGCCTTTGTCATCGATTCCACACAAGTGGAGCAGCCCGTGGGCTATCACGCGATGCAGTTCGCGGACCGGATCGGTGGAAAACTGCGCGGCGTTGCTGCGGACGGTGTCAAGCGATATGTATATGTCGCCGCTAACCATTCGGCGTTTGCTGTAGTCGAATGTGATGATGTCGGTGTAGTAGTCGTGTTGCAGAAATTCGCGGTTCACTTTCAGTATTCCTTCATCGTCGGTGAAAATATAGGTGAGTGTGCCGCAGATTTTGTCGTGAGCTGCCGCCACGGCATCGAGCCAGCGCATGCAGCGTTCTCTGTCAATGTCGGCCGGAAATTCCACTCGTTCTGTTAACCAGTTGATATTCATGCTGTTATCTGGGGTATAAAACTGCAAAAACGCTCATGCCCAAAACTTGGCCGGCCATGAGTGTCTGCTTTTTGTTCCCCCAAAGTTACGAATTTTTTTGGAGAAAAAGCCGATTATGCCATTTAAAAGCATAATCGGCTGATTAATAGCGTGTAGCCTTGAAAAATGTGGCTTTTATAGCCTCTGAGATTTCAATATTTGCGTTCGCCCGGTCAGATGTCTGTGAATTTTTGTCTGATATGGGGGTCAGTGCAGTCGCGAGAGAAACCCCGGATTTTTATTTCAGCAATTTTCTATCGTTTTCACCTCTTTCCAATACGCTCATTTGATGAATGGCTATCTGATTCAGTTTCAGAAGCCGCTCGTTTTGTGATATGCCCTGCTCGATGAAAACTGCATTGAGGTTTTCCATATTTGACAGGCAGATAAGTTCGTTGATTGTTGAATAGTCGCGTATGTTACCTTTCAGATTGGGATGAGCCTCACGCCATTGTTTTGCCGTTACGCCAAACATTGCCACATTGAGCACGTCGGCTTCATTGGCGTAGATGATGCTCGCCTGTGCCGGAGTAACCTCCGCAGGTATAAGGTTCTGCTTTATGGCATCGGTATGTATGCGGTAGTTGATTTTTGACAGCTCACGTTTCGCCGACCAACCCAACTGCCTTTGTTCCTCCGTCTTGAGCCGTTGATATTCTTTGACGAGCAATAACTGAAATTTTGGGCTCATCCACATTCCGAAATGGTAAGCTATATCCCGATGTGCGTATGTGCCGCCATAACGACCGGATTTTGAACGTATGCCTATGGCATTTGTCCGTTCAAGCCACGTTTTTACTGATAGTACAAAATTGTTGCTTCCTGCGGCATTTTTAATTGTACCGAATTCGGTACAATTAAAATCGGGATTATAGAGCATTTCCCATTCTCCGAGATACTCGATGGTGCTTTTAAGGCTCAACCAACGGAAAATAATATGCTCTTGCATTTGGCTGCGGGCCATGTCCGTTAGGCTGATATAATCTTCCTCGTTGTATTTTACAACTGCTATTTCTGTATTTTGTACTGTGATTTTTGCCATTGCTTATGATGTGGATGTATGCCATTATACAAAGTTACACATGTCGCTGATATACAGCACTGGTCATCGCAAAAACATCTCATTATGGTATTATGAATAAACTCCTGTTGTTGGCATACCTGATCTGTATTGCGAATGTCAAAGAGGTTATTATTTTCATCAAGAACAAAGTGCTGGTATTTTTGATAATGTTGCATCAATAAACACCTTCCTTTACTCTGATTATACCAATATTATCGCTAGTTAATTCTGATTTTGTAATGACAATCTGGTCGAAGTTAGGTCTTCCGACCTGTACCTGTCCGTTAGAGAAAACATATAAGAAAGCATTTTTAAGAGTCTTTTTATAAATAGACTTTCCATTCTCGTTAACAACCTTTACCTTCACTTTGTACTTGTTCGATATAATATCCGGAGCTGTTGATTTGAAAGTAACGGTCACGTTCGCATATATATTTCCCTCTATATCAAGGATAGCAACTTTGCGCATTACCTCTATGTCCGTCAAAGGTTTGGCTCTTTCAGATTCGCTTTGCGCAAATGTGAATGTAGAAATAAGGGATACTGCAATCAGAACTGCAATTCTTCTGAGTTTACTAATCTGTTTTAAAATTATTGCTATCATATTTTAGTTGGTAAAAGAAAATTCCCTTGACGCATATTGTGAACCCTCGGTGTTTAATCATATAGGGATTCGCGAGAGAATGCGGTGTTGCTTTGGCAAAAGGTTGTTGGCGCGTGTGCCGATGTTTTTGACCAGGCCGAGAGGGAGTCCGCCATATGTGAGCACCACCAGTCCGCGCGACGTTGTGTCGGGCAGGGTTATGGCGTCGCGGTGCAGGAAGGCCAGGGCGGTGTCGGTGTCAACTTCGGCTTCTGGCAGCGATCCGCGTTGCCAGTCGGTGGCGAGCACCGCGCGGTGGGTCGGGATCATGTCACGACCTTTGGCCTCGGTGCGTTCCACTCCATATATCGCCACTCTGGTGGCTTTACGCAACTTCTTCTCGTTAATCGTCGGGTCGGGCGGCAGCGATTCGCCCGGTTTGCGCAGAAGCGCCATAAACAGACCTTCGCCCCGCACCAGATGTGGATAGAAGTGACCGTCGGCCACTCCCTCGGTCAGGCTGAACGGGAGCGGCATCCGCCGTGCTCCGAATCTGTTGCAGATCCACTCCACGTTCTCTTCGTTTTCCTGTGGGGAAAACGTGCACGTGCTATAGATAAGGTAGCCTCCCGGACGAAGCATGGGCCACAGATTGCCGATGATTTCGCGCTGCAGCGCCGCACATTGTTCCACCAGCTCCGGAGTCCACTGTTCGACGGCACGTGCCTCCTTGCGCATCATTCCTTCGCCTGAGCAGGGCACGTCGGCGGCGATCACGTCAAACGTTTCCGCTCCATAGGATGCCAGGCGGTCTGTCGGCCCGACTGTGACGGCCACGTCGGTGGCGCCCCAGCGGGTGATATTCTCGATCAGGGCTTCGGCGCGCGAGGAATCATATTCGTTGGCAACCACGAAGCTGCCTTCGGGCAGCGCGTCTATTGCCGCGGTGGTTTTTCCTCCGGGCGCCGCGCATGCGTCGAGATATGCCACGGGACCGGTCAGTCCGAGCGATTCGATGACGGCGGCTATGCTCATCGACGATGGGTCCTGCACGTAATAGCGCCCCTGATGAAATGCCGGGTCGAAAGTGAACTGACGGCGTTCGGGCAGGTATTCGCCGAGCCTGCACCATGGCACTGCGTCGGCTGCGGGATGGGGTTGTCCGGATGATTTGCGCCGGTTGTGCCTGATAGCCACGCAGGGACTGCCCGATGACAATGCATCGAGCAATCCCTGCGGATCAGGTATGGGAGGTGTCTGGGTCAGTATGCGCCGGCAGAACTCCTCCGGAAGTTTTCGTTGTTCAGTTGCCACAGCAGGAGCCGTTATCGCAGCCGCCGTTGTCGCCTCCGCAGCAACCTCCGTCGCCGCATCCGCCGCCACAGCCTCCGCATCCGCCGCCGTTGACCGCAGCGATCTCCTGGGCGCTGGCCGGACGCACGGTGAGGATGGTGCCGCTGAAGCGCACGTCCTTGCCTGCGAGCGGGTGGTTGAAGTCCATTTTCACTTCGTCCGGGCCGATTTCAAGCACTTTGCCCATGACCTGAAATCCGTCGGCGGTCATCATCGGGACGGCGGCGCCGATTCTGACGCGCCCGGAATCAAATTTGCCGTCGACCTCAAAAAGGTCTTTGGGCAGGGCGACGATCTGCTCAGGATCATAGTTGCCGAACGCATCGGCCGCTTTTACTGTCACGTCGAATTTATCTCCTTCGCCCAGGCCTTCCACCGCCTTTTCGAGCGGCTGGATCATGCCGGGTGTGAGCCCGAACACGAACTGCTCGTGGTTCTTCTCGTCGGTCGTGTGGACAATGGTCTGGGTGCCGTCGGCGGCAACCTCATAGAGTTCATATCCCAGGGCGACGTATTGGCCTTCTTTGATTTTTTCCATAATTTTCTGCGGTGTTAGGTATTACCATATGATGACGCGTTCCGCTTCCGGGCGATACATTTTGTCGCCTTCCTTGATGCCGAATGCTTCGAAGAAGGGCGCGAGATTGCGCAGGGCCACGTTGACGCGGGCTTCACCAAGCGAGTGTACGTCGCCGACAGTGAGGCGTTTCACTTCTTCGGGGCGGGTGTTCTGCGCCCAGAGGTTGGCGTAATTCATATAGAACACCTGCATTGGGGCCAGGCCGTCGATCAGCGCTTTGTCGGAGTTGATGTCGACGCCTTTCTTGTCCTGTGCGGCGAGGAATGCCGTCATGGCCACGCGCAGACCACCCTGGTCCGCAATGTTTTCGCCGAGAGTGTACTGGCCGTTGCCGAACAGCCCTGGCATCACTTCATAGGCGCTGTATTGTTCAACGAGTCCCTGTGCCAGCTGCTCGAATGCTTCGGCGTCGGCTTCGGTCCACCAGTTGGTCATGTTGCCTTCGGCGTCGAAGTTGCGGCCCTGGTCATCGAATCCGTGCGTCATTTCGTGGCCTATGACCACTCCGATGCCGCCATAGTTCTCGGCGTCGGATGCTTCTGGATCAAAGAACGGAGCCTGCAGGATTGCGGCGGGGAACACGATCTCGTTGGCCATCGGGTTATAATATGCGTTGACGGTCTGCGGTGTCATGCTCCATTCGGTCTTGTCGACTGGTTTGCCCCATTTGGCCAGTTGTTCGCGCTGGTGCCACATGGATGCGTTGTGGATGTTCTCGTAATATGAGAGCGCGGGATCGATCGTCATCGAGCTATAGTCCTTCCATTTGTCGGGATAGCCGATCTTCACGGTGAAGGTGTCGAGTTTTTTGTGGGCGTTGGCTTTCGTCGAGTCGCTCATCCATGTGAGCTGGTCAATGTGTTGTCCGAGAGCGGTGCGCAGGTTTTCCACCAGCTCCACCATGTATTGTTTGGAGGATTCGGGGAAGTATTTCTCAACATAGAGTTCACCGATGGCTTCGCCGAGCAGTCCTTCGGTTGTGCCGAGGGCGCGTTTCCAGCGGGGACGCATCTCCTTAACGCCGCTCATCACCTTGCTGAACTCGAAGTTGGCGTTGGTGAAATCGTCGCTCAGGGCCGATGATGCCTGGCTGACGTATTTCCAGAGATAGTAGTCTTTAAGTTCGCGGTCCGAGCATGATGCCAGCAGTTCCACTCCGCGGCCCACCGGTTCGATCTCGGTGACGATCACCTGTCCGACCGAGTCGATGCCCATGGTTTCGGGGAAGAAGCGTTCCCAGTTCATGGTGGGATACATCTGTTTCAGTTCCTCCATTGTGCGGGGATTGTACTGTGCGGGGATGTTGCGGCTCTGTTCGCGAGTCCAGGCTTTTTCGGCCAGTGCGGTCTCGATTTTCATCACGTTGTCAACGATGCGGCGTGCGTCATCGGCGCTGTAGCCGGCATTCTGCATCTGGGTTGCGATGAGGGTCTTGTAGGCCTCGCGCACCTGAGTGTTGCGTTCGTCGTCAAGCAGGTAGTAGTCGCGGTCGCCGAGTCCCATGCCGCCGGAGCTGACATACATGGCATAGGCGTTGGAGTTCATGAGGTCTTCCATCGGACCTGCGCCGAAGAACGGGCTGGCATAGTTGGCCTGCATCCACATGAAGAGGTCTTCCATCTGGTCGTGGCCGGTTTCCTCGATGCGTTTGAGGTCGGCCAGGATGGGAGTGGCGCCTTCGGCGTTGAGGCGGACGGAGTCCATGCCGAGTTCGTAGATGGTCGAGACTTTCTGGGCCACAGAACCTTTTTCGGGGTTTGTCGCTCCGAGTCCGAGCACGAGGTCTCTGACGCGCACTTCTGCCGTGTCAGCCAGGATGTTGAAGTTGCCATATCGGGCGAATTCGTCGGTGAGCGGGTGGGCCTCCAGCCATCCGCGGTTCACGTGCATGTAGAAGTCTTCGCCGACGGGAGTGTTTTTGTCGAAATAATCAGGATTCAGGCTCTTCAGATGTTCGCTCTGAGAGGTGCATCCTGTCAATGTGATTGCCATTGCGAATGCAAATTTTGTCAGTTTCATATCTGTTATACATTGTTGGTTGATTACTGCAAAGTTACAACTTTTCATCAGCCCTGCCAAATAAAAAATCAGCCCTCTTCGGTCCAATGTATGTGCGGTCAAAGAGGGCTGTGGTTGAGTGTCGTGCCGGGTCAGGCGGTTGTCAGCGGGAGATTGTGACCCGTCCGCTGGTGATATACGGTCCGTGGGCAGGCACAGAGCGCAGTCGGCGTCCCTGCAGGTCGAATATCGCTTCTTCGCCGCTGTCGCTTTCAGTGCTGTCGGCCTTGATTTCGGTGATTGCCGTTGGATCTGGAAGTTTCAGAGTGAAGCGGCCATATTGGTTGGCATAGAAACTGCTGTTATCAATTCTTACAGCCAGTCCGCGTGTCGGAAACCGGATGATTTCGCTGGTGAGAGTTCCGGATTCAATGGAGCGCAGTGACAGCTTCTCGTTATTGATGTTGAATCCGAACGGCTGTTCGACGATTTTCACATCTCCGAAGTCCGATGCGTCTATGTCGAGATAGTGCGGATGGTCGGAGTGCAGCGAGATTGTGTTGTCAAGAGCCAGCGGATGTGATGCATAGGGGTTTTCTATGCGGTACAGTCCTGGAGTTTTCAGATTTTCGTATACCTTGACGTCATAGGGACTCATCTGCTCTTCGATTTCATAAATAGTGGTGAACGAATCGTCGGTGAACTGCCCGATGCCGAGTTCTTTCCATTCTTTTTCGTTGTGAATGAATGCGTAGACATAATCTGCAGTGGCGCTCATCAGGGAGCCTTTATGGTCGAACGCGCCGACGAAGATGGTGTACCATCCTTGTTCGGTAAGCGTCATTTCGTAGTCACCGGTCGTTCCCGGTTCGGCTGAGCCGAATACCTGGTCGAAATAATTGGACGGTGTGGTGAACAGTCCGGCGTAGGTTATGCTGCGTATTTGCGTGGCATCATTTGCGCCGCTGATCGAGAAATAGACGTGGTTGTCGGCAAAGCAGTGCTGACCGACAGTGAGGATCACGTCATAGTCCGGAGCGCCGGGCAGAGCAAGTTTGGTCATTTCGGCGTAATACGCGCCTCCGTCGTTGGCGGTTGTGACGGCCAGTGCGTTGCTCTCAAAGCGTATGATTGAGTTTGAGAACCGGCCTTTTGCCCGGTTGTTGTAGAGCTGGCATTCGCCGTCGGCCGCCGATATGGTCACTCCGAGGTTTATGCGCACGTTGTCGCCTGAATCGATGAAGACGGCATCCGGGTTGGACGTGTCGAATGTCACATAGTGCATCACCGCAGCATCGGTGGAGTAGATGCCGTTGGCGTTCCACGGGCAGTTGCCGTTAGTGTAAGGGTTTACTATGCGGTAGAGGGCCGGGTTGCCGGCGTTTTGCTCGACTTCTACTTCCCATGTCATTGATGAGAAATAGAGGGCGCCGGCCAGGCCGTCGGTGAACCGTCCCATGCCGAGCGATGTCCATTCATGTTCAGACACCTCTCCATCAGTATCGGATAATGTCTCCGCCGGCTGCCGGTCGGTGATCTCGACAGGAATCAAGGTCTGGTGCTTTGCCGGAGATATGGCTGCGGACTGGAACACGCTTGTCAATGCAATCAGCGAGCTGATTGTCAGGGTAAATATAAATTTCATAGGCTAATATAAATGATATAGTAATTGCGTTTGACGTTTCATGACAAGACATAGACATCACCCACGCGCCGTCCTGAATAAGACAGAGAGTGTGTGTGATGAAAAATATATCTGACCGTAAATTCCGAGTGATGACTCCGGCTGCAAATTTAGATATATTTTTTGGAAGCGGCAAGCAATTTGATGAAAAAATGCTAAAATGTGTTTCATTTTGTTAGGCGGCTTCTTTGGCCGTCCGAGTGTGGAAGATTGATTTTGTCATTTAAATAAGTTTGCTTAAATTTGCACGATAATAAAACCCCATCTGATAATTAAATGAAGAATCCGCTTCGTTCGATATTTGTGGCTGTGGCGTTGTTATGTGCCGCCATGACAGCCAATGCCCAGTTCCGTTATGGCCCGCTGATCGGCGGCAATGTGACGAACTTCCATTTCAAGCAGGATCTTGTCGACGTGACAAAACAATTTGGCGGGCATGCCGGTCTGCAAGCCGAGATGATGTTTCCTGGCATAGGTATCGGCATTGATTTCGGTATGCTGTATTATATGAACGGCGCCAACGTCAATCTTGGCCAGCGTCCCGTCTGGGCCGGATGTCCGGAACTTGGCATAGCCGGATTCGGCAATGAGAAGACCTTGATCCACAATCTGCAGATTCCCATCCATCTGCGCTTCAAGTGGACGCGCATGAATGGCTTTGAAGAGATTCTTGCGCCGTTTGTGTATGGCGGTCCAGACTTCAACATTCAGCTCGGCCACTCGCCCGTAGAGGCCGGCGACCGCAAGGCGTTCGCCTTTTCCGGCGGCGATCTCGGGCTGACGGTCGGCGGCGGCCTGGAGCTTTTCAGGCACTATCAGGTCAGTTTCGGCTACACCTGGGGCATGACCTATGTGCTGAAGACCCGCTTGCTCAAGGATTTCTCTGCCAGATGCTCGGGGTGGCAGTTCCGTGTGGCCTATCTCTTCTGATAAACGCAACGCGGTTGCATCTTTCTGTGGCTAATTTTGCGGCATGATAACAGAATTCTTAGCCACTTTCTGGGCCATGCTTTGCGAAATGGCCCCATACCTGCTTCTCGGGTTTTTGTTTGCCGGAATGCTTCATGCTTTTTTGCCGGCTTCGTTCTATAACCGTCATCTTGGCCGTCCTGGCTTCTGGTCGGTGGCCAAGGCCGCGATGTTCGGCGTGCCTTTGCCGCTGTGTTCGTGTGGTGTGATTCCGACTGCCATGGCATTGCGCCGCGAAGGAGCCTCAAAAGGCGCCACCGTATCCTTTCTGATCGCCACCCCGCAGACCGGAGTGGACTCCATTGCCGCCACATATTCCATGATGGGACTTCCGTTTGCGGTGGTGAGGCCTGTAGCGGCGCTGATCACCGCCGTTTTCGGAGGCATTGCGGCCGACCGTTCGTCAGGCCGGTCATTGCCGGGCGGTGACGCGGCGGTGTCGTCTGAAGGCGGCTGTTGCGACATGCCGCAGCCAAAGGCCTCGGCAAAACGCTCTTTCTGGCAGCGTTGCCGGACCATGTTTAGCTATGGTTTCGGCGAAATGCTCCAGGATCTTGGCCTGTGGCTGCTTCTCGGGCTTGTGATAGCCACGGTGATCACCATGGCTGTGCCCGACGACTTTTTTGCCCGCTTCTCGTCGATGCCTCTGCTCGGAATGCTTCTTGTGCTGGTTGTTTCGGTGCCCATGTATCTCTGCGCCACCGGTTCCATTCCGATTGCCATGGCGCTTGTGATGAAAGGACTGACGCCGGGTGCCGCTCTGGTAATGCTCATGGCCGGTCCTGCCACGAATATCGCCTCGATTCTTATGGTGAGCCGCGTGCTCGGCCGCCGCGTCACGGCGGTCTATGTCGGATCGATCATTGCCGGAGCCATAGCCTTCGGTCTGGCCATAGACTATCTGCTGCCGGCATCATGGTTTGCCATTGCTCCCGTAGTGTCGGGCGCTCACGCCGGATGCACGGCCCATGCCGCGCCGGAGACTCCGTGGGTGGAAACCGTGAGCGGCATAGTTATGTGTGTTTTGCTGGCCGCAGGGCTTTTCCGCCGCCACATGGGCCATCACTCCCACGTGCATCCTGATTCCTCTTGTCAGCAACCAATAATAAATGATACAGTAATGAAAATCAAAGTTTCAGGCATGATGTGCAATCACTGCCGCGCAAATGTTGAGAAGGCTGTGGCGGCGCTCTCCGGAGTGGAGAGCGTGAATGTCGATCTCCAGTCAGGCATTGTCACTGTAGAGGGCGACGTCGACCGCCAGGCGGTGATCGATGCCATAACGTCGCTCGGATATTCTGCCGAGTGATTAGAATTTAAGACAGAACTCTTGTCGAGGAAGGCCGTGGCGGATCACCGCCACGGCTATTTTTGAATTGTAGAACGTCATCCCTTCGGAAAGCGAAGCCCTGAAGCCGCTCATCACGGCGGAGTCTGCGCTGAAAACCACTGTCACCTCCCTGGCTGTCGCCGGCATTGTGTCGCAGCCGGCATATATGGCCATCTGTGCAGTTTCGGGCGAGGAGACCGCTCTGGCCGACGGATGGGCCAGCATCACGATCGAGAGCGCCGTGTTGGATTGCCGGCCCGATACATAGACGGTGTCGGGTCTGAAAAAGGCGGAGAGACGATAGATCATTCTGGAGTCGCGGTCACTGATCCGCCGGCTACTTATTTCCGGAAGCCTCTCAAAATCATAATATGGCAACCGCTCGCGCAGCACGCGAGTGATGAAATAATATGCGAATGGAGAGTGCACGCCAAAGCCGCGTCCGGTGCGCCATCGGCGCAGACGCGCAGCGAGAATCCGTGTCGGGATCAGCACTTTTTCTCCTCCGTCAGCTTGCGGGCGCGCCGGCGATGACAGATTGCGGCGCCCGCGCAGCCCGAGATCATGATAAGATAGATGAGACCGGCCGAAGCGGTGGCCATGGCATCAGTCACGTGGATCGAACGCGGATCAAAAGTCATCACAACGTCGTGTTCGCCGGCCGGCAGGCGCATTGCACGAAGCACGTAGTTCACGCGGGCTACAGGCGTTTCCTCGCCGTCGACAGTGGCTTTCCAGCCCCAGGGGAAGTAAATTTCGGAGAACACCGCCACGCCGCCTGACGCGCTGCGTGAACGGTATGTCAGCCGGTCGGGGGCATAGTCGGTCAGGGTGATCACATCGGTGGAGTCAGCCTGAGTTCCGGTGCCTAACATTTCGGCGAACTCCCGGGACGCTACCGCTTCTGCAGCCGGGTCTATCACGTCGAGCGCGGCCATTTCGTCATCGGCCGAGTCCACATATCTGACGTTACCGACAAACCATGCATTGCCGAGCGCGCTTTCATTGAGAACCGGCGCCGCGTTGGGGTCGGTGATTATATATTTCGCGTTGAGCATGTTGATCGCGTTGAGATTTCCCGACTGGAGTCCCGGAATGATCTGGCGTTCGATCAGGTCCTGATAGCGCGTGAGTTTGGCCGCATGGTATCCGCCGATGCTTTTGTGGAAAAACGAGGGCGCCGCCGCGCTGAACTGCGCCACATCGAGCACGCGGTAATGTGGATCGGTGTCGGTCAGAATGGCCCGGTCGGCTGCGCTGGGGATGAATGTGCCGGACTGCCGCGGTTCGGAAAATGACTCTGAGTTGAGATATCGCTTGTCGGCGCCATAGAGGTCGGTCATGGCGGCTACCCCGACAATCGCCACTGTCACTGCCGCGCTGATTTTGTTTTTTATGAACGCCAGCAGCGTTATCAGCGCCATGCCGATGAAGAGCATCGAGCGCAGAGCGTCAGAGCTTACCATCTGCAGCCTGATGCTTTCAACCGCATTGGCCACTTCCGGAACCTGCGTTAGCGAGAAGCCGGCCGGCAATGCGCCGGCATCGGTGTAGAGGCTGATCATGCGCATGTCTCCCTTGCTCATGACGGCCTGACCGTAAAGTCCGGGCCAGATCACCGCCAGCAGACAGAAGGCCAGACAGATGCCGAAACTCCATGCCAGCGGTCTGAGCATCGCTTTGCGTTTGTCGGCCGTTGTGGCGGCAAACAGTTCGCGCAGGCCGAGCACGGCAAGCAGCGGCATTGTGAATTCGGCGATGACCAGTATGCTCTCCACCGTTCGGAATCGGTTATACATAGGTATCCAGTCGATAAACAGGTCGGTGAACCACATCATGTGGCGCCCCCATGACAGCAAGATGGAGAGTGCTGTCAGAATCAGCAGCGCCCACTTCAGCGGGCCGCGCACGACTATGGCGCCGAACACGAACAGTGCGACGATGATGGCTCCGGCATACACGGGTCCGGAGGTGCCCTCCTCTCCGCCGAAATATTGAGAGAAAATCTGCAGCAGGGTCATCTGCCCGCTGCGGTCGGCGCGCATCAGTTCTTTGCCGGCGTCGGTCGATGCCAGCGATGCCGACGATGTTCCGCCCTTCACGTTTGGAATCAGAAAGGTGAACGTTTCGGCCGGCTCATAGGAATACTGTGTGATATATGAGCGGTCGAGTCCCGAGGAGGTGTCGCCGGCTGCCGCAGGGTGGAGCGGGGTCAGTTCGGAGTGGCGTCCGCGAATGGTCTGCTTTGAATATTCATAGGTGTTGTAGAGGTTCGGCAGATTCGCTCCTGCGGCCAGAAGCATGGAGCCGGCGAGCACTGCGGTGCCGACAGCCCATTTTTTCATCTGTCGTGACCGCCAGGCCTCTATGCCGTATGCGATCACGAATCCGGCCATGACCCAGGCGAAATAATAGCTCATCTGCACATGGTTGCTGGCTATCTGCATCATCATGGCCAGCGATGCAGTTCCGGCTCCAAGCAGCCGCTTGCCGCGATAGATAAGCACCAGGCCGGCTATTGTCGGCGGCACGTATGACAGGGCTACGAATTTCCATATGTGGCCTGCGCCGATAATGATGATGAAGTATGATGAGAATGCCCATGCCACAGATCCGAGCAGAGCCAGAGGCCAGCGGCATCGCATGGCCGACAGCAGTATGAACATGCCGATCATCATCATGGCCAGCAGGTTGGACGGCGCCGGCAGTCCAAGGCCATAGACCGTGGTGATCCAGCTGAACAGCCGGGTGGACGGGTAGGAGGGAGAGATCTGGAAGGTCGGCATGCCGCCGAACAGCGAGTTGGTCCAGTAGGACGTGTGGCCTGTTGCTTCGGCATAGGCCTTTGTTTCCTGTCCGATGGCCATGCCCTGGAGCATATCGGGCTGGTTCAGCACGCGTCCGGCCGATGCGTCGGGATAGAAATAGGCGAACGCCACGATAGCGATTATCGCCAGAGATACTATCGTCCCCCACACGGAGTGACGTTTCAGAAAGCTCTTCATCAGATATATTTATTGCCAAGCCGCTGCTTGACATCATTGACATATTGTTTTATAAGTTGTTCATTGGCCAGCGGACATATCAGCAACACGTCGCCGGCATCGGCCACCACATAGTCTTTCAGACCGTCCACGACCACCAGTTTGTTGTTGTCGGCCACTTTGAATATCGAGCCGGTGGTGTCGTAGGTCAGCAGGTGGCATCCGTGATTCACGTTTCCGTCGCTGCTTTGTGGTGAATTGTCGCGCAGTGATCCCCATGTGCCGAGATCGCTCCATCCGAATCCGACGCGCTCCACCACCACGTTGCGGGCCTTCTCCATGAGCGCGCAGTCGATCGACACCCCTGGGCATGCTGCGAATTCGCGGTTGATAAAATCGGTTTCGGCCTCCGTGCCGTATAAACCGAGTCCGGAATCGAAACGTTGGGCTATGTCGGGCACATGCTGTGCCAGTGCTTTCAGCAGGGCATCGGCAGTCCAGAGGAAAATGCCCGAATTCCACAGAAATTCGCCAGTCTGCAAAAACACGTTGGCCAGTTCCGCGTTGGGCTTTTCAGTAAAGGTTTTGACCTGATGGAAGTCGTCGGCGATGTGGCGGCCCATCTGTATGTAGCCATATCCTGTTTCCGGGCAGTGCGGGGTAATGCCGAGGGTTAGCAGCACCTCGTTCTGCTCCACATAGTCGAACGCGGCGTTCAGCGAACGCTGAAATTCAGCTTCACGGGTGATCATGTGGTCGGCCGGGGTCACGATCATTGATGCTTCCGGGTCAATGGCTTTGATGTGGTGTGTGGCCCAGGCTATACATGGCGCGGTGTTTCGTCGCGCAGGTTCGAGCAACAGGCGGTCGTTTGCGACGTCAGGCAGCTGTTCATGTATTATGTCGGCATAGTCTGCGTTGGTGATCAGGAATATATGGTCGGAAGGCACAAATGCGAGCATACGCTCATAGGTCATCTGCAACAGCGAGTGACCGGTGCCGAAAAAATCTATGAATTGTTTTGGGCGGAAAGCGCGGCTTGATGGCCAGAAGCGGGAACCGACGCCTCCACACATAATAACGCAATATCGGTGAAAATTATCCATGGTAAATGGTAATGGGTGTTTTCGTTTTTGTGTTTGTTTGCGGCGCTAAATTACTTAAAAAATCCCACTTTACCAAATTCGCTCTCTGCTGTCGGAAGTGATCTCCCTGCAGGCTCTGTGCGCAATCAATTTTGCCTTCGTTGAAGCGTCCGGAGCTTCTTTTCTGACATACAAAATAATGCATATCTCTTAGCCAGAGATCATTTCCAGAAGCAAATCGCTGATTGCTAACCACATAAAAAGAGAGTCGGATATAAATCGCACATTTTTTCGTTAAAATTTTAGGAATTTGCGTTTTTTTCATAAATTTGCACCGGACATACACTCTCTGGCTAAGAGATTATAAGCACCATTGTGTTAAAGTAGCGTTATAACCACACATTTAATAACAAATTTAGATGAAATCATTTTCTGTTATCACAGTAGCGGTTGCTTTCGGATTGTTGGCTACAGCTGTTTGCTCATGCGGTTCTTCAAAAAAAGTACCTGTGGCTTCCTATCCAGACTACACTGGCGCCGGCAACACCGGCACACGTATGGTGACAAAAGTTGAAGAGCAGATCGACGAATGCGAACAAATGGCCATCGACGCGCCGGCGTCGGAATGGCGCGCCTATGCGTCGGCTGTCGACGAAGACAGGGACTTTGCCCGCCAGCAGGCCGTGCTTTTTGCCAAAGCCGAGATGGCTTCCCAGATCGAGTCATTGACTCTGAGTGTGATGAAGGGCTACAGAGCCAAGGTCAAATCAAACGGCCGCACGGCCTCGGAGGCAGATATCAAGCAGGATGTAGGCTCCATGGCCGAGCAGACTCTCGAGAATTGCCGCATCATTTGCTCCAAGCGTTATCGGCTTGGCGACGGCACTTATGAGTGTGCTGTCTGCATCAGCGTTCCCTCCGAAGAGGTCGAGAAGGTGATCGGCGCCACTGTGTTGTCTGACGACGAGCGTCAGAATGTGGAATTCAATGCCGATCAGTTCCGCAGCAGTTATGCCGACGAGCTGAGAGCTTTGCGTCAAAGTCGACAGAACGGTAGCAGATAATGACCGGGAGCGATGTTGCGTAACCTACTATCGATCTGTATCTTCCTGATCGCGGCTTCGGCTGTGTGTCTGGCGGCCGAAAAATCCGACGGGCTTAAGCCCCGATGGATGGTTTCGTCTGTGCCGTCGGCGAAATCGCCCGGCTACGTGTTTGTTTCGGCCCAAGGGCGTGGAGCCACTCTCGACGAAGCTCGCCAGAGGGCGCTTGTGAATCTCACGGCCAAGCTTGAACATGAGCGCGGTCTGGAGATCACCAGCACGGTGAGCGTCGACAAGACCGCATCGCGCGCCTCGGGCGGATCGCGCTCTTCGACGACGTCACAGTCGTATTCAATGCAGTGTACGGAGCGCGGCAAGCAGATCACTCTGACCACCCGCGTGGTCGATGAATATTGGGAGCGGGCTAATGGCGTATATACTGTCACACAGCTCTATACGGTAAATGATCAGAATGCGGCCGGCGGAAGTTATGCCGACCGCATCACCCTGACCTCGCGCTATGGCGGCGGTCCGGTGTTCATGTCATTGATCCCCGGTGCCGGACAGTTTTATAAAGGATCCAACGTGAAGGGCGGTCTGATCATGGGCGGAGCGGTGGTCTGTGGCGCGGGAATCGTCGCCGCCGAGGCGCTGCGAAGTTCCTATGCCAACAAGTGCATTGAGTATCCGCGTGATTTCGACTTCTATAACAAGCGCTCCACCGACTGGCGCAACGTGCGCAACGTCTGCATCGGCGTCGGTGCCGCGCTCTATGTCTATAACCTCATTGACGCCGCAGTGGCTCCCGGACGCCGGCAGGTTAAGGTGAGCCGCGGCAAGATCGCGTCGTTCTCGCTCGCTCCGGTGCCGATGTCTGATCCATGCGGCACGCCTGGTGCCGGACTGGCTTTTTCGATCGACTTCTGAAAACAAGCTTTAACTTCTAACCAATTTTTTATGAAGATTATCAAAACTCTGTTATCATTTTTGATGAGTATTGTGGCCATGCTGGCTGTGACGGCCTGTACCGAGGAGCCGAAAGACACACGCGGCTCCCTGACCGGAGTGGTCTATGAAGGCAATGACCCCGTCAGCAACGTGACGGTGTCGATCCCTGCGCTTGGCCGCAGCTATGTCACCGGCATCGACGGCGCTTTCCGCTTCAATGACCTGATTCCTGATTCATATCAGGTGCAGGTGTCGAAGAGCGGTTATGTCACTGACACCCGCTATGTCGACATCGAGGCCGGTCTGACAACCGAGATCTACATGACCATCGAGCGCGAGGCCGAGAACGCCGCCATCACCGTGTCGCCGTCGTCGCTTAACTTCGGCACTATGCAGACGTCGATGAGCGTCACCGTGCGCAACAACGGCAACGTGGCCGCCGACTGGAGTCTCGACCTTGGATATACCCCCTGGCTCAGTGCGTCGCAGATCAGCGGCAGCATCGATGCCGGACGCACTCAGAGCATCACTTTTTCCGTCGACCGCAGCTATGTGGCCGAGCCTCGCACTGCAATTGTCAACATCCATGCCTTTGGCGATGATTTTCCTGTGAGCGTGAGCGTGTCGCCCGCGGGAGCCACCTCCGAAATGGTGGTGGAGCCTTCCCGCCTCGACTTCGGCACAGCGGCCGGAAATCTGTCGCTGACCATACGCAACACCGGTTCGGCCATGTTGTCGTGGTCGTCGCGCGAGGTGCCCGATCAGCTGACTCTCTCGCCGTCGCAGGGCATTGTGCCTGCCGGCGGGGCCACGACCGTTGTCGTGACTCTTGACCGTGCAAGCATCCAGGGAGAATATATGGGCACTTTTGTGATCTCTGACGGAATCAGGGACCAGAGTGTGCTCGTGACCGCCAACGTCAACAACGGCGGCAACTCCGGTGGCGGCGACGATCCTGGAGTGAATCCCGGCGACGTGGTCGTGAAGATGGGCCTGTGTGCCTACTACCAGTTTGACGGCAACTGCGATGACTCGGCCAATGACTATCACGGTTATGAGGAGAACGCGCCGCAGTATGTCGACGGCGTGAACGGCCAGGGCATCAAATTCTCGAAGACGTATAAAAGCGGAGTGCATATCCCCTACAATCTGATACACAGCAAGCTTTTCTCCGTTAGCTTCTGGGTCAAGGATCTGAGTGACGGCCTGATTTTCTACTCGCCGTCGTCCGACAATTGCAACCGGTTCACTCTCAGCATGAACGGCGGAAAGCTCGGATTCATTGCCAGCGATTATGAAAACCGCTATCAATACAACACTCCGAGCCATTATTTCAGCCATCCCAACATCGCCGACAACAACTGGCATCACATTGTCATAACTGCCGACTATGAGAGCCGCTACACTGACTGGACCAAGACTCTCTATGTCGACGGCCGCAAGGTGGGCGTGACCAACGAGGATCTGACCTCCAATCTGGGAGAAAGCAACATGACCAAGGCGTTTGTGATCGGCGGTGAATGCGAGATTGCCGGCCGGCTTGAAGTCCCGTCGATGACCATTGACAATTTCCGCATGTACGATACCCGCATCCTCACTCCCGACGAAGTGAAGGAGATCTACAACGCCCGCCAATAAAATTGATTTAAACCTCTAAACCAGGTAATATGCAACTTAATTTTCTCGACAAGATGGACAACGCCATATTCCGGCGTGTCAACCCCACACACGAATCACACACAGGCAGCTCCATCTGCACGGCGTTCATCGCTTCAGTAGCCTTCAGCCTTCTGGTGTTTGTCTGCCAGATGTGTAGCGTAAACGAAACGGCGCTCAACATCATTGCCGGAGTCGGCCTTGCCGCCATTTTCGGATGGGTGATCTATGTGAGTCTGGACTCCATCAAGGCTTTCAGCGGATGGGGCGGCCGCATCGGCTACTGCGTCTATCTGATCGTGCTCACCAACATTGCGTTTTTCCTTGCCATGTGGGCCACGCTCCTCCTTCTTGCCGGTCTGGTGCTTTACGTCATCGCCAAAGTCTTCTTCGCTCCCAAGAAAAAGGGCATTATCCGTTATTCCGACGGAACTGAAGAGGAGGCCGATATCGAAACCGGTATCTGCGGTGAGCAAATTGCTACCGGAAAGGACAGCGGAAGAACCTTCACAAAACCGTAATTGGCGCTGTAAACAACCTTTGTCTGTCGGCGGGCCGGATCTGGTGGTACTCCCGCGGGAGAGGGTTTCAATTAAAGCAGGCCTTCAAAAAAAGACACAAAAACACAACACAACCAGCATACGAAATCAAGGGAGAAGATCTCGGAGCTCGCAGTAACAATAAAAAAAAATATAACGGGGGGGGGGGGGGGGGGGGGGGGGGGGGGGGGGGGGGGG
>CAMWTI010000001.1 GCA_947177135.1 uncultured Porphyromonadaceae bacterium | reverse complement strand
GGGCAGGTATTCTTCGATGACGGCGGCTTCGGCCAGTTCGTTATCTGCCAGTTCGGGGCGGTTCTGCTCGGTGTAGATCTGGGCTGTTTCGCGGCGCTGTTTCGCCATTTTGGCGAGTATCTTCATGGCGGCTTCGTCTGTCAGCTCGCCGTCGCTTCCTTTTGCGGTCTTTGCTTCAAGGAATTCTTTTTTTATGCCGCGGAGCGCTTCGAGGCGCACTTTTTCGCGTGCAAGCATGGCCGACTTGATGTCGGCACTGATACGGTCAAACAAATTCATGATTCGATTTTTTGTCGTTTTCAATTGTGCAAAGTTACGGAATTATCGGGGATATTCGTATCGCCTGTAATGGAATTTTTTGTAACTTTGCGAAGTTATAGAATGAAAAATGAGACAGATATTACTGTTTTTGCTTTTTGCGACGGCTGGTCTGGCCGTGTCGTGCTCTTCCGGTCACGGCCGGTGGCATTCCGACCTTGCCGAGGCCGAGCGTCTGATCGACACCTGGGAGCTTGATTCGGCCGCGACGGTTATGGCCGGGCTCAAGGGCGTCAGTTTCGGCAACGGACTTGACTCGGCGTTGTATGCGCTCAATTATATCAGGCTCGAGAAGATGAGCGGACGTATTCTTCCGAATGATTCGGCCGCTGCAGTCGCTACCGGTTATTTTGACAATGGCCGTCATCCGCGCCGCGCCATGCTGGCGTGGTACTATAGAGCGTGCGTGCAGTTCGACAATCGTCAGTATTCCGATGCCGTGGTGTCGGCCAAGCGGATGAAGACGTTTGCCGACCGCATCGACGCTTATCTCTATCAGGCGCGTTATGCCGATATCATGGCGTATTGTGCGGAGCTGGTCGGCGATAATCTTTCGGCTGCCAGGTTCTATACGTATGCGTTTAACCGCTATAAGGATCATATCTCGCCGGACGACGTCGGTTATCTGAATTATTTTTTCACAGAGGCCCGCAGTTCGTGGCTCAGGGCCGGGCGGATAGACAGCGCTCTGTTTCTGAGTCTGGAGATGAAGCCGATCATTCTGGCGAAGGCCGATTCGTCTGTTGTGGGCGACTGGCTGTCGAATCATGCCACATTGCTGCTCAACAGTCAGATCCGCGATTATGATGGCGCGCGTGAGCTTTATCGCGAGATGGACAGCATTCATGCGCGCTATAATCCTGATGATCCTAATCACCGGATCGCGCGGTTGCTGATCAGGGCGCTTGCCGATGATGACGGGCAGGCCATGGATTCGGCAATAATGCTTGAGTCGAAGTATGGCTCGTCGCATCTGTCATATGGATATTTTCTTCATGATCTGACCGCTGAGCAGATGCTTGACATGCGTCTGGAGTGTAATCTTGATCCGATGCGAGTGCTCGGGCCGCTGACCGAGCCTAATCGTGTGGCTCCGGGTGTCAGGGCGGCTGCCGACGGCGATGTGGCCAACGGTGGCGGAGAAATTCCGGTGGACTGGCGTTATGTCGTTATGGCCGCGGCGGTTCTTCTGGTGCTGGCCGTGGTGGTGTGGCGGAGGCGGCGTCAGAGGTGACGGAGTGTGAGTGACGGGAGGTGGAGCAACGCGTCGAGCGGAGTGGTGAAGGGCGGTTCGTGGCCGCAGAGCGGACGGTGGTCGGTGATGTTGCCTCCGGGACCGATTGTCACCAGTGTCGGCACGGGGCGGATCATGCCGTTGTGGTCGATCACTCCCGGCAGGATGTGGTTTGTCGATGAGTCTGCCGCCATGCCTTCTTTTTATTCCGCTTGCCGGCGGCTGATTCTCGGGGCGCCGTAGATCTGTCTGACCATGCGCCGTCCGCGGTGGTAGTTTTCGCTGTCGAGGCGGGTGCGGAGCAGCGACACGTTGTTGATATACGCGTTTTCTCCTTCCTGAGCGGGAAGGTAGGCGAATCCGTAGATTCGTCGGGCTGTCTTGTTGCTGTCGAGCTGGAATGTTATGGTCAGTCGTTCGCGTGATGTGGTTGCGGTCATTTCCGTGACTTCG
Organism: uncultured Porphyromonadaceae bacterium; assembly: GCA_947177135.1. GTDB lineage: Bacteria > Bacteroidota > Bacteroidia > Bacteroidales > Muribaculaceae > UBA3263. The sequence continues at coordinate 62,279 of CAMWTI010000001.1, read as the reverse complement.
TGGGTCAGGCGGTTGTCGGCATATTCAGCGATGATCCTGGCCTGGAGCGGAGTGCGGTTGTTGACCGGTGTCATTTCCCAAATGTAGATGTCGCCTTTTCTCCAGGATGAGTCGCGCGGCAGGTCGAATGTGATGTAGTCTGAGCCGTTGCGCCGGCTGAACAGATGGGCGGTCGTGTGCGGCCAGACGTTGACTGTGTCGGCTCCGCCTCCGCGGTTTGCCCGGGCCATGGCCATGCGCCGGTCGACGGCGCGGATTGAGTCGGCCAGAATAGAGTCGGCGCGTTCGCAAGCGTCGACATATCTGACCATGTGGTGGCCATACCACCGTAGGGTTGAGTCATAGTCAGCCTGTGTGATGCCGTGGCGCCGCAGGATTGCCTGCATGATTCCGGCGCGGATTGAGTCGGTTATCGGTTCGCGTCCTCCGCGCATGTCGGATTCGTTGACCAGGGCGTCGGCATATTGCAGGTCGGCCATCACTTCGGCGAGCTGTTGCTCGTGGAGCACTCCGTCAGGCACCTGCCGGCATCCTGTCATGGCGGTGGCCGAGATCGCGGCGAGCGATGCCGCTGTGATAAGTCCGCGCAGGCGCTTCATTATTTGCTGAGGTGTCGGGAGTAAAACAGGATGATGGCGATGATTCCGGCCGATATCGCAGCGTCGGCAATGTTGAACACCGGGTGGAAGAAGATGAAGTGTTCACCTCCGATCCATGGCATCCATTCCGGCCAGTTCCAAGAGCATAGCGGGAAGTAGAGCATGTCGACCACCATGCCGTGGAGGGCAGGGGCGTATCCTCCGCCATATGGCAGGAATGAGGCCACTTCCGGAGGCATAGGGTTATTGAAAATCAGTCCATAGAGCATGCAGTCGATCACGTTGCCTATGGCGCCGGCCACTATCAGGGCCACGCATGCGGCGAATCCGGCGGGTTCTTCGCGTCTGCGGCAGATCCGGGTCAGGTAGTATATGCCGAATCCGATTGCCGCGATGCGAAACAGGGTCAGGGCAAGTTTGCTGCCCATTTCCCATCCGAAGGCCATGCCTGGATTTTGCACGAAGTAGATGTGAAACCAGGAGAAGACCTCGAGGTCTTCTCCCAGATAAAAGTGAGTCTTGACGTAGATCTTGACCAGCTGGTCAATGATTATGACCAGTGCGATCAGCGTCAGCGCGAGTGCGCCTTTGTGTTGTCTCATTGTTTGGCTTCGATGCAGAGTGTGGCGTGCGGCACTGCCATCAGGCGCTCTTTGGGAATTAGTTTTCCGGTTGCCCGGCAGACTCCATATGTGCCGTTTTCGATTCTGATCAGTGCGGCCCTGAGGTTTTCGATGAATTTGCGCTGGCGTTCACACAGGCGGCAGGCTTCTTCTTTTCCCAGTGTGTTGGCGCCCTCTTCGAGCACTTTGAACGTCGGAGTGTCGTCGGCGCTGTCGAGCATCAGCGAGCGAAGCTCTTCAAATTCTTTCTGCGCTTTGTCGAGTTTGGAAAGTATGAGGGCTTTGAATTCCTGCAGCTCTTCTTCTGTATAGCGGGTCTTTTCTGTCATTGTCGGTTTTGATTGGAATGGTGATGTGGGTGTCGGCAGCATCAGCAGCGGTTGATGGAGATGGGCACGCGGAGTCCGTCGATGTCGAGAGTGATGTCGGATTCCGGAGTCGCGGGGTCGAGGGTGATTGCGTCGGCCAGTACCTGCCGGGCCACGTAGTCCGAGTATTCTTCAAGGGCATCGGCCACTTCGGGCACCGGGGCCATGCTCACTGTGATGCGGTCGGTGATGGCATAGTCGCGGTTTTTGCGGATGTTCTGGATTCGGTTTACCAGTTCGCGGGCCATGCCTTCGCGGCGCAGCCCGGGGGTGACGGTCACGTCCAGGGCCACGGTGAGGGTCCCTTCGTTGGCCACGAGCCATCCGGGGATGTCTTCCGAGAAGATGTCGACGGTGTCGGCGGTTACTTTTGCTTCTGATCCGTCGGACAGGGTCAGGGTGATTTCGCCGTTGCGTTCCAGGCTGATGATCTGGGTCTGATCCATTGCCTGGATTGCGGCGGCCACTTGCTTCATCTGTTTGCCGAACACGGGTCCGAGTTTTTTGAAGTCGGGCTTGACGCGCTTGACGAGCACTGATTCCGACGGGTCGAGCAGTTGCAGTTCCTTGACGTTGACTTCGCCGAGCACCAGAGGAATGATCGGTTCGATGACGGCGCGCTGGGCGTTGTCGGTGAGCGGGAGCATGATCCGGCCCAGCGGCTGGCGCACTTTTATTGCGGCCTTGCGGCGCAGGGCGAGCACCAGCGAGGTGATCTGCTGGGCCATGGCCATGCGGGTTTCGAGTGCGGGGTCGATGAGCGCGCGGTCTGGTTCGGGCTGGTGTTCCAGATGGATCGAGGTGGCGCCGGAATTGAGGTCGAGCCAGAGGCGGTCGGCATAGAACGGTGCGATCGGGGCCATGAGCAGAGCCACGGTCGATAGGCATTCGTAGAGGGTGCGGTATGCGGCGATTTTGTCCGTTTCCATTCCTTTGGCCCAGAAGCGCGGGCGGTTGAGGCGTACATACCAGTTGCTCAGGTGGTCCTGGACGAAGTCAGAGATGGCGCGGGCGGCCACGGTGGGTTCATAATCGTCGAGGGCCGACTGCACGGTGGCGGTCAGGGTGTTGAGCTGCGAGATGATCCAGCGGTCGATTTCGGGGCGTTGGTCTGCCGGAACGTCTTGTGCCGTTGCCGGGTCGAAGTTGTCGACGTTGGCGTAGCGGGCAAAGAAGTTATAGGTGTTGAATAGCGTGCCGAAGAATTTTCGCGATACTTCGGTGACGCCTTCGGCATCGAATTTCAGGTTGTCCCAGGGAGCGGAGTTGCTGATCATGTACCAGCGCAGGGGGTCTGATCCATGGGCTTCGATGGTGACGAATGGGTCGACGGCGTTGCCAAGGCGTTTGCTCATTTTGTTGCCGAATTTGTCGAGCACCAGTCCGTTGGAGATCACGGCTTTGTAAGCCACGGAGTTTTTGACCATGCCAGATATGGCGTGGAGGGTGAAGAACCATCCGCGGGTCTGGTCAACGCCTTCGGCGATGAAGTCGGCGGGATAGAGTTCGCCGGAGTCGACTGCTTCGCGGTTTTCAAACGGGTAGTGCTGCTGGGCGAATGGCATGGCGCCGCTGTCGAACCACACGTCGATCAGGTCTGTTTCGCGGTGCATGGGCTTGCCGCTTTTGCTCACCAGCACGATGTCGTCGACATAGGGGCGGTGGAGGTCGATCAGGTTATAGTTTTCGGCGGAGTAGTCGCCTGGCACGAAACCTTTGTCTTTGAGCGGATTCGATGTCATGACTCCGGCGCTGACCGCGTTTTCGATGCAGTCCCAGAGTTCCTGCACGGAGCCGATGCAGAGTTCTTCGGCACCGTCGTCGGTGCGCCATATCGGGAGCGGTGTGCCCCAGTAGCGGCTGCGGCTGAGATTCCAGTCCTGGAGGTTTTCAAGCCATTTGCCGAATCGGCCCGATCCGGTGGAAGCCGGTTTCCATTTGATGGTCTCGTTGGCTTTCATGAGCTGTTCGCGCACGGCGGTCGAGCGGATGAACCATGAGTCGAGCGGGTAGTAGAGCACAGGTTTGTCTGTGCGCCAGCAGTGGGGGTAGTTGTGGACGTGTTTTTCGATCTTGAACACCAGTCCGCGCTGTTTGAGCCACATGCAGAGCGAGACGTCGAGCGTTTCGGTCTGGTCGTCGGCTTCCGGATCGTATGCGTTTTTGACGAACCGTCCTTCAAATTCGGAGTATGCCTGGCGGTCTACCATTTTCTCCACGAATTCTGGGTCGAGATCGTCAAGACGGTAGAAGCGTCCGCGCAGGTCGACCATCGGGCGGATATTTCCGTCGCGGTCAATCAGGTGGAGCGGCGGCACTCCGGCGGCTTTGCTCACCCGCAGGTCATCGGCACCGAATGTGCCGGCTATGTGCACGATGCCGGTGCCGTCGTCGGTGGTGACATAGTCGCCTGGAATCACTCTGAAGGCTCCTTCTCCGGGGTTGACCCATGGGAAGAGCTGGTGGTAGTGCATGCCGGTCAGACGGTCGCCGGTGACTGTCGCCGCCACTTGCCAGGGCACCAGTTTGTCGCCTTTGTTGTAGGCGGTCAGGTCAAGGCCTTCGGCTTTTGCGTTGAACACGCTGTGAAGCAGCGCTTTGGCCACCACGCAGCTGATCGGTTCGCCGCTGTAGGGGTTGTAGGTGCGCACCACGCAGTATTCGATTGCCGGACCGACGCATAGCGCCGTGTTGCTGGGCAGGGTCCAGGGGGTGGTTGTCCAGGCCAGGAAGCATGGAGTTCCCCATCCGGTCATTTCTTCTATGGGGTCGGTGCAGGTGAACTGAGCGATGCATGTCGTGTCTTTGACATCGCGATAGCATCCTGGCTGGTTCAGTTCGTGCGAGCTGAGGCCGGTGCCTGCGGCCGGGCTGTATGGCTGTATGGTGTATCCTTTATAGAGCAGGCCTTTGTCATAGACCTGGCGGAGCAGCCACCACACTGACTCGATGTAGCGGTTGTCGTAGGTCACATAGGGGTCTTTCATGTCGACCCAGTAGCCCATCAGTGACGTGAGTTTCTCCCATTCGTCGGTAAACTTCATCACTTCGCGCCGACAGGCATCGTTATATTCGTCAACGGAGATTTTCTTTCCGATATCTTCTTTGGTGATTCCGAGGGTTTTCTCAACTCCCAGTTCCACGGGGAGGCCGTGTGTGTCCCAGCCGGCTTTGCGCTTCACGTGAAATCCGCGCATGGTCTTGTAGCGACACACGATGTCTTTGATTGTACGGGCCAGCACATGGTGTATGCCGGGGTGTCCGTTGGCCGACGGGGGGCCTTCGAAAAATACGAACGATGGCGCGCCGGAGCGTTCTTCGAGAGTGCGTTCAAACAGACCAAGACCGTTCCAGCGGTCAAGAACGGAGTGGTTTACTTCCGTAAGATCAAGATTCTTATATTCGTTGAACTTCATGACAATTGCAATTATTGGCGCAAATTTACAAAAAATCCTCCGGCTGTGCAATAGTGTGCCGGAGGATTAGGTTTGCCTCTCAGTAGAGTATTTTTTTGTGTCGGTCTGTGATGTAGACGTGTCCCGGTTTCGGATCCGGGACCTGGCGTCCGTTCATGTCGAAATATCTGATGTCTTCAGGATCGGAGGCCGCAGCCTGCGGTAGTCCTTGGCTCATCGGCCTGATGTCTTTGAAAAACGACGTCCACTGACTGGAGGCTTTGTAGAGCTCCAGACTTTCATCGGGGACCCATAGCGTGCAGTTCGGATTGGAGTTGTGGAACGAGAAGTATCCATCAAAGTCATCCGGGTCTGATTTATGGCAGATGACGTTCTTTAAATTGATATTAAGCGTGAATGCATTGCTCATATCTCTAAGCGCTTCATGAATGACCACAGTGCTTAAACTGGTTTTGGAGAAGCAGTAATATCCATATTTGGTCACGTTTCTGCCACCGTGTACCGCAGTGATCTTGTGGCAGAGCATAAAGGCCTGATTGCCGATGTACTCAGTGGATTCGGGAATTGTGATCTCGGTTATGTTGCTTTGCATGAAAGCGCCTTCTCCGATATCCTCCAAACCGTCAGGCATTGTGACGTCAACCGCTTCCGTACACCGGTAGCATGTCCAAGACGGAATGTATTGCAGTTTTGCTTTGCTCATATCCAGTTTTTTGATAGAAGAATGAGCGAATACACTCGATCCGATCCTCGTTATGGTTTCAGGGAGAGTTACTGATATGAGCTCGGTCGTATTAGCGAACGCGCTTGTCCTGATAGTTTTGACCGGTAATTTTTTTTCATATCCATCAACAGTTACCGAATCAGGAATGACAATGTCTCCGGAATAATCGTTAGGTGTTGTTTGGCTTGCGGTCGGGTTTATAGGCGCGACATCTAATTGATCGCCGGAGTATGCCGGATAATCTGTAATGGCAGTCACCTCAAGGTATTCTCCATTGATGATGTTGTAATATATATTGTCGATTTTGACGTCGAAGGCCGAAGCCGGCACGATCGTTGCCGCCGCTGCTGTCAGTGCGGATAATATTCTCTTTTTCATGCTGTTCAATTGATTGAAATGGTTGATGAGTCTACTTTGTTGCCGTTGGCAACCATGGTGATCACATATGTTCCAGGAGCTTCATCCGAGAGGTCGATGACCGCTTCTGATTCTCCTTTTGGCTGCTGAAAAGTCAGGCTTTTGCCGGTGGCCACAGAAGTGACGATGAAAGCGCCATTGCCTGAGTCTGACGGAATGGAGTCGAGGCGGGCATAGCTGAAAGTGTAGGTGACGCGCACGCCGTTTTCGAGATTTTCTACCGTTCTGTCAGGGGCAGTAGAGGTGGCCGGGCTGACGGGGTCACCTGAGGTGATGTAGATTGTGTGTTGGGCCGCCACTCCGGTTGATGAGAAGATAGCTACCGCAAGGAGTAATGGTGATTTCATGGAGATGAGTGTGAATGTGTGTAAATAATTTGCGCAAATATACTGTAAAATATATTTGCGCGCAATTATTTCGATATGTTGTGCAACATGAGTCAGGCGGCAGGTGTGTGGCTGCGACCTGGGGCGAGGGCTATGGAGATGAGGGCGTATAGTCCGAGGATTATGAACAGGAGAGTCTGGAGGGCGAGGACTATGGTGGCGAAGGCGAGGGCCGGTCCGCGGTCCATGGCGTAGATGCCGCTGAGGGCGAGCACTACAGCCATCTGCCATGGGCCTATGCCTCCGTTGGATGGCACGGCCATGGCCCATGAGCCGAAGACGAAGGTGACGAGCACAGCCACGGGGCCGTAGGCGTGGACAATTGCGGCAGTGGATTCGAATGCGAGGAATGAGAACCAGGTGCCGGCGAAGTAGCTTGTCCACACTCCGGCGGTGAGCAGCAGCCAGAGCCATGAGCGGCGCATGTGGAAGATGGAGGCGAATCCGCTCCAGGCGTTGGCCAGTATGGCACGCAGACGCGAGATGAAGCGCAGGCGCGGCAGGCAGATGATGGCCAGGATGAAGAGAATGATGCAGGCGCCTGTTGCGATGGCCCACGGCGAGGCGATGGCCGATGCGGCTTTGCGTCCGAATTCGGTTTCGGCCATGAAGCGGGCCATGGGGGCTCGGGCCATGAGGACGGTGATGGCGGTGATCAGGAGCACGGCGACAGTGTCGGACAGGCGGTCGGCGATCATGGATCCGAACACGGATGTGAAAGGCGCGCCACGGCGTCGGGCTACGTAGCCCGAGCGCCAGATTTCGCCCAGCCGCGGGAGGACGAGGTTGACGGCATATGTTCCTGCAATGGCGCGGAACATTTCGGCGCACGGCGGGTTGATGGCGAGCACGCGGAGCTGCATGCGCCACCGCAATGCGCGGAACCAGATGGCGAGCACGTTGGCCGCGGCCCATGCGCCCATCCACTGCCATCGGCATGTGGCGAGGCCGGCGCGCACGTCTGACCAGTCCATGCCGGAGTATAGGATATAGCATAATCCCGCCGATATGGTCAGCGGGATTATGAACTGGAAAAGGGTTTTGATCGGACGGTTGGCTGCCATCAGTCTTCAGAGACGTTGATGGCTCCGACGATGCGCAGGTCGTTGGAGCGGACGAAGTCAATGATGGCGTCGCGGTTGGGGCCGGGGGTGACGTCGGCCTCTATGCGCTGGAGGGCGTTGAACACAGATGTGCCCGACTGGTACATATGGCGGTAGGCCTTGGCGATTTCGGTGATGTCTTCTTCCGAGAAACCGTTTTTCTGCATCACCCAGGCGTTAACGCCGAAGAATGTGGCGGGGTTGTGGGCTATGATGACAAACGGGGGTACGTGTGCTCCGATACGGCATCCGCCTTTGATGACCGCCCATTTGCCGACGTGGCATTTTTCGTGGACGATGGAGAGCGACGAGAGTATGGTGCAGGTTCCGATCTCGACGTCGCCGGCCACGGTGGCTCCGTTGCCGACAACGACTTTATCGGCGATGCGTGTGTCGTGGCCGATGTGGCTGTCGGCCATGATGAAGCATTCGTTGCCGATGACGGTTCCCTGTTCGTCGGGTCTGATGCCGCGGTTGATGATCACGTGTTCGCGGATGACGGTGTTGTCACCGACGAGGCATCGTGTCGGCTCGCCTTTCCATCGGAAGTCCTGCGGGTCGGCTCCGATGATGGCGCCCTGGTAGATCTTGCAGTTTTTGCCGATTGTGGTTCCTGCCATTACGCTGGCATATGGCATGATGACGGATCCGTCGCCGATTTCCACGTCGGCGTCGACGAATGCAAACGGGTGGATTTTCACGTCGCGGCCGATTTTGGCCGATGGGTCGACGTGGGCTAAGTTGTTGATCATGACGGTATGTGATTTATGGCGTTAGCGTCCGCCGCCGAGTGTCTGGTAGAGGTTTACGATTGACTGCGTGCGGCTGAGCGTTGAGTTGATCAGGTTCATCTGCACTCCGAGGTAGTTCTGTTGGGCGGTGAGCACTTCGAGGTATGTTGTCTGAGTGTCGGCCGCTGGGTTCATGAAGAGGGTCTCGGTGATGTCGACAGCCTGTGCCATCTGTTCAGTCTGGACTGTCAGGGCCTCGATCTTGGCGGTGTTGTTGGCATATGCGGTGAGAGCGTTTCCTACTTCAGCTGCCGCGCTCATGACGGCATATTCAAAGTTGTTGAGGGCCTGTTCCTGCTGAGCTTTGGTGGCTTTGAGGCGGGCGATGTTCTGTCCGCGGGCGAACAGCGGCGCTGCGAGTGATGCTCCGAGCTGGTAGAACCATCCTTTGGGGTTCTGGACGAGGTTGCCGATCTGGTCCATCCATCCGCCGTTGGCGGTGATGGTGAGTCCGGGGTAGAATGCTGCGCGGGCTGAGTTGGTGGCATAGTATGCGATGGCCAGGGCGCGTTCCGAGGCGAGGATGTCGGGGCGTGCGGCCAGGGCCTGCATTGGGACTCCGGAGTGGAATCCTTCAGGCATTTCGAGCGAGAGTCCGGGTTGGATGGCCCACCGCTGCGGCATCTGGTTGAGGAGCAGCGAGAGGGTGTAGTGGGCTTCTTCGACCGCCGTCTCGAGGTCGCAGATGGATCCGAGGATCGAGTAGTACTGGGCGTTGCTCTGCACGACCGCCGCCTCGTTGGTCCATCCGGCTTCTTTCATGTCGCGCATTGTCTGCACGGAGCGTTCCCAGCTTTCGGCCGTCGATCGTTGCAGCATCAGCTGAGCTTCGAGGGCCGAGATGGCATAGTAGCAGTTGGCCACGCCGCCGATGATCTGCGATCTGACTGCCTGGGCGTAGAATTTGGTCTGGGCGTGGGCCGCTTCGGCCGAGCGCTTGTTGTTGAGGATTTTGCCGAATATGTCGATTTCCCAGCTTGCCGACAGCGGAATCTGGTAGCTCCAGTTGGGTTTGCTTCCGCCGATTGAGGTGGAGCTGCTGATCGATGGGGCGAGGGCGAGCGACGGGAGGTAGCTCAGCCGGGCGCCGAGCATGTTGGCATGGGCCACTTCTATGTTGAGGCGGGCGTTTTCGAGGTCTTTGTTGTTTTCGAGAGCCTGGCTTATCAGGTCGGCGAGCACGGGGTCGGTGAAGACTTGCTGCCAGGGGAGGTTGCCAAGGGCCGTCGAGTCCTGTTCCTGTTGAGCGGCCTGGATCAGTTCCTGTCCGATGGCGCTCTGGTCAGGCATGTCGAATTTTTTGTAAATGTGGCAGCCCGAGGTGGTGGCGGCAAAAGCCACCACCAGAGCTGCTGAAGCTATTTTGGATGAAAAAGTATTCATAGTGAGGAATTATCGTGAGTACTGCTCGATTTCAGATCCGATTCCGGCGTTGTTTGTGTCAGACCATTTGAGAGGCGATATCTTCTCCTGGATCTTCTGGAAGATGACGAAGAGCGCGGGCACGAAGATGAGCTGGAGAATCATGCCGATGAGCATGCCTCCGATTGATCCGACGCCGAGCGCGCGGTTGCCGTTGGCGCCTACGCCAGAGGAGAACATGAGCGGAAGCAGGCCGATGATCAGCGCGATGGACGTCATGAGGATCGGTCGCAGACGCGCGCAGGCGCCCTGGATGGCGGCGTTGACCACACTCATGCCTGTGCGTCGGCGTTCGAGCGCGAACTCGACGATGAGGATGGCGTTTTTGGCGAGCAGGCCGATCAGCATGATCAGTGCGATCTGGAAGTAGATGTTGTTGCTGACGGAGAATATCTGGGCGAACACGAACGAGCCCATGAGTCCGAACGGGATGGAGAGGATAACAGCCCAGGGCACGATGTAGCTTTCATATTGTGCGGACAGCAGCAGGTAGACGAAGAGCAGGCACAGACCGAAGATTATGGCCGTGGCGTTGGATCCTTGCTGCGCTTCCTGACGGGTCATGCCGGCGTATTCATAGCCATAGCCCTGAGGGAGGGTTGTGGCGGCGACACGCTTGATGGCTTCGAGTGCCTGTCCCGATGAGTAGCCTGGGGCGGGTTGTCCGGACACGGAGATCGAGGTGAACATGTTGAATCGGTTCAGCAGGTCGGGCGCATAGATGCGTGTGAGGGTGACGAAGTTGCTCACCGATGCCATCCCGGTGCCGTTGCGCACCTTGATCGACTCGAGGGTTTCGGGCGACACTCGGGCTTCGGGTGCGGCCTGCATCATCACGCGGTATATTTTGCCGAACCGGTTGAAGTTAGACACGTACATGCCGCCATAGTAGCCCTGTAGTGCCGACAGGATCGTGCTGGGGCTGAGTCCGGCCTGTTTGGCCTTTGCCGCGTCGATGTCGATGCGGTATTGGGGGAATGTGGGGTTGAAGGTTGTGTAGGCCATCTGGATTTCAGGCTGCTGGTTGAGGGAACCGAGGAAGCCCTGCACGATGGCATAGAAGTCGTTGATGTCGCCGCCGGTGCGGTCCTGCATTTCCAGTTCGAAACCGTTGGTCACGGAGAAGCCCGAGATCATAGGCGGAGCGAATGCCATCACGCGACCGTCTTTGACCACCTGTGCCGTCATGCCATAGATCTGGCGGAGCACGGCGTCGGAGCTTTCAGTGTTTTTGTCGCGTTCGGCCCAGTTGCGGAGCTTGATGATGAAAGTGCCGTAGGTGGCGCCTTGTCCGGCCAGGAAGCTGTAGCCGGCGATCATCTGGGAGTATTCGACGGCGGGAATCTTGTCGACGATTCCCTGCACCTGGTTGAGCACTTCGATGGTGCGTTCCTGCGATGTGCCCGGAGGCATGTCGACCATGCAGAAGAGTGTGCCGGTGTCTTCTTCGGGCACCATGCCGGTCGGGGTCTTGGCCATGAGCCAGACGAGGAGAACCACTGAGATGATCACGGCGATGAACGACGAGATCTTGTGGTTCATGAAGAAGTTGGAGATGGAGCGATACCATTTCGAGAGTTTCGCAAAGGAGCTTTCGAAAGCGTCTTTGAAGCGGCGTCCGAACAGTCCGAACAGAGCCACGGCAGCCACGATGATTGACAGGGTCATGTGGAGCAGGTTGCCGTCGGAGTACCATCCGAGCACCATGAACACTATCGTTGCCACAAGCATGGCGGTGGTAACGAGCGGGTGGAAGGCAAAGCGTCGGCGTGCCACTTCGCCTGCGGCGCGGTATGCCTCGCCCATGCGTTCTCCGAGAGTTGATTCGGTGGAGTGGGGTTTGAGGAACACGGCGCAGAGAGCCGGCGACAGGGTCAGGGCGTTGACGGCCGAGAAGCCGATGGCGATTGCCATTGTCAGACCGAACTGCTGGTAGAAGATGCCGGCGGTGCCAGGCATGAACGACACTGGGATGAACACGAGCATCATCACAAGGGTGATGGAGATGATGGCGCCGCCGATTTCACCCATGGCGTCGATGGCCGCCTTGCGCGAGGACTTGTAGCCCACGTCGAGTTTGGCGTGGACCGCCTCGACCACCACGATTGCGTCGTCGACCACGATCGCGATGGCGAGCACCAGGGCCGACAGTGTGATCAGGTTGAGCGAGAATCCGATCATGTTCATCAGGAAGAACGTGCCGATGAGGGCCACGGGGATGGCGATCGCGGGGATGATTGTCGAGCGGATGTCCTGAAGGAAGAGGTAGGTCACAAGGAACACCAGGATGAACGCTTCGATGAGGGTCTGGATCACGTGGTGGATCGACGCGTAAAGGAAGTCATTGTTGTTCATCGGGATGGCGAACGCGAGGCCTTTGGGAAGGTCGGCTTTCATGTTGTCGACCTCTTTCAGACAGTCGTTGATGATCTGGGTGGCGTTTGATCCGGCGGTCTGGAACACCATGGCCGATGTCGACGGATAGCCGTTGAGTGCGTTGGCGAAGCCATACATCACACGGCCCAGTTCAATGTCGGCCACGTCCTTGAGGTAGAGCACGTCGCCGTTGGCGTTGGCGCTGACCACGATGTTTTCGAATTCTTCGGGGGTTACCAGGCGTCCGCGGTAGCGCATGGTGTATTCGAAGCTCTGGTTGCCCTGTTGTCCGAATCCGCCGGGGGCGGCTTCCATGTTCTGCTCGGCGATGACGCCGGCTATGTCGGAGGGCACGAGTCCGTATTGGGCCATGACGTCGGGTTTGAGCCATACGCGCATCGAGTAGTCGGCGCCAAAGCTCATCACGTCGCCCACGCCCGAGACGCGCTGGAGGCGGGGAATGACGTTGATCTTCATGTAGTTGTCGAGGAACTCCGCGTCATAGACTCCGGTGCTGTCATAGAGGGCCACGCCCACCAGCATCGAGGTCTGTCGTTTCTGGGTGAGGACGCCGACCTGATTAACCTCCGACGGGAGCAGGTTCTGTGCCTTGGCCACGCGGTTCTGCACGTCGACTGCCGCCATGTCAGGGTCCATTCCCTGTTCGAAATATACCGATATGTTGGCCGATCCGGTGTTTGTGGCGGTCGACTTCATGTATGTCATGCCCTCGGCGCCGTTGATAGCTTCTTCCAGCGGGGCGATCACCGAGTTGAGCACAGCCTGTGCGTTTGCGCCGTTGTATGTCGTTGACACCGAGATTGTCGGCGGCGCTATGTCAGGAAACTGGGTGATCGGCAGCGACACAAGTCCGATCAGACCCAGCAGCACGATAAATATCGAGATAACCGTGGATAGTACCGGGCGGTTGATAAATGTGTTTAACTTCATGTTGTTTCTCTAATCTCTGGTTCTGTGACTGAGAGTGTGATTTTTGTTACTGTTGCGGGGCGGCCTTGGCGGCTGGATCGACGGGGTTGATGGTGATTCCGTCGCGGGCCGACATGCCGACGCCTTCGATGACGATGCGGTCGCCGGGCCTGAGGCCTTCGGTCACCACATAGTGCTGTCCGTCTTGCTGGGGCAGGATTGAGATGGCGGTGGAGTGGAGGGTGTTGTTTTCGTCGACAGTGAATACGAATTTCTTGTCCTGCACTTCATATGTGGCCTTCTGCGGGATGACGATCACGTCGGTGGCTTCGACCGGCATCACAACAGAGCCTGTCGATCCTGAGCGCAGCATGTTGTTGACGTTTGAGAAGAGCGCGCGCACGGTTGCCGATCCGGTCTGCGGGTCGATGACGCCGCTGACTGTGGCAACTTTGCCGGGGTTGGGGAATGTGGTTCCGTTGGCGAGTTTGAGCGACACCTCGGGCATTGACGCGATGGCCGCGTCGAGAGTGCTGGCGCCTCCGTCGGTCATTGAGAGGATATCTTTTTCGTTGATGGAGAAGTAGGCATAGACTTCGGAGTTGTCGCTGACGGTGGTCAGAGCCTGTCCGGACGGCGATGCGAGGGCGCCGACGCGCAGGGGGATCGAGCCGACCACGCCGTCAGACGGAGCCACGACCTGGGTGTAGCTCAGGTTCTTTTCGGCGTTGGTCAGACCGGCATTGGCCTGCGCGAGCTGGGCCTTGGCCTGTGCGAGCTGGTTGGCCGAGATCTGGAGGGCGTGTTCCGAGATGATGTTTTTGTCGAATAGCGCCTTGTTTGAATTGTAAGAGATCTGTGCTGTCTCGACCGCTGTGCTGGCCACGTTGACCGCAGCACGGGCCTGGTCTACTGCTGCGAGATAGGGCACCTGGTCGATGGTGAAGAGCAGCTGGCCTTTGTTGACGCGCTGTCCTTCATCGACGTGGACAGAGACTATGTTTCCGCTCACCATGGGGCGAACGTCGATGTCAGTCTTGCCCTTTATTGTTGCGGGGAAAGTGGATTCAAGCTGGATTGAGCCAGGGGCTACAGTCTGTACGGCCAGCGAGGGGGCCATTCCGGCGCCCTGGCCAGCCTGTTCTTTGGAACCGCATGACGAAAGCACGCAAAGGGCGCCTGCGGCCACTGCAGTGGCCAGTCCCTTGAAATTGAATTTTTGCTTCATAATGGAAATCTGTCTTATCCCTTAAGAAATTGAATGAGGAAAAATTTATTAAATCATCGGTATATATCGGGTGCAAAGTTACTCAAAATCCGTGCGATGGGCTTATGGGCAAATGTTAAAAAAGGATATAATTCCCATTTTTGCATTCATTTTGGAGTTTTTGACCAATCCGATAAAAGAGAAAGGCTCCACGTCGGGAGCCTTTAAAATGGTGTTCGCATCAGTATCCTTGCTGTTGTTTCTTCTTTTTGGATTTTTTGGGCTTGTAAGGCCCTCTGCTCTGTGTGCACTCAACGATCCAGCCATAGTCCTCATCGGAAATGATGATTTCGCAATGTCGCTTTTTGCCGGTTTCGTTAGGTTCAACCGTCACCAACAGGTCATATCCGTCAAGAAACACTGTGACCCATCTGAATGTGAGCGGACAAGGATCCCAATTCCCCGGATATCCGCGCAACTCAGATATACATTCCCTGGAGTCTAAGTCAAATTCACCTTTTCGATAATAATAGTATCCTCCATCTGAGAGGAAATAGCGGTAGTCATCATCAAATTCGATTGCGCGAATATAAAAAGACATACTTCTCCTCTTTGTGTTGGCTTTGCATACCAACGTGTCGCCTTTAGCAGGGAATTTCAGTTTATTTTCCGGATATCTCGTAAAATTTACGTAACCTCTACCTTCGACCTGTTCACTATCTTCTAACTGCTCAGTGGTAGCAGTCGTTTTCGTCGTTGCCTTTTCGTTGGTCTTGCATCCTCCAGCCTGAGAGGTAATAATTACTAATAGGGCAATTATTGCGACTTTTGTTGCGATGTATTTATTCATGATTCCAATTTTAAAAAGTGTTCGCAGTAGCTTTGCTATTGCTTCTTCTTTTTGGATTTTTTTGGCTTGTAAGGCCCTCTGCTCTGTGTGCACTCAACACTCCAGCCATAGTTCTCATCAGCAATGGCGATTTCGCAATGTCGCTTTTTGCCGGTTTCGTTAGGTTCAACTGTCACCAACAGGTCATATCCGTCAAGAAACACTGTGACCCATCTGAATGTGAGCGGACAAGGATCCCAATTCCCCGGATATCCGCGCATTTCAGACGGAAATTCCTGGGATTCATAGTCAAAATTTTCTTTATGATAATAATAGTATCCTCCACCATATAGGGAATAGCGGTAGCCATCATCAAACCGTATTTCGCAGATATAAAACGCCCTGCTTCCGAACGTTGTGTCGGCTTTGCATACCAACGTGCCGCCTTTAGCGGAGAAATTCAGTTTGTTGTCAGGATATCTTGTGAAAGGCACGTAACGTATACCTTCGACCTGTTCACTATCTTCTAAATGCTCAGTGGTAGCAGTCGTTTTCGTCGTTGCCTTTTCGTTGGTCTTGCATCCTCCAGCCTGAGAAGTAATAATTGCTAATAGGGCAATTATTGCGACTTTTGTTGCGATGTATTTATTCATAATTACAATTGAGGGTTACGTAATAACTAACGTTGTCATAATCATCAAAGAAGGGCGAAAATATGTCAACGTTTTAAATATGGTGTTGCTGGAGTTTTTGCAATGGTGTAATTGTAGATAGTATATAATGAAACGGTGTTTTTTTTGATGATGATTGGTGGGTGTATGTTTGTCAGATAGATGATTTGATGGCAGGTGTCTGTTTTTGAGTCCGGCGCAAACGCCGCGGAGCTTGAGTCCGGGCGTTTGCGTCGGATTATTGTCAGACGGTGAGGATCTCTTTCTCCTTCTGGGCGAAGAGTTCGTCGATCTGCTTGAGGTATTTGTCGTGGAGCTTCTGGGCTGATGCTTCGGCGTCTTTTTCAACGTCTTCGGGCATGCCTTGCTTGACCGCTTTTTTGAGTCCGTCGATTGCGTCGCGGCGTGCGTTGCGCACTGACACTTTTGCGGTTTCGGCTTCGGCCTTGCTCTGCTTCACGAGCAGTTTGCGGCGTTCTTCTGTGAGCGGGGGAATGCTCAGGCGGATCACTTCGCCGTTGTTTTCGGGCATGATTCCGAGTTCGGAGTTGATGATGGCCTTTTCAATTTCCTTGAACATCGACTTTTCCCATGGGGTGATGACGATGGTGCGGGCGTCGGGCACCGACACGTTGGCCACATTGGAGATGGGTGCGGCCGATCCATAGTAGTCGACGCGGATTCCGTCGAGCAGTTTTGTGTTGGCCTTTCCGGCGCGGATGTGGCTGAGTGATTCGTCGAGGTATGCCACGGCGAGTTCCATTTTTTCTTCGGCGGGGCCGAGGTAGGTCTGGGGATTTGTCATAACAGTGGGGTGGGGTGATAGTATGAAAAGTGAGAAAAATCAGGGAAGCAGCAGCAGCGAGTCGCCGTATGTGCCGAAGGAGTATTTTTCCTCCACGGCCGCGTCGTAGGCTTTCATCACGGTTTCGTATCCGCCGAATGCGGCCACCATCATGAGCATGGTCGACAGGGGCATGTGGAAGTTGCTGACCAGCGATGTGGCCACGGTGAAGTCATAGGGCGGCGACACGAATTTGTTGTTCCATCCGGTAAATGTCTTGAGGTGTCCGCCCATGGTTTCGGCGCCTACCATGCCGCGGAGCACCGAGGTTCCGACTGCGCATACCTGCTTGCCGGCGTCTTTGGCCGAGTTGACCATGTTGACGAGTTTTTCGTCGACGATGATCTCTTCGGAGTCGATGCGGTGTTTCGAGAGGTCTTCCACATCGATTTCGCGGAAAGTGCCGAGTCCGCTGTGGACGGTCATGAATCCGCGCTCCACTCCTTTGATTTCGAGGCGTTTCATCAGCTCGCGCGAGAAGTGCAGTCCGGCACCCGGCGCCACCACGGCGCCTTCTTTTGCCGCATAGATTGTCTGGAATGCTTCGGCGTCGTCCTGGTCCGGCTCGCGGCGGATGTGTTCGGGCAGCGGAGTCTGGCCCATGCTGAAGAGCACCCGCTTGAATTCGTCGTGGGGCCCGTCATAGAGGAAGCGGAGTGTGCGTCCGCGCGACGTGGTGTTGTCGATCACCTCGGCCACCAGCGAGTCATCGTCGCCGAAATAGAGCTTGTTGCCGATTCTGATTTTGCGGGCGGGTTCCACGAGCACGTCCCAGAGTTTGTGTTCGGGGTTCAGTTCGCGGAGCAGAAACACTTCGATGCGCGCGCCGGTCTTCTCTTTATTGCCGTAGAGTTTTGCCGGAAACACTTTGGTGTCGTTGAACACCATCACGTCGCCGTCGCCGAAATAGCCGAGAATGTCTTTGAAGGTTTTGTGTTCGATCTTTCCGGTCGATCGGTGCATGACCATCAGCCGGCATTCGTCGCGCGAGGGACGCGGATACTGGGCAATCAATTCTTCGGGAAGTCTGAAGTTGAATTGCGAAAGTTTCATAGGCAGAGGTGTATATATGGTTGAGTTATTTCGTTGTTGTTTCGTTGTTTGAGGCGCTGCCGTTGTCGGGGCGGGCGTCGTCGGGGAATTCGATTTCGACAGTCCGGAGCCATTCGATGGCCGATTCGATGTCGAGACACTGGTCTATGCAGGCTTCTCCGACGCGTGTGCGCCGGAGCGCCGTCAGGTGTGCGCCGGAGCCGAGTGCGGTTCCGATGTCGCGTGCCAGTGCCCTGATGTAGGTGCCTTTGCTGCACACCACTCTCACCTTTATCTGTTGCTGGTCGAATTCCAGCAGTTCAAGCTCGTCGATGTGAAGCACTTTCGGCTTCAGTTCGGGCGTTTTGCCCTGCCGGGCCATTTTGTAGGCCCGTTTTCCGTCGACCTTCACGGCCGAGAATGCCGGGGGCACCTGTTCGATCCGTCCCAGAAACCGGGTGAGCGTTGCCTCGGTCAGTTCCCGGGTGATGTGGCCGGTGGGATATGTTGCGTCGATTTCCGTTTCGAGGTCAAATGACGGGGTTGTGGCTCCGAGCGCCATTGTGGCGACATATTCCTTCACTCCGGCCTGGAGGGTGTCGATCATGCGCGTGGCTTTTCCGGTGCACACGAGCATCACTCCGGTGGCGAGCGGGTCGAGGGTTCCGGCATGGCCCACTTTCAGCCGCTTCATGCCATAGCGGCGCGTCAGCACGCCGCGCACCCGCTTGACCACGTCAAACGATGTCCAGCCCAGCGGCTTATCGATCAATAATGTATGTCCGGAAAGAAAATCCATGATTCAGTCTGATGGCGTTGATTAACGGTGGTCAATAGAGCAGGCAGAGCGCTCCTGCGGCTACGCAATAGACGGCAAACCACACCAGTTTTCCTTTCTTGACGATGTCGATCATCCATTTGCAGGCCATGCAGCCGACGATAAACGATGCGAGAAAGCCCGTCAGCAGTGGCAGCATTCCCACTGAGGCGCCGGCGGCGACCGCGGCAGCGTCAGGGCTGATCATCTCCTTGATGTCGAGCAGGCCTTCTCCGAGAATCGGGATTATGACCATGAAGAACGAGAATTTGGCCACCTGCTCGCGCTTGTCGCCGAGCAGAATGCCGGTGGCTATTGTGGTGCCCGAGCGCGAGAGTCCGGGCAACACGGCCACAGCCTGTCCGCATCCGATGATGAAGGCGTCGAGCCAGGTGATGTCGCGTGCGGGCTTGGCGCCGGCGGGATTCTTCAGGGCAGGCCCGGTGCGGGTGAAGTAGGCGAAGGCGAGCAGGGCTGCGGTCACCAGCAGGCATGCTCCGACCACCTTGAGATTGCCCTCGAACAGGGCCGAGATGGCGTCTTTGAAAAACAGCCCGACAATGGCCACCGGAATGCACGATAACAGGATTTTGCAGACGTAGAAGAAGCGGTCGTCGCGTCTGAAGGTGAAAAACGACACGCACAGCGGCCAGAATTCGCGCCACAGCACCACGATTGTGCTGAGAACGGTGGCCACGTGGAGCATCACCGAGAATTCGAGCGATGCGTCAGGGTCGAGATCCACTCCGAGCACCTGCTTGAAGATTTCGAGGTGGCCGCTGCTGCTGATGGGAAGATATTCCGAAAGGCCTTGTATGATTCCGAGAATCAGGGCGTCGATCCAGTCCATGAGATGTATGTTTTACGGTGTTTGGAGGTGGAAGATTATTTTTTGCGGAATATGATGGCGATGGCCATGAAGATGAACCCGAGAAACGAGACTGCCGGGCCGATCACGATGCGCCGGGTGCTGAAAATGTCGGGGTTGAACTGCTCGTGGGTGGTGCTTCCGCCGAGCATCAGCAGGAATCCGGCCACTATCATCGCGGCGGCTGCACCCATCATGATGAAGTTTGTGCGTGTCAGCGGATACTGCACGTCGGTTTCGGTGTCGAGTCTTGAATCTTTTTCAGTCATATGTGTTGTCGGTTTTGTTTTTTAATGGAAAAGTTCGTCATAGCTCCTGACCAGATAGCGCTGGGTCGCCCACCAGGCGGCCAGCAGGCAGATGGCCACTCCGAGCGCGGTCATGGCCACACACACCGCCGCCACCGAGCGGGGGCTGACATAGGTGGCAAGCGCCGGATCGACATAACGCAGCGCATAGGCCGTCATGGCCGTCAGCAGCGCCGAGGCCACCACGCCGGCCACTGCTCCGCAGGCGGCGTTCGACGTCAGAAACGGGCGACGTATGAATCCGCGCGATGCGCCGACCAGTTTCATGGTGTGGATGGTGAAGCGGCGCGAATAGATGGTCAGTCTGACCGTGTTGTTGATGAGCACGAACGAGATCGGGGCCAGGGCGCAGGCCGCGGCTACCAGGATCAGCATCAGGGTGGAGATGTTGCGGTTGACTTTGTCGACCACTTCGGTGTGCACGCTGACTTCGGCCACCCGCTCCATCGCCATGATCGGGAGCACCACGGAGTCGAGGCTGTCGGCGTTGGCCCAGGCCTCCTTCACGTTCACTTCAAATTCCGGCAGAAACGGGTTCACTCCGAGCAGCTCCACCAGATTCTCGCCCATCTCTTCCTGCCATTGGTCCATGGCCTCCTGCGGCGAGTGATAGAGCCACGACGCCACATAGGGCGCTTCTGAAAGCAGGCGCTTGAAGGCGTTGACGTCGTCAAGGCTCGCTTCTTCCTCCAGAGTTATGTCAAATCCTAAGTGTTCCTTTATGTCGCGCGTGACCGAGCGGGCGCCGATGCCGAGCACCGCCACCATGCCGAGCAGCAGCAACACCAGAGCCACGCTCACCGTGGCCGTGGCGTGGATGCTCATCGACGAAAAGCCTTTGCTTGATTTCATGAATGCAAAGTTACAACATTTTTCGGCCGGAAGTCAAGCATTTACGCAATAATTATATGCAGCCGGCAAAAAAAATCGGAATATGACCGAACCATATGCCGCGCGTGTGCGTTTTACTGACAAACAACAACGAAATGCTTTTTCCATTGTAAAGAATTGTGATAATGATTGGTTTACTACCCGACGGGGCGCGACTGAGAAGCCGCGCCCCGTCGGCGTGCCGGTCATGAGGTTTTCCATAGAAGTGATGATAGTGGGGTTAACAAAAATTAACCCCACGAGTGTTGCATTTTTCGCAGATTAACCGTTACTTTGCGATCGATAACGATTATTAACACAAAAAACGTTTCGATTATGGTAGCACGTAAACTGATTGCCGGAATGGCATTCGCTTCTGTTGTTGGCTTATGCAGCTGTACTTCCTCTGAGAATGACGAACCTCAGGGTTCAGGTGAACAATTGCCCATCGGGGTATCCGGAATTGGATTTTCTGTCGACAAAGTCTGCCTGTTGGCCTATGCCGAAAGTGATACCATATTCTTTGATTCGGACGACTGGACTGTCTCGTCGGTGTCGTTCGGCGGAGAAATGAACAAAAAATATCCTAAATTATATCCGCTGACCACTTATATCACTGATCTGAGCGGCACTTCTCCGTTTGACGAAAATGTAGAGTGGCTGCATCTGCACTATGCCGACCGTAAACTGGTGTTGCGCGACATTGAGCCTTTCTGTGATGACGAGTTTCCCAAATACCGATATGCTTATTTGGAATTCCAGCGTGGCGAAGTGACCGACACTCTTGTATGCGAGAATGAGTCGGATATGCCGCTTGGCGGCGCTTGGCACACTAATCCTGGCACAGTGGTGTTTCCGGCAAAAGGCGCCACGGCCAATGTCATGGCAAGCCATTACTATTGGGCGTTTATTGAGCTGTATGCCGGCGAAGTCGAGCATTGTTTCAAAGCAGAGGATGGCACGCAGGATTTCGTTGATTACTGGACGGATCCTGACGCGGTGTTCAGCTATACGCTCGACTGGCTCACCATCGAGCGAAACAAGCATGGCGACCCGAAGGAGATCACCATAACAGTGGAGCCAAACACCACCGGAGTCGAGCGCGAGTTCATGATCGTGTGCGGCGGTCTGGCTCCAGGATCGCGTGGCGTATGCAGTGGCCGCCAGTTGGCCGACTGACGCCGCCCTGCCGGCAACAACCGTTGATTAAACAATCTCAAAGGCCGGGGATTGCGCTCTGCGCGGTCTCCGGCCTTTGCAAATTTATCGCGGCCGGACATGAAACAAACGAGTTTTTTTCACTACATTTGCGGAGTCAAAACATAAATCAGAAAAATCACAATGACTTTTGAAAAAATCCAGGGACTCATAGACGCCCCGTTCACCCCGTTTCTGCCTGATGGCGAAGTAAATCTTGAACCGATACCGGCTTATGCCGCGATGCTTCAGAAAAATGGACTGAAAGGCGTCTTCATCAACGGATCGTCGGGCGAAGGATACATGCTCACCGACGACGAACGCAAGCGCCTGGCCGAAGCCTGGGTCAAAGCCGCTCCCGAGGGCTTCAAGGTGATTGTCCACGTCGGCGCCTGCTGCGTCAGAAGCGCTCGCGAACTCGCCGCACATGCAGCCGCCATCGGCGCATGGGGCATCGGCGCCATGGCCCCGCCATTCCCGAAAATCGGCCGCGTGGAAGAGCTGGTGAAATATATCGAAGAGATCGCTTCGGCCGCTCCCGCCCTGCCGTTCTATTTCTACCACATTCCCGCTTTCAACGGTGCCTATCTCCCGATGGTGAAACTGTTTGAGGCTGTAGACGGCCGTGTGCCCAACTTCGCCGGAATCAAATACACGTTTGAAAGCCTCTATGAATACAATCAGTGCCGCCTCTATGCCGGCGGCAAATTCGACATGCTCCACGGTCAGGACGAAACCATACTGCCCTGCCTGGCCATGGGCGGCGCACGCGGAGGAATCGGCGGCACCACGAACTACAACGGACGCGAGCTGACCGCCATCATTGACGCCTGGAACCGCGGCGACCTCGAGGCGGCGCGCGATCATCAGAATTTTTCGCAGGAGGTGATCAACGTGATATGCCGCTACCGGGGCAACATCGTCGGCGGAAAGCGCATAATGAAACTGATCGGACTCGACCTCGGACCAAACCGCACCCCGTTCCAGAACGTGACCGACGCCGAAGAGGCCGCCATGAAGGCCGAACTCGAGAAAATCGGATTTTTCGACCGCTGCAACAGACTCTGACGATGGACTGGACGAATTATCTCAAAGGATGGGCCGACCGCTATCGCGACGACCTGACAGCCAATATCCTCCCGTTCTGGTTGCGTCACGGATCCGATAACGTAAACGGCGGAGTGTATACATGCCTGGACCGTGACGGAGCGCTGATGGACCCCACCAAGTCGGTGTGGTTCCAGGGCCGCTGCGCGTGGACCTTTGCCGCTGCCTACAACCGCATCGATCCGCGCCCCGAATATCTGGAATTTGCACGAAGCTGCATTGAATTCAGCGACCGCCACTGTTATGACCCTGCCGACGGACGGATGTATTTTGAAGTGGCCGCCGACGGCACTCCGCTGCGCCGACGCCGGTATGTCTTCTCGGAATGCTTCGCCATCATCGCCAAGGCCGAATATGCCATGGCCACAGGCCAGCGACACTATGCCGACGAGGCCCTGGCTCTGTTTCGGGAGGTGAACCGCTGGCTGGAGACTCCCGGTGTGCTCGAACCGAAATATCTGCCCGCACAGCCCGCCATCGGCCATTCGATCACAATGATAATGATCAACACGGCCGCCACCCTGCGGCGTGTGGTCCGGGATCCTTTGCTCGACGCTGTAATCACCCGCAACGTGGAGACCCTCCGCCTGTTCATGCATCCCGAATATGAAGCGCTGCTCGAAACCGTGGCCCCCGACGGATCGCTGATCGACACCCTTGCCGGCCGCACCATCAATCCCGGTCATTGCATTGAAACCGCATGGTTCCTGCTCGACGAGGCCCGCCACCGGCAGGACGACTCGCTCACCGAAATGGCGCTCACCATCCTTGAATGGAGCTGGAAATGGGGCTGGGATGCACAATACGGCGGCATTATCAACTTCCGTGACTGCAAAGGCTTCCCGAATCAGGACTATTCGCAGGACATGAAGTTCTGGTGGCCCCAGACCGAGGCCGTGATCGCCACACTGGCAGCCTATCGTGACACCGGCGACGAAAAGTGGCTGCGACGGCACCAGATGGCCTGTGACTGGGCCTATGCCCACTTCCCCGACCATCAGTCGGGTGAATGGTTCGGCTATCTTCACCGCGACGGATCTGTGGCCCAGAGCGCCAAAGGCAACATATTCAAAGGTCCGTTTCACATTCCGCGCATGATGATCCGCAGTTGCGAAATCATTGACGACATTCTTCAGGCCGACAAGCACTGACGCTGTATGGGACGACGTATCCGCAAGACGATTCTCTGGGCTGCGGCGGCACTGGCCGCTGCGCCGGCGGTATGCGCCGCCACGACGGCCAGAGTGAAGGTGGCCTGCATCGGCAACAGCATAACCTATGGCGCGGGATTGGCTGACCGCGACATTCAGTCTTATCCGGCACGCCTGCAGCAGATGCTCGGCTCTGGCTTCGAGGTCGGCAACTTCGGACGCAACGGAGCCACTCTGCTGCGCAACGGCCACAATCCGTGGCACAAGACCGCCGAGGCGGCGAGGGCCTTCGACTTCGCCCCTGACATCGCCGTGATCCACCTCGGCACGAACGACACCGATCCGCGCGACTGGCCACACTGGTCTGACTCCTTCTCAACCGACTATTGCTGGCTGATCGACACCCTGAGGTCCATCAATCCGAAAGTGAGGATCATCGTGGCCAACATGGCCCCGATCGGCACCGCACACCGCCGCTTCAAGTCGGGCACACGCCAGTGGCGCGACTTGATCCGGGAGCGGATCGCCGACGTGGCCCGACACACGGGCGCCGAACTGATCGACTTTGCCGAGCCGCTTGACGGCCGTCCCGAACTGCTGCCCGATAATCTGCATCCCGTGCCCGAGGGAACCATGCTGATGGCCGACTATGTGCGCGGGGCCATCACCGGACGGTGGGGAGGACTGGCGCTCCCGCCGGTCTATGGAGACTCGATGGTGCTGCCGCGTGACCGATTCCTTAAGTTGGGCGGACGAGCCGATTCAGGCGTCGAAGTGACCGTGGCTCTGGCCGGAACCACACGCTCCGCGAGGGCCGACAACCGCGGTCGCTGGCATGTGACCATGCCGCCTCTGACGGCCGGCGGACCGTATGAAATGACAGTGACCGACGGCGACACCACGCTGCGGTTTGCCGACGTGATGGCCGGCGAGGTCTGGATCGCTTCGGGCCAGAGCAACATGGAGTTCCAGCTGGACTGGAGCGACGATGCTCCGGCCGATCCGGCGGGAAACCCGCTGCTGCGGGTATTCCGGATGAGCGACCGTCTACGTCCCGCCGCGGGCCAGTGGCCCGACAGCGTGCTGGCTGCGGTTGATACGCTCGATTATTATCTGCCGGCAAGGTGGGAACGCCCCGACGGCCGCTTCTCGGCCGTGGCCTGGCATTTTGGCGCTATGCTCGCCGACTCGCTGCAGGTGCCCGTGGGCATTATCTCCAATCCGGTCGGCGGAGCCGGAACCGAAAGCTTTGTCGACATCGAGACACTGCGCCACGGTCTGCCCGAAATTCTGCTTGACTGGCTCAGTAACGACTATGTCCAGCCCTGGGTGCAGGAACGTGCCGCCGAGAATATCGGCGGACGCCGGAGTGGCCACCGTCACCCCTATGAACCGTCATACCTGTTTCATGCCGGCATCAGACCGCTCGGCGCCTATCCGGTTTCGGGCGTGATATGGTATCAGGGCGAAAGCAACGCTCACAACCTTGAAGTGCATGAAACCTTGTTCCCGCTTCTGGTAAGCTCATGGCGCAAGGAATTCGGCCGCCCCGACCTGCCGTTTCTCACAACCCAGCTCAGCAGCCTTGGCCGCCCGTCGTGGCCTGCCTTCCGCGACAGCCAGCGCCGTCTGGCCGAAAGCATTCCGGGAGTCGGCATGGCCGTGACGCACGACGTCGGTGATCCGCACGACGTGCATCCGAGGCGCAAGGCTCCGGTAGGCCGCCGTCTGGCCCGGCTGGCGCTCCACGACGTCTATGGCATGGACCACGTCGCTGCGCGCGGTCCGCATCCTGTCAAGGCCGAGGCGCTTCCCGGAGAGATCAGGATTGTCATGGCCGATGCCGATGGCTTGACCACATCCGACGGAGCGCCGCCGCTCACATTCGAAATCGCCGAGACAGAAGGTATTTATCTTCCAGCTCTCACAACCATAAAATCCGACACCATCATACTTACAAATCCTGATATGAAAAATCCCCGTTTTGCCCGCTATGGCTGGCAACCATTTACAAAAGCCAATCTTGTGAATTCAGATTCGCTTCCAGCATCGACGTTCCGTGTAGAGGCCAACGTGACAGAACGTGGTCTGGAGCATGGCGTCTCTGCCGCTTTTGGCGGCTCGGTCGGCGACGTGCCTGTCATTGCCGGCGGATGCAATTTCCCCTATGACGACCCGCTGGCTCCTGATGCCGAAAAAGTCTACTACAAAGGCATCTATCGGGCTACCGACGGAAAACGGATCGGCGATTTGCCGCAGCCGACAGCCTATGGCGCCTCGGCAGCAACGCCGCTTGGCCTGGCGATGATCGGCGGCGAGGGTCTGCGCTCGGCCTGGCTGCTCACTCTCGATGCCGACTCAATGGCCGTGCTTGAGCCGCTGCCCGATCTGCCCGTGGCGATTGATAACGCATATGCAGCCGCAGTGGGCACCAGAATCTTTGTGGCCGGCGGAAACGCCGATGGAAAACCGTGGCGCGGACTGCTGTCGCTCGATCTGGCCGATATTCCGGCCGGATGGGCTCGCCTGGCCGATATGCCCGGCAATCCGCGCGTGCAGCCCGTTATGGCCGCGGCGCCTGACGGAAGGCTTTATCTCTGGGGTGGATTCGCACCACGCCATGAAGGCTATGACTCGCCCACGCTGCAATGTGACGGAATCCGCTATGATCCCGATTCCGACTCATGGTCGATGTTGCCGACTCCCACAGTCGGTCGCACCAAGATCAGCCTTGGCGGCGGTGTGGCTGAATGCATCGGAGGCAAGATCGTGTGCACAGGAGGCGT
This sequence comes from uncultured Porphyromonadaceae bacterium, assembly GCA_947177135.1. Classification (GTDB taxonomy): domain Bacteria; phylum Bacteroidota; class Bacteroidia; order Bacteroidales; family Muribaculaceae; genus UBA3263. Next base: position 35,437 of record CAMWTI010000001.1, on the reverse strand, counting down.
TAACCACGAAGTATTTCTTAATGCGCTCCGCTGTCAGCCCGACGATTATCTCGCCCACCCGAAGGAATGGTATCGCTTCAACGGACGGATCTGCGTGTTTGATCCGCAGACCGACCGCTGGGTCATCGGAAACCGGGAGCCGGACTATGCGCGCGCCGGCGCCGCCACTGCTGTCATTGACGGCGGACGCACCATGCTGCTCATGGGCGGAGAACTGAAACCACGTATACGCACCCCTCGATTCACACCTGTTCAACCGAAATGATTGACGAACTGCTCCAATACAACCGCGAGTTCGTGGCATCCAAAGGCTATGAACGCTTCGCTACCTCAAAATATCCCGACAAGCGCATCGCTATCGTGACCTGCATGGACACTCGCCTTGTCGAACTGCTGCCCGCGGCCCTCGGCCTCAGAAACGGCGATGTCAAAATGATAAAAAACGCCGGCGGAACCATCACCAACCCGTTTGACAGCACAATGCGATCGCTCCTTGTGGCCGTCTATGAACTCGGAGTCGACGAGATCATGGTCATCGGCCACACCGGATGCGGTGTGCAGGGCATGGATGCCGAAGAGATGCTTCAGCTGATGCGCGGGCGCGGTGTCGACGAAGAGCATATATCGCTGATGCGCCACTGCGGCATAGATCTCAACGGATGGCTGCACGGATTCACTGACACGGCCGATGCTGTGGCCGAGACCGTCGATCTGATACGCAATCACCCACTGATGGCTGACGACGTGCGCGTCGCCGGATACATAATGGACTCCGTCACCGGCGCTCTCTCGAAGATCTGAACCAGAGAGTCTCCGGTGACGGACAGATGCAGGCAGGGCGCGACCAGTCGGTCGCGCCCTGCGGCATGTAATAGGTTTTGTGTGTTGCGGTGGCGAAGCCTTATGCCTCGGCCACAGGAGTCACGTTGATGAAGCGACGGCCGTTGCGGCCTTCGGTGAACAGGACGGTGCCGTCTACGAGAGCATAGAGGGTGTGGTCCTTGCCGATGCCAACGTTCTGACCGGGATGGTGAACGGTGCCACGCTGACGCTTCAGGATGTTGCCGGCCTTGCAGAACTGGCCGCCAAAAATCTTAACTCCGAGTCGTTTGCTTTCTGATTCGCGGCCGTTCTTTGAACTGCCGACACCTTTCTTATGTGCCATTTCTTACTAACTTGGGGTTTAAGAGTTATGCAACAATTTCTTTGATCACTACCTGAGTGAAGCACTGACGATGGCCGTTTTTGCGGCGATAGCCTTTGCGGCGTTTTTTCTTGAAGACGATGACTTTGTCGCCCTTGACAAGCTGACGCTTTACTTCGCAAACGACTTTTGCGCCTTCAACGGTGGGGGCGCCGACTTTCACGGCACCGTCGGCGTCAACGAGAAGCACGCGGTCAAACTCAACTGTGGAGCCTTCTGCGGCATTGTCGCCGAGATAGTGGACATAAAGGAACTTGTCCTTTTCAGCTTTGAACTGCTGGCCCTGGATTTCTACGATAACGTACATTAGTTTGGTTAGGTGTAGATGGTTAGCTTCGTCGGGCGAGGCCGCGCTATGCCGCCTTCTTGGTCGGCCCGTGCGAAATAAATATGATTTTGCGGGTGCAAAGTTACTCTTTTTCTGCTGGATAAGAACTTTCGGTAGTGTTAATAATAGTTAAATCAGCCGCGGCCTGTTCCATCGAAGCAATGCGTGCACACCTTGCACTTGGGCAGCCCTATTGCCTCGATCAGCGTCTCGATGGTGTTGAACTTCAACGATGTCAGATTGAAGCGCTGGCGTATCTTCTCCACCATCGCGCAGTATTGCGGCGAGCCTGTGCGGGCATATTCTTCCAGATTCTTGTCAGGATCGCCTTCAAGCTCGCCGATGATGCGGCGGGTCAGCAGTTCCATGTCGCTCTTTGAGGAGGTAAAGCCAACATAGCGGCATCCATAAATGAGCGGAGGGCAGGCAATGCGCATATGCACCTCCTTGGCGCCATATCTGAACAGCTCTTTAACGTTGTCGTTGAGCTGGGTCCCGCGCACTATCGAGTCGTCGCAGAACAGAGCGCGCTTGCCCGACAGCATGGCACGGTTTGGCACCAGTTTCATCTTTGCCACAAGATTGCGCATGGACTGGTCGCTGGGAGTGAAGCTGCGCGGCCATGTGGGAGTGTACTTCGATATGCAACGGCGGTAGGGAACGCCCTTGCCGGCGGCATATCCCAGAGCCATGCCAACGCCTGAGTCCGGTATGCCGCACGCGCAGTCAACCGGAGTGTCGTCTTCCCGCCCCATGCTGAAGCCGGTGTCAAAACGCATCTCTTCCACGTTCTTCCCCTCATAACATGAAGTGGGGAATCCGTAATATACCCACAGAAACGAACAAATCTGCATATCTTCGCCCGGTTCGCGCAGCACGTTCACCCCGTCGGCCGTGAACTCCACGATCTCGCCAGGCCCGAGATCTCGCAGAGGCTCGAACTCCAGATTGGGAAACGCCGTCGTTTCCGACGTGGCCGCATAGGCGCCGTCTTTGTGTCCGAGCACGATTGGGGTACGTCCGAGTCTGTCGCGCGCGGCGATGATGGAGTTGTGCTCTGTCAGTATCAGCATCGAGCATGAGCCTTTGATCTTGTTGTACACATTCTCGATTCCTTCTGTAAACGTGCGTCCGCGGTTGATCAGCAGAGCCACAAGCTCCGTCTGGTTGGTCACGCCTCCGCTCAGCTCTCCGAAATGGACTCCTGCGTCGAGCAACTCACGCTCAAGCGCGTCGATGTTGCTGATCTTGGCCACTGTGACTATCGCGTATTTGCCAAGGTGGGAATTGATGATGATAGGCTGCGGATCGGTGTCGCTGATCACTCCGATGCCGGTGTCGCCTTTGAACTTTGGAAGTTCGGCCTCGAATTTTGTCCGGAAATAAGTGCTTTCAAGGCTGTGGATCGAACGGCAGAAACGGTGCTCCGCCGAGTCAAATGTGGCCATACCCGCGCGACGGGTGCCAAGATGGGAGTTGTAGTCAACTCCATAAAACAGGTCGGCACGGCAACTATGCTTGGCGGCGACCCCAAAGAAACCTCCCATAAGATCTGTTACTTTGTATCTGATGTTGGAAATGAAAGTGCAAAGTTACGCACAAATCTCCGAACCGCACCTAAAAAAACAAATTTTCATCAAAAAAAATCATATTGTAGCCGAGACATGATGCGTAACCCTTAAAAACTGCATGGTCAAGACGGATCATGACGCACTTTAATCGGTTATTATGTGATGTGACTCAAAAATTATTGCTAAATTTGCGGTCAGTTAATATTACTACATTAAACCATTCATCCATCGTAAAAATGAACAGCAAAATCTCTATCACTCTTGCCTTGGCCGCAGTCATGACCCTCACGACTGGCTGCTCAAAAAAGCTCGGGCAGATGAAAGCGGACTATTTCACAGTCAACCCCAATCCTCTTGAAGTTGTCGGCGAAAACGTTCCGGCCACAGTGTCGGCTCGCATTCCTGCCAAATATTTCCGGAAAAACGCCGTGGTGACCGTCACCCCCTACATCGCATGGCAGGGTGGTGAGGCCGCTTCCGCATCATACACCTTCCAGGGCGAGAAAGTGCGTGGCAACAACCCGACCATCTCATATGACAAAGGTGGCGCGGTGACCATTCCGGTCAAGGTGGCCTACACCCCTGAAATGGCACACAGCAACCTCGAGCTGGCCTTCAACGTGGTTCAAGGCTCAAAAACATATGTCCTCCCCCGCGTGACAGTTGCCGACGGAGTGGTCGCAACCGCCACTCTCGCCACCGTAGGCTCTGTCAACCCTGCTCTCGGCACCGACAAATTCCAGCGCGTTATAGCTGAAAAATATGATGCTGACATCATGTTCCTGATCAATCAGGCAAACATCCGCGACAATCAGCTGCGCACAGAGGCCGTGACCAACCTCCACAAACAGATAGACGAGGCCAATGCAGACGCACGCCGCGAGATCGAGGAGATCAACATCCGCTCATATGCCTCGCCCGACGGCACGATGGAATACAACTCCAAGCTTGCCGAAAAACGCGAAAAGACCACCGTCGACTACATGAACAAGCAGCTCAAAGGAAAGTCGTTCGGAGAACTCACCGCCGATTTCACCCCCGAAGACTGGGACGGTTTCAAGCGCCTGGTCGAAGCCAGCAACATCCAGGACAAGGATCTTATCCTCAGCGTACTGCAGATGTATAAAGACCCCGATGTACGCGACCGTGAACTGCGCAACCTCACCAACGTCTTCGAACAGCTGGCCGAAGAGATCCTGCCGCAGCTGCGCTACTCGCGCATCAGCGCCAAAATCAACGTGATCGGCAAGAGCGACGACGAAATCCGTGCGGCATATCGCTCCAACCCGTCTGAACTCAGTGTTGACGAACTTCTCTATCTCGCCACGCTCACTGACAACAACGACGAAAAAGTTCAGATCTACTCCACCGCCGCCGAACTCTATCCCACCGACTACCGCACATTCAACAACGTTGGTCTCTGCCAGTATCGCGCCGGTGACTATGCCGCCGCACGCGAATGCTTCGCCCAGGCCGCACGCCTGGCCCCGGCCGCTGCCGAACCACAGATGAATCTCGGTCTGGTAGACATGATCGACGCTGACTACGAAGGTGCCCAGAGCCGCTTCGGCAATGCCGCCGCCGCTCCTGAACTTGGCGAAGCTCTCGGCGTATACTATCTCAAACAGGGTGACAACGTCGCTGCTGCCCGTGCCCTCGAAGGTGTTAACTCCAACAATGCCGCCGTGGCCCAGATCCTCACCAAGGACTACTCCGGCGCCAAGAAAACTCTTGCCGCAATCTCCAACCCCGATGCCTACACATATTATATAATGGCAGTGCTCGGCGCACGCACCAACAACGAGGCGATGATCATCACCAACCTGCGTCAGTCCATCAGACTCGACCGCACGATGGCCGACCGTGCGCGCAACGACCTCGAATTCTCGCGCTTCAACATCTCTTCAGTCCTCTGATCCGGATATGGAGCGTAAATTCAAACGTGTGCTCCTGAAGCTGAGCGGCGAATCTCTCGCCGCTGGCTCGGGCCACGGAATAGACACCACCCGCCTTAACCAGTATGCCGTCCAGATCGCTGAAGCAGTGCGCTCCGGCATCGAAGTGGCTATCGTCATCGGCGGAGGCAACATATTCCGCGGACTGAAAGGCGCCTCGCAAGGCTTCGACAGAGTCAAGGGCGACCAGATGGGAATGCTTGCCACCGTAATCAACTCGCTGGCACTCAGTTCTGCTCTCGAATCAGTCGGACAACCGGCTGAAGTGCTTACGGCCATTGCAATGCATCCCATAGGTCACCACTATTCAAAATGGCGCGCCATTGACGCCATGCGCGCAGGAAAAGTGGCCATTCTCAGCGGCGGAACAGGCAATCCCTTCTTTACCACCGACACCGGCGCCTCGCTTCGAGGTGTGGAGGTCGAGGCCGACGTGATGCTCAAGGGAACGCGAGTCGACGGCATCTACACCGCCGACCCCGAAAAAGATCCATCTGCCACAAAGTTCGACTCCATCACATACGATGAAGTCTATCAGCGGGGCCTCAAGGTGATGGATCTCACGGCAACGGCCATGTGCAAGGAAAACCACCTGCCGATCATCGTGTTCGACATGGATACCCCGGGAAATCTCGCCAAAGTTCTCTCCGGCGAGCCGATCGGAACTCTCGTTTACTGACCATACGCTTCGAATCATGCCATCGTCTCCGGCTTATTGCCGGGGACGATGTCGCATTTTTGGCAGAATGCGGAAAAAGTGCTAAATTTGCGGTCGATTTATGGACCCTGACCCGTTTTTATATCTGAATGCCACGCAGATCGTGGCTCTTGTCATCGCCATTATGGCACTGGTGGCTTCCGGCTTCGTGTCGGGAAGTGAAATAGCCTTTTTCTCCATTTCGCCCGACACACTCGATGAAGATGACCGGGAACATGATTCGGCCGACCGCAATGCCGCGGTGCGCAGGTTGCTCGCCAATCCCGAGCGGCTGCTCGCGACCATACTCATCGCCAACAATCTGGTCAATGTGACAATAGTCGTGCTCACCAACTTTGCCCTGGGGCCTGTCTTTTCGGGCATGGGTGCGGTGCTGAGTTTCATCCTGCAGTCTGTTATCCTGACCTTTCTGATTCTATTGTTCGGCGAAATACTCCCGAAACTATACGCCCAGACCAGGCCGCTCAAGTGGGCGCACATGGCTTCAGGCGTCCTCTCCTTTCTTGTCAGGTTGCTCTACCTGCCTGCGTCTATGCTTGTGCGCAGCTCCTCGATCGTGCACCGTGTAGTCGCCAAAAAGCCCCATAACATATCTGCCGACGAACTGAGCCAGGCACTGGAACTGACCGACGACGTGGAGAAGCGCGATGACCGCCAGATGCTTCAGGAAATCCTGAAATTCGGTGATACCACCGCGTCCGAGATCATGACGCCGCGCGTCGACATGACCGATCTCGACATGGACTCAGACTTTTCAAAGGTGATGGAAGTGGTCAACGAGAGCGGCTATGCCCGTATTCCTGTCTATGAACGGACTCAGGACAATATAAAAGGAGTGCTCTACAGCCGCGACCTCCTCCCCTATGTCGAGGGACGCCCTGAGGGATTCCGCTGGCAGACTCTTCTGCGTCAGGCATATTTTGTCCCGGAGTCGCGTATGATCGACGACCTTCTCGAAGACTTCCGCCGGCGCAAAGTGCATATGGCCATCGTGGTCGACGAATTCGGCGGAACGCAGGGGGTGGTTACTCTTGAAGACGTGCTCGAAGAGATTGTCGGCGACATCAATGACGAATACGACGAAGAGCAGCAGACATATCGTCGGTTGCCGGACGACACATACGTCTTTGACGGAAAAACGTTGCTCAACGACTTTTTCCGTATAACCGGACTGGATGAAGACGCTTTTGCCGGAGTGACCGAAGACTGCGAGACGCTTGCCGGCATGCTTCTGGCCATAAAAGGCGACTTCCCGAAAGAAAAAGAGAGTCTGGCATATGGCAAATGCCGATTTCTGGTTCTTAACATCGCATCACACCGCATTGCAAGCGTGAGGGTGAAAGTGTTGTCATAGTGGTAGATACAATGATTCTGAAATTTGCAGACAAAGAAAAAATATCTTTTTTTAGCTAAAAATCAAAAAAAATACTAAAAAATGTTTGCAAGTTCATTTTTTTGCCATAACTTTGCATCGTTTTTGAAGCACAAAATAACGTTATACTCAATTAAACTAAAAACAAAATGAAAAAGTACATTCTCATGCTCGCTGTAGCATCGGCTGCTGCTCTTGTAGCCTGTGGTGGCAACAAGGAAGCTCAGACCGAAGAAACTGTTGCCGCTGAAGTAGTAGAAGCCATCGAAGTGGTTGATTCCGCTGCTGATTGCTGCGCTGACACTGCTGCATGCTGCGCTGACACTGCCGCTTGCTGCGCTGACAGCACCGTAGTTGCTGAATAATTCACAACTTAGCAGAAAAAAATTGCCGGCCTGGACTCGATCAGGACGGCTTTTTTATTATCCCTCTACACACATTATCCAGCCTCATTCCCCTGCAACATGACGATCCGAGAACTGTCGCACGGCATACGCTCAGCCCTGACGCCGCGTTTCGGCGCGGGCGAGGCGGCGGCCATGGAGCGTATCATTTTTGAAGACGTGATGCGCCTGACTCCGGTTGAAGCTGTGCTTCGCGCGGACTCCACCGTGCCGCCGTTCATTCCCGAGAAAATCAGAGCAATATTGACGCGCCTGCAAAACGGCGAGCCGATACAGTATGTGATGGAGCATGCGCGTTTCTGCGGCCTCAGCCTCAAAGTGACCCCCGACGTGCTTATTCCGCGCCCGGAGACAGAGCAGATGACCGATATGGTCGCCGACTTCTGTGGCGACAGAACGGACATGCGCCTGCTCGACTGCGGCACCGGATCAGGATGCATAGCTATTTCGCTGGCCCGGCGCCTGCGATTTCCGGCTGTCACGGCCATCGACGTCAGTGCCGCCGCGCTTGCAGTGGCGCGTGAAAATGCCGCCGCGTGCGGAGTCAGCGTCGACTTCCGTCTGGCCGACATGCTTGATGCCGGATCAATGCCGGCCGCACAGTTTGATGTGATCGTCAGCAACCCTCCATATGTGATGGAGTCCGAACGGACGCTTATGGAACAGCATGTGCTTGAGCATGAACCTGGATTGGCGCTGTTTGTGCCCGACGGCGATCCGTTGCGCTTCTATCGCGCGGTGATTGGCTATGCGGCCTCGCATCTTGCCGATGATGGTGCGGTCTTCTTTGAAATAAATCCGCTTCTCTCCGACCGTTTTGCCGCTCTGGCTGCCGAGGCCGGTTTCAGTGAAGTTGAAATCACCGCCGACCTTTACGGCCGGCAGCGTTTTGCCGTCATAACCCGCCGCCGATGAAGACACTCACTGCCGAACAGGCTATGGCCAAGCTGCAAGACCTTTGCGCGCGCGCGGAACTAAGCACCGGCGAAGCCCTTGAAAAACTGCGTCGATGGGGAGTGGCGGGCCGCATGGCCGAACAGGTCGTGCAGACCCTTGTCGACACCAGGTTTATCGACGACGGCCGCTTTGCCCGAGCCTTTGTGCGCGACCGCTATCTCTATTCGCGCTGGGGACGCTTGAAAATCAGCCAGGCGCTGAGGCTCAAGCGGGTGGATCGGGAGTATATCGACGAAGCTCTTGATGAGGAGATCGATCCGCAGGTCTATGAAGCGAACCTTGTGGCGCTGTTGCGGGCCAAGCTGCGGCAATTGCCTGACAATGATGATGAATACACTATCTGCGGTAAATTGATGCGCTTTGCCGCCGGACGCGGTTTCGAACCGTCGCTGATCATGCGGGTGGTGGAAAGCGGCGCCCTTGGCGACGACAGCGATGCTGCGCAGACTTACTGATGCCCTGTTGTCGGTTGTCTATCCCGACGTATGTCTGGTCTGCGGCCGGGTGCTGGTGGCCGGCGAGCGCGATATCTGCGTCAGGTGCCTGCTTGATATGCCGCACACCGGATTTCATCACTCTCCGGAATGGAACAACCTGCACGAACGACTGATGTGTCATGCGCCTATACACCGCGCCACGGCATTGTTCCACTATGAAAAACACTCGCCCTATGCCTCGCTGATCCATCGGGTGAAATATTCCGGGCTGCCCTCCGTAGGACGCCGCATCGCCCGCGACTATGCCTCGCAGATCGCCCAGACAGGATTTTTTGACGGTGTTGATGCCATACAGCCGGTGCCGCTCAGTCTGCGCCGGATCATAAGCCGCGGCTACAATCAGTCACACGCCGTGGCGATGGGAGTTGCCGATGTGGCCGGAGCGGCGGCGGTGATGGATCTGCTCGGGGCGCGTCATCACTCAAGTCAGACGCGCAAAAATGCGGCCGACCGCCTGGCCAATGCCCGCCATACTTTCTTTGTGAGCCGGAAAATATCGCCGGCGCCGGCCCACATTCTTATTGTTGACGACGTGATAACCACCGGAGCCACTCTTGCGGCCTGCGCCGAAGCGCTCCATGCCGCATTTCCCGAATCCATCCTGTCGGTCTTCGCTCTGGCAGCCACGCGCCTTTCCTGACAATGAGCGCGGAAATGCCGCGCGCAGGTTAAAGAACCAACAAAATCGCAATACAAACGGGTTACCGTATGGGGTTGATTGGAGAATGCTCATTACCTTTGTCCTCTTGAAGAGATGATGAATACCTCCATTGACAATGATTATGCCCCCGGCATTTCCGAAACGGTCGCCGCAGCGGTCGTCGCATCCGAAGATGCCAGGTTCCGACGCTTGATCGCCATGGCATTGCGTGAAGCTGGAATGGCAGTGAAGGAGATGCGGATTTTCGATACTTTGGCTCTGGAATGCGGACGCTGCCGTCTTTTTGTGGTGGACTGCGACCCGCTCACAGCCGACCATGCCGTCGAGATTCTGCGCCTGCTCCGCCGAAGTGAACCGGGCAATGACTGCGCGATAGTGATGCTCTCGCACGAAGAATCCGTCGCCGCCTATGATGCCGGTGTCGACATGGTGCTGTGCAAGCCTGTCTCGGTAAATATGTTTATGGCTCGTGTGCGCTCGATCATGCGCCGCTATCAGGTAATCATCTGACTACGCTCCCACCTCTACATCATCCCCACTTCACACGTTGACTTATGTTGCCAGACTCACTTTCGCCGGACCTTGTCGAAGCCGGTTGCGATGAAGCCGGCCGCGGATGTCTTGCCGGACCCGTGTTTGCCGCCGCGGTGATACTGCCGCGCGGATTCTCCCATCCTGATCTCAACGACTCGAAGCAGCTTACCGAGCGCTCGCGCGACAGGCTGCGGGCCATAATCGAAGATCAGGCACTTGCCTGGGCAGTCGCCTCGGTCGATGCGGCAGAAATCGACAGGATAAACATCCTCAAAGCCTCGATCCTGGCCATGCACCGGGCGCTTGACGCTCTGCAGGTCTGCCCGCAGCATGTGGTGGTCGACGGCAACCGTTTCACCCAATGGCGTTCCGTGCCGTTCACCACTGTGGTCAAAGGTGATTCCAAGCTGGCCAACATCGCCGCCGCCTCGGTGCTCGCCAAAACCCACCGCGACGAGTTTATCAGGGCGGCTGCAGCCGATTATCCGCAATATGGCTGGGAGTCCAACAAGGCATACCCGACGGCCTCGCACCGCACCGCTATCGCGCTCCACGGTCCGTGTCCGCTTCATCGCATGACTTTTCGCCTGCTTCCGTCAACGAAAAAATGAGGCAGTCCAACCTTGAGTTGTTGCGCATCGTCTCCATGATGCTTGTGCTGACCCTGCATGCCGACTTCTGGAGTCTCGGAGTGCCGTCGTGGTCCGAGATCGCCGGGTCTCCCGCCGCGTCATTGACGAGGATGACTCTCGAGGCTGCCGCGCTTGTGAGTGTCAACGTGTTCGTGATGATCTCCGGCTGGTTCGGCATCCGCCCGTCGTTGCGCGGCCTCGCTTCGTTTCTGTTTCAGTGCATGTTTTATTCGGCCGGCATATATCTTGCCATGATCCTGCTCGGGCGCGCTGAAGCCGACGTGGCCGGTGCGGTCGACAATCTGCTGCTGCTCGGGCGCAACTGGTTTGTCGGGGCATATCTGGTCCTGTATCTGCTTTCGCCGCTGCTAAACCGACTCATACGCGGATTCTCTTCCGGGGCTCTTGCCGTCATTGTGGCCGTCTTTTATATGGTGCAGACCGCCTGGGGATGGGTTGCCGACAGCGCTGTCTTCGACGGTGGATATTCGCCACTGTCGTTCGTCGGGCTATACCTGCTTGCCGCCCTGCTGCGCCGTCGCAGTTCCGCTCTGCGCCCGCTGTCATGGCTTTATCCGGCCGGTGTGGCAGCCAACGTGGTCTTGATGGCTCTGATCGCCCGCACCGGGGTGGCGCTGTCGGCCGAAGCATACTCCAATCCGCTGGTGATCATGGCGTCTGTGGGATTGTTTAGCGCTTTCGCCAGCTTGCGCATGCGCCCATCGCCATTCCTAAATAACGTGGCGCAGTCGGTGTTTGCCGTCTACCTCATCCACATGAACCCCTACGTCGCCCCGTCGTTCAGGGCCGTCTGCATCAGGCTATATGATGCGGTTTCAGGACCGCTTTGCCTGCTGTCGTTTGCTCTGGTGCTTGTGATAATATTTGCGGCCTGCGTTGCCGCAGACCGCATCAGAGTCGTTGTGTGGCGGCTGTTTGCCGCACGCGTTGCCTTCTGCCGCTGAAGCCGGCGGCCACCGATCAGTAGTTTTCGGCGCGGATCTGGAAGAATGCCCGCGGGTGGTCACACACCGGACAGCGCTCGGGAGCTTTCTTGCCGAAGTGCAGATGCCCGCAGTTGGCGCAGATCCAGACCATGTCGCCGTCGCGAGAAAAGACGATAGCCTGATTGATATTGTCGATAAGCTTGCGATAGCGTGCCTCATGGGTGCGCTCGACTTCGCCGACCATCTTGAAGAGATTGGCAATGTGGGTGAAGCCCTCTTCGCGTGCCACCCGCTCGAATTCGGCATACATGTCGGTCCATTCATAGTTCTCGCCTGCGGCGGCGTCTTTCAGATTGTCCAGAGTGTGTGGCACTCCGTCGTGCAGGAGCTTGAACCAGATTTTGGCGTGTACGCCTTCATTGTGGGCCGTTTCCTCAAAAATGTCGGCGATCTGTTCATATCCGTCTTTGCGTGCCTGCGAGGCATACATTGCGTATTTGTTGCGTGCGACGGATTCTCCGGCAAAGGCTGTCAGTAGATTCTGCTCGGTTTTCGAACCTTTGAGTTTTTCTCTGAAGTGTTTCATAATGAAGGATGGTGGAATATTGTTGTTATGTCATCATAACAGCGTTCCACTTCCTTTGGTTCACGTCAGGTGATATTTCCGTGGGATGTGGTGTGTCTGGAGTCAGATGGTGCGGCGCATTCGCGACGGAGCGATGCCGAGACGGTCGCGATATTTGGCGACAGTGCGCCGGGCAAGTTTGTAGCCCCGCTCGTTCAGCATGGCAGTGAGAGTATCGTCGCCAAGCGGGGCGGAGGGATCTTCGTTCTCTATTATTTCGCGCAAGGCGGCCAGCACCTCGCGTGACGAGGAGTCGGCCACCTGTTCGTTGAAGAAACTTTTCAGCGAATAGACGCCGAATTGGGTGGCGATCCATTTTCCGGCCACGGCGCGGCTCACCGTCGAAATGTCCATGCCGGCGGCCGAAGCGACGTCGCGCAGCACCATAGGCCTGATACGGCTTTCATCGTCGCCCGACAGGAAAAATTCACGCTGTATGCGCACTATTGCTGACGCTATGATCATCAGGGTCTGACGTCTGCGTCTGATCAGGTCGATAAACGACCGGGCCTCGCGGGCGCAGGTGCGTATGAACTCGTTGCCCTCGGTGTCGGGCGCCTCGTCGGCAATGTTGAAACTATCTTCCACTTCCAGCTCCGGCAGATTGCTTGGCATGCTCACTGTCACGGTTTCGCCGTCGGTGTCGACAATGAAATCCGGCACTACGCTCTGAGTGGAGTTGGCGTCGCTCTCGGCCGTGATGTGGGCCGCAGGCTTAGGGTTCAGGGTGAGGATAAGCCTGTTGGCTTCGCGTATGCTGTCGATGTCGAGGCCGCTCTCTTCGGCCAACAGTGTGAAGTTGCGGTGGGAGAAAATGTCGAAGTAGTGGCGCACCACTTCGCGCGCCTCCTTCACATAGGGAGTCCGGTCGGGCAAGCGGTCAAGCTGGAGCAGCAGACAATCGCGCAGGTCCATCGCGCCGATGCCGGGCGGTTCCAGGGCTCGTATGGCACTCCAGGCGCGGCGCACGTCGTCGGTCGAGAAATCAAACGTCGGCTCGAAGTTGGCTGCCGCGTCGGCTTCAAGTTGCGGTATTGTCCGGGTGAACCAGCCGTTGGAGTCGATGCTGCCTGTCATGTATTCGGCGAGCCTGAGCGCCTTTTCCGGCAGATTCTGTTCATGCAGTTGCTCCGACAGGAATTCCGACAGAGTCGCCGCGCGCGCCACCGCCAGAGAGCCCGGATCCGGGCCGTCGGGAGCCTGTGGGCGTATGTTGAGATATCGGCGCTCGCCGGGATCAGATGCCGCTGGCTGAGCGTTGCCGTCGAGTTCCGGCGCAGGATTCGCTTCTGATTGCTCGAGTGCGGGATTCTCCTCGAGCTGATGCTTCACCTCCTCTTCCATTTCCCGGTCGGTCAGCTCGAGCATGCGCGCCAGCCGCACTTGCTGCGGGAGCGGGCGCTGGGCGAGTCGTTGTTGCTGAGACAGTCGTGACGAGGAGCGTGAAGGCATCGGCATCAGGAGTTTAGTGCGCAGGAGGTTATTTTTTCAGAAAGAGCTGGGCAATCTGCACTGCGTTGAGTGCCGCGCCTTTCTTGATCTGGTCGCCGACGATCCAGAACGACATGCCGCGGGGATTGGTGATGTCGCGTCGCAGACGGCCCACGAACACAGGGTCTTTTCCGGCGGTGAAGAGCGGCATCGGATATTCTTTGCTTGCAGGGTTGTCGATGACCACAAGACCGGGAGCGGAGGCGAAGGCGGCGCGCACTTCGTCAAGCGACAGCTCGCGTTCGGTCTCGACCCACACTGCTTCGGAGTGGGCGCGCATCACCGGCACGCGCACGCAGGTGGCCGACACGTCCAGCGCCGGTGCGTGCATGATCTTTTTGGTCTCGAAATACATTTTCATCTCTTCTTTCGTGTAGCCGTTGTCCTGGAAAACGTCGATGTGGGGTATCACGTTGTAGGCCAGCTGGTAGGCGAATTTATCGACCGTCGGCTCCTCGCCTTTGACAAGGCTGGTGTACTGGCTGACAAGCTCGTCCATGGCCGAGGCTCCGGCTCCGCTTGCCGCCTGATAGGTGGCAACATGCACGCGGCTGATCGGTGATAGTCTGTGGATCGGATTGAGGGCCACGACCATCTGGATGGTGGTGCAGTTGGGGTTGGCGATGATGCGGCGCGGCGCGTTGAACGCATCGTCGGGATTCACTTCAGGCACTACCAGAGGCACGTCAGAGTCCATGCGGAAGGCGCTCGAATTGTCGATCAGCAGCGTTCCGAAGGCGGTGATGTCGGCCGCGAATTCCTTGCTGGTTCCTGCGCCTGCTGACGTGAAGGCGATGTCGATGCCGCGGAAAAGTTCGGGATCATGCACAAGCTCTTTGACAACATATTCTTTGCCGCGGAACGCGTATGTGCGACCGGCGCTGCGTTTCGAGCCGAAAAGTTCAAGACGTTCGATGGGAAACTCCTGTTCGGCCAGCACGCGGAGAAGTTCCTGGCCGACGGCTCCTGAGGCGCCGACGATTGCTATGTTCATTGTGTTGTTATGAAGGATGATTGTTTTGATGTGATGTTTCAGTTCTTATTGATGTTGACGTCCTGGTCGCGCGCCAGTTGCAGCTTGGCTTTGAGCTGTTCGAGGCGTGAGGCCATCGGAGCGAGGCTGCTCATGGCCTGCGACAGGCGCCACGAGTCGGCGATGGCGTGCACTTCTTTGGCCGACAGCTTGTCTTTGGCTTCGGATTTGCCGCCTGCGAAGATGACGGTTGCCGGGCGTCCGTCGTCGATCGATTCGGCGAAGCGGCCCACTTCGTCGGCCGAGCCGGTGGCGAATCTCACGCTTTCTCGGCTGAGCGGAAGGGAGGCGTCGAAGGCCACTGATCCGGTTTTGGCTGACTCCTGGCCTGAGTTGAGGATGATGTGGGTATGGCGGGTGGTGCGTCCGGCCAGCGACGACACTATCACGAATTCGCCGCGGGGGGTGACGCGGGCGATCACCGTGTTGCGCGAGCGGAAGTCGTCGGGCGCGTCGACGCTGATGTAGTATCCTTCCAGCAGGTCGTCGCCCGGCGGCACGGCCTTGAAGCGGGGCCTGAGCGAATCGATGCGTGCGGAGGCGTCCTGCATGAGCATCTGCAGTTCCATGATTTCCTGTTGTGTCTTTCCGGCGATTGCCGCTGGGCGCAGGGCCAGTCCGCGGCGTCCGGCCTCGATCTGTCGGGGATATCCTGAACTGAGAGAGTCGAGATATATGAATGCCGAGTCGAAATCGGAGCGGTCAATGGCGCCTTTGGCCTGGGCCACAAGGCGGTCTGCGGCTTCGGTTTCTTTGTCTGGTCCGCATGATGAAAGGGCCGCGGCGATTACGGCCAGCATGGTGATCTTACTTATTGCGTTGCACATATTTAACGCCTTTGATTGTTTTGATTTTGTGGATAAGAGAGTCGAGCGCCGATGTGGAACTGACTCCCACGGTGAGTGTGCCGCGGAAGGAACCGTCGTGCGAGTCAATGGCGATGTTACGCAGCGAAATGTCGCGCTCCTTGTTGATTATCGAGGAGATGTTGGTGACTATTCCGAGGTCATCGGTTCCCGTCACCGAGATCGTGGCGCCGAACTGTTCGCCGGCTTTCCCGCTCCAGCGGGTGTTGATGATGCGGTAGGGGTAGCGTTCGCGGATATGGGCGGCGTTGGGGCAGTCGTCGCGGTGTATTTTCACGACTCCGTCTGACGATATGAAGCCGAACACCTTGTCGCCGTAGATCGGCGAGCAGCAGCGTGCCAGTTTGTAGTTCATGCCTTTGATCTGGGAGGCGCCGATAATCAGCACGTCGGGTGCTCCGCCGCCGGCCGATTCGTCGGAGTCGGTTGACTGGAGCACGAATTCTCCGGCCGAGCGCGTCTCGGCGGTTTCCTCATGGCGGAGAGCTGTGGCATATTGTTCGACCACGCGTCCGGGGTCGAGGCTTTCGGCCGCGAGTTCGGCAAAGAAGTCTGTCACGGTCTTGAAGCCGAGTTTCTTGATGAGCCGCATCAGTGTCGGTTCGTCAAATTCGATCTTGCGGTTCTTGAGTCGTCGCAGCAACATCTCCTTGCCCAGCGTTGCCTGCCGGTTTCTGGCTTCGTTGAGGACTTGCCGGATCTTTGTTTTTGCCTTTGACGTGACGGTCCATTTGAGCCAGTCCTGGTTAGGAGTCTGGTTGGCCGAGGTGTTGATCTCGACCGTGTCGCCGCTGTTGAGCCGATGGTTGAGTTTGCGGTTTTTGCCGTTGACGCGTCCGCCGATGCAACTGCATCCCACTTTGGTGTGGACCGCAAAGGCGAAGTCGAGCACTGTGGCGCCTTTGGGCAGGCGATGCAGGTCGCCTTTCGGAGTGAACACGAACACTTCGTCGCTGTAGATGTCCATGCTCATGTTTTTCATCAGCTCCATCGGTCCGGAATCTGCTGTTTCCAGAATGTCGCGCACGTTGTTCATCCATGCGTCGAGCGAGTTTTCGCCTTTCAGGCCTTTGTAGCGCCAGTGTGCCGCCAGACCCTTTTCGGCCACAAGGTCCATGCGCCGGGTGCGTATCTGCACTTCTACCCAGCGTCCCTGCGGTCCGTTGACGGTTGTGTGCAGGCTTTCGTATCCGTTGCTTTTCGGAATGGAGATCCAGTCCTTCATCCTTGCGGGATTAGGCTTGTACATGTCCGTGATTATGGAGTATGCCAGCCAGCAGTCGGCCTTTTCGCGTTCGGCCGGGGTGTCGATTATCACGCGGATGGCGAAAAGGTCATAGATATGGTCGAGGTCGTTATGCTGTTTCTGGATTTTGTTCCAGATGGACGATATCGATTTTGTTCGGCCTTTGATGTCGAATTTCAGTCCGGCTGTCTCGAGCTTCTGCTTGACCGGGCCGATGAAGTCGGCGATATATGCCTCTCGTGCCGCTTTGCGCTGATTCAGGTCGTGGGCGATGCGGGTGAAAATCTCGCGGTTGGTATATTTCAGCGCCAGATCTTCAAGTTCGCTTTTGATGGCATATAGTCCGAGCCGGTGGGCCAGCGGCGCATAGAGGTAGCGCACTTCGGCGGCCACGCGCCTGACCGCGTCCTCGTCGCTGTGGTGGTTGATGGCCCTCATCAGTTCGAGACGTTCCACTATCATCATGATTATGACGCGGATGTCGGCCGCGAAGCTGAGCAGCAGATTTCGGAAATTGTCTGAATCAACGGCTGGAGTCTTGGCGTAGAGTCCGGCCACGTTAGACATTCCGCCGACCAGTTTATCGACGTCGGCGCCGAACTGTTCGGCAACCTGCCGGCGCGTCAGCACACCTCCGCTGCACAGCGGATCGATCAGCAGGGCCAGCGTCATGCTGCGGTCCGGACTGACTGCGTCGGCCATTAGCAGAGCTGTGTAGAGTCTGTGTTTCAGTCCGTCCAGTCCGAATGGTCCCTGAGAATAGATTCCCGCCTCAACGCCACGCCCGATGAGCGAGCGCATTGTCTTGATGTCGCCCGGTTCGGCCACGGAGCCGACCGCACGGAGCATCGCTCTGAAGATCTGCGGAAGTTCCGCCAGATGGTGGTGGGTTGGAATCAGCTGCATAGCATAAAAGTCGTTTGATTATGATGAAATGCAAAATTACTCATTTTTTCGTTATTGCAGTAAAAAACGGATTGGGTGGTGTTAAATTTAACGTACATTAATATGCCGTGCCGCTTCATGGAGCGGGTCTGGTTGGCGCTGATTCCGAAAAAATGTGTAAATTTGTGGCATTGGAAAAAACAAGCAAGATTCAACATTATGATTTATAAGTTTGAACCGCTGCTCAAGCCCACGGTGTGGGGCGGCAGCAAACTCACCGAATTCAAGCACCTGCCCGCCGCCGGGGAGCCGATGGGCGAAAGTTGGGAGATCAGTGCCGTCAAAGGCATGGAATCCGTTGTGGCCGAAGGCCCTGAGGCCGGACTGACTCTGCCGCAGCTGATAGAGCGCCATGGCGAGGCTTTGCTGGGCAAGCGTGTGGCCGAACAGTTCGGCGGAGTGTTTCCGCTGTTGATTAAGTTTATCGACGCCCGTGCCGACTTGTCGGTGCAGGTGCATCCTGACGACGAGACCGCAGAGCGTCTGCATGGTCCCGGATCGATGGGCAAGACCGAGATGTGGTATGTGATCTCTGCTGCCGATGACGCCACTCTGCGCGCCGGTCTGGTCGAAGGATCCACGAAAGAGAAATATCTGGAAGTGGAAGGTACTGCGGGCCTGGAAGATATGCTTGCGCTCTATCGTGTGAAGCCGGGTGACGTGTTTTTCCTTCCCGCCGGCAGAGTGCACAGCATCGGCGCCGGCTGCTTCATAGCCGAGATTCAGCAGACGAGCGACATCACTTATCGCATCTATGACTTCGGACGTCCGCGTCAGCTTCACATAGCCGAGGCCCGCGAGGCGATTGACTTCGACACGATTCTGCCAGACTACCGCACTGCTTATGATCCGGCCGATGCCGTGACGCCGATCGTGAGCTGTCCGTATTTCACTACCCGCCACTGTCACGCCACGGAACCTGTGGCTGTCGAGCCGACCGAAGGGTCGTTCACGGTGGTGATGGTTCTGGAAGGCGGAGCCACAGTCGACGGTGTCGATGCTCCTGCCGGCACAACGCTGTTGCTCAGCGCCGATCATGGCCGCGCGACGGTTCTTCCTGGAAATGAAGGTGTAAGATTTCTGACTGCTGTGTGCTGATGTTTTCCGGAATAGTAGAAGAGGCCGCCCGCGTGGTGGCCGTGGAGCGTAATGGCGGAAACGTCGACCTGATCATGCAAGCCGCTATGGCTCCCGAATTGAAAATTGATCAGTCAGTGGCCCACAATGGCGTGTGTCTGACTGTAGTGGATATAGACAAGGCGCAGTCGGTCTACCGGGTGACTGCGGTGGAGGAGACTCTGAGTCGCTCCAATCTCGGCCTGCTCAAAGCCGGCGACGAAGTGAATCTGGAGCGATCGATGCTGATGAACGGTCGTCTTGACGGCCACATCGTGCAGGGCCACGTTGACTGCACCGCCCGATGCACCGCCCGCGAGGTGATGGACGGCAGCATCTATTTCAGCTTTGAATATGATGTGGATCCGCAATTGGCTGCCAAGGGCTATTTCACGGTCGAGAAAGGCTCGGTGACGGTCAATGGCGTGAGCCTGACCGTGTGTGATTCGACCGACCGGTCGTTTCGCGTGGCCATTATCCCCTATACGCTCGAACATACCAACTTCCATTGCATAGAAGAAGGATCGGTCGTCAATCTTGAATTTGACATCATCGGCAAATACGTGGCCCGGCTCTCCGGCCGCTGATAACATTTTGTAAAAGTAATAAAAAATATGCTCCTGCCTCCTCGTCTGGACGGTAAACCCGCCCCGGTTCTGCCCGGTTCTGCCGGTCAGCTCCTTGTGATAGGTGCCAACGGTTCCGGCAAGTCCCGGTTTGTTGACAGGCTGCTCGCCGACGCCGATCAGTCCAAAGTTTTTCCGCTGTCGCCGCTGAAGGCTCTGTTCGGCGCGTTTGACCGTGATGCCTCTCCTGCATCGCTCGACGGACAGTTTGCCCTCGCCATGGCCGAGTCTCCGCTGCTCCATGGAGGCGGATGGACCGCGCCGGCCACCCAGTTTGAACGACTTGTGGCCCTGATGATCTCGGAAGAAGTGGTCAATCTGCTCAAATTCAAGGTTGAATGCGGCGGTAAGGGCGACATGCCTGAAACCATGATCGACCGGGTGCTGGCTATGTGGCAGGAGATATTTCCAGATAATGGAGTGTTGCGCAGTGGCGGAGAGCTACTTTTCACAGACCGTTCGGGTGCTTCACGTCCCCGCATGAAGCTCTCGGCCGGCGAGAAGCTTGTGCTCTATTATCTCGGCGCTGTTCTTCATGCTCCTGCCGAAGCCATAATTCCCGTTGATTCTCCCGGAATGTTCCTCCATCCGTCGACCATGCGTCTTGTCTGGGACCGGGTGGAGGCGCTTCGTCCGGACTGCCGGTTCATCTACGCCACCCATGATCTTGATTTCGCTTCCACTCGCTCGGCTGCCACTACAGTCTGGGTGAGAGGCTGTTCGCCCGACGGCTCGGCCTATGACTATGATCTGTTGCCGCCCGACACACAGTTGAGCGAAGAACTGTATATGACCATTCTCGGATCGCGGCGTCCGGTAATGTTTATTGAAGGTGACGACACTCGTTCGATCGACGCAAAGCTTTATCCGCTTATTTTTCCGGAATATACGGTCAAGGCGCTCGGGTCGTGCGATCGCGTGATCGAGTCGGTCAGGGTGTTTAATTCGCTTGGCGCGTTTCATCATCTTGACAGTTGCGGCATCGTCGACCGTGACCGCCGCTCGGCCCAGGAGGTCGAATATCTCAGGCGCAAACGCGTGATGGTGCCGGAGGTGGCTGAGATTGAAAATCTGCTTATGCTCGAGGAGGTGGTCAAGACTGTGGCCGCCGCCAACCGCCGTGACGAAGAGCGCGCTTTCGCCAAAACCAAGGCGGCTGTTATGGCCATGTTCAAGGCCGACCTGCGTCAGCAGGCGCTGCTTCATACCCGCCACGTTGTCAAGCACACTGTCGAGCATCGCATCGACGGACGGTTTGCCAACATTAGCAGGCTGGAAGATCATCTTGCCGATCTGGTGGACTTTATAAATCCGCGTGCCACCTATGAAAATTTTTGCCGCGAGTTTCACGGATATCTCGATGCCGACGACTATGCGTCGGTGCTCAGGGTTTATAATCAGAAGTCGATGCTTCCGCAGAGCAACGTGTCGTCACTGACCGGCTGCGGCGACAAGCAGAGTTATATCACGGCCATACTCAATCTGCTGAAGGCCGACGGATCGCACGCCGCGCGCCTTCGCTCTGCCATACGCTCCGCGCTTGGCCTCTGATCAGGGACATCGCCACGCTTATCGCGATGCGTTTTTGACATCATCTCTGAAAATCCGCCATTATTAAGAAAATCATGAGATAACTTTTCAAGTTGCTTCGGCGAGGAATAAGCTCGTTCATGATTGCAGGTGATTTAAGGATATTAATGACATCAAAGTCTTTAAAGAGTGATTAATTGAGAAAAGGCTGTTGGGGCAATAGTTCAGTTCTCCATAACTCGGCTAAAGAGAGTTTGCACACAGGCTTCTGAGCTTGGTATCATGTACGAAAGTCAGTACACGACCAGAGCCGACCGCGAGGCTAAGATAATCGATGCAGTAAATCCTCACTTTGAAAAAACAATTTCACATTGGAGTGCTCGAATTTTGCACCCATCAATGTTTAGTTGTTCACGGCTTCAACTTCGTTGAAATACTGCTCTTGATAACAGAAATTTGTGAAAAAAGCGTTAACTTTGCATATCTTTAACTTCTGACAATGACCGCATAAGATAACTCATTATCACAACATATACGGGAACTCCCCGAATAGTCGCAAGGTTTGGTCGCATGTCAGAGCTATTCGCGGGAGTTTCTGCTATTACAGAGATGAACTTAAAACATATACTCTGTCCTGTCCTTGCTGCTGTCGCATTGACTGGCTGCTCCGACAAAGAAGATGAACCCGGAGGTGGTGAAAAGCCTCAATCGGGCAAATATCAACTTTCGGGCAAGGTCGAAAAAGGCCCGTTTGTCCGAGGTTCGTCTATCAGCGTTCAACCGCTCAATGAGAAGATGACTGCCATCGGCACCGTGTTCAACGGAGAGATTCGCGACGACGCCGGATCTTTTGACCTCGGACAGATAGAACTTGCATCGCAATTTGTCCGCATCGTAACCGATGGCTACTATTTCAACGAGGTTAGCGGCGACCTCTCCACCGGTCAGCTTCATCTTATCGCTCTCGCTGACCTTTCGGACAGAACCACCGTCAATGTCAATATCCTCACGCACCTCAAGTCAGCGCGTGTTCAGAACCTTATGCAAGGGAGCAAAACCTTTGCCGAGGCTGACAAGCAAGCCCAAAACGAACTGCTCACTCAGTTTGGCTTGCAGGCTTACGAATCAACGCCCGCTGAATCCATGTCTATCTCGGCCGGTACGGATGGCTCAGGTGTTCTTATTGCTATTTCTTCTCTTATCCTCAACAAACGCTCGGACGCAGAAATCACACAGTACCTGTCAACGCTCTCGCAAGACCTTGCAGACGATGGCTCTTTTTCTGACGAAAACACTAAGTCCATAGCAATCGACAGAGCATACTTCCGCAACAATCTCGATTTCTTAACTTCTAACATCAAAGCGAGGTATTTGGAATTAGGTCAGGCTGTCGAAGTTCCTGACCTCCGCTATTTCTATGATTGGAATGGCGACGGTATAGCCGGGAATGAGATTAACGACAATCCCCAGATATCACTTTCTCGCGAAAGCGTAGAATTTGACTGCAACGGTGGAACCGCTGAAATTACAGTTACTTCCAATGTAGTTCTCTCCTTGGAGAACCCCAAAGACCATGACGGATATTTGGACATTACCCCCGGCGATTCCTACGTCGAAGATTCATTTACGCAAGGATTCTATAAAGACAATGATCCCGAAGGGGCTGCCATATCTGTAACTTCTACTTACGAAAACGGAACTCTTACTATTTCCGTTCCCAAGTCAGAACGTCATACAAAACAAACGGCAACCGTAGTTTTATATGACCAAATGGGAGACGTGCGCGTCTCTATACCCGTTTCCCTTGAAGCTAAGCCACGCACCCCTTCCGACTCCAAACCCGAACTTGGCGAACAAGGTAAAGCGATTGTATCAGCCTCTTTTGCAAAATTGGTTTCATCGCTCTCATGGATGTATTACGTTGAACGTGGATATACCGGAATGTATAAGTTTTACGATGTTCAGTGCCCTATGGCTGTATATGACAATTACGACAGGCAAGCATTTAATGCTGCTTATGGCGCATTATCGATGAATAAGCAAGTCATAAAATCCCTGACAAATGCAGGGTATTCCGATGCCATTCCATTCTTCACACTTCTGAATGTATTGATATATACTGAGATGGTTGACAAATGGGGTAACATCGGTATCGTTGAACTTTCACAGGATGAATATACCTTACCTGCTCAACAGTCTGCCTCCACTACGCTTCGTTATCTCGAAACCAAATTTGATGAAATTTCATCTTGTTTCTCTGAGGGTAAGCTGAATGCTAACTTCACTGCTGACGATGCTTTCGATATGCCCAAGGACGTATGGCGTTTGGCAAAAGCCAACGTGTATATGGCTCTCAACGACCCGTCTCACGCTATGCCATATCTTCAGGAAATTGTCGATAGCCGCCGTTACTCGCTTTCGTCGGGCAACGAGTATGAAGCCAACAGCGGCACTATTCTTTTCGTGAAAGTGCCCGATGAAGTGATGCCGGGTCATACCATGAGCTATTATTCGTATGCCGACGTTCTCCTGCTTTTGGCTGAGTGCGACATCGCCACCGGCAATGCTGAAAAGGCTACCTCTCTTATCAATCAGGTAGCCAAAGCGAAGAATATCTCGGTCAGCGGCAATGGCATCGCTGACATTGAAACTCTGCGCAAGCAGCTTTTCATTCCCCGATACTTCGCTTTCCAAAAGCGCAACAACCTCGGAGGCTACGCTTCTTATCAGCATCTTTGGCCTATTCCATCAGACCAAATCGCACTCTCTCCCGGCTGGACTCAGAACCCCGGCTACTAATCCTTAATTCTGCAATGCTATGATTACAGGACAAATCAAAAATCAGATAGACCAAATTTGGGATACCTTCTGGACGGGAGGCATATCAAATTTCATAGATATTCTCGAACAGATGACCTATGGAAAAGTCATCTTCAAAAAACATATACTTGCAGGGGTGATCACCATCAACATCTACTACAAATAAGACTATGGGTATAAAAGAATTGCCACAAGACAAAGATTCGTTATTCTACGATTGGTACAGAGAGAAAGAAGAAGCGTCATCAGCGATTGAAGATGCGCTTAAACAAAGTGCAATGCTTGGCCTTACTCCAATGGGATTTGTCGGCTCAAAGAATGTTCCGGATGCTTCCGAGTTTGATTTTGAGCGAGTGTTTCTCGTTAGGGATGCTGCCGGATGGTGTTTTTACGGCACATTTATGAAACCAAAGCCGGAGGTTCTGGAATATAACAAAGAGTTTAACTCGTTAGTCCTTTGCGGCCTAATTGAACAAGTTGTCAATTTGGAAACCTGGGGCAGAGTTAGTGGCATATCTTATGGAGAGCTTATCCTCGGTATGTTTTTGGCTGGCTACAAAATCAAGAGAGTACCACGTTCAAAGGTTTGCCAATTTAATATTTCTGAGAAGAATATCAAATATCTACTTAGCTGTATTGAGATTCGGATGAAAAATTCGCTCTCTCATAGAGGGCGTTGAGGCACCGCCTCCGCGCTCGGCCTCTGATCAGGGCCATCGCCACTTATTTCTTTGTTTTTCAATTATCAGATCGGTCCGTTGGGAATCGTTTGTCAACAAAGTGAATACTCGCTTTGATTGCCCGTTTATTCGGGTTCGTAGCCTTCGTAGTAGTAGGATTGGTCGAGGCCGTGGAAAATTATGTCGCGGTCGTCGGTTCCCGCGGTGAGGGCGTTTTGGAGGAGAAAGCGGAGTTCAAGATCGTTGATAGGGGAGCGTTCCATGGCCTGCATATAGGCTTCGCGAGTGATCTGACGCCAGTCAACGACTTTGTCGAGCGCACGGCGAAGCATCATGTCGAGCCATATCCGGGTAGCTCGTCCGTTTCCCTCCATAAATGGGTGGGCTATGTTCATCTCAACGTACTTGGCAATGATTTCCTCAAACGTCGTTTCCGGCATCTTTTCAATTGCTTCAAGTGCCGGTATAAGGTAGAGAGAGTTGGCAAAACGAAAACCGCCTTTTGATATATTTAATTTGCGTATTTCACCTGCAAATGGATAAAGTCCATCAAACAGCGCGCGATGAATAGCTTGAAGTCCGGCAGTAGTGCCGACCTCAATCTCATACACTTTGCCAGAGGCGAAAAGCGCCTTGGCCTTCTCAATGCTCAAGCGGTCTATCTCGTTCTGTGTCATAATCAGGAGAAAATAGTTATTTAGTAGCCGCGATTGTTGCGACGAAGTGTTGACATTCTTTCTGAGAACCCACCATTATTAATAAATCCTTCTGATAATTTCTCAAGTTGTCTAAAGAGCAAGTAGTCGGCCTGATTGATTAGAATAATAGCCATGTTGGCTATCGTTTCGGGTGGGCGTCTTACTATTAAGTTCATGAAAAATTCGGCGTCATTGTGCTCTCTGCCAAGTTTTCGCATTGCCTCAAATTCCAAACATCCTTTGAGCCATTGAGGTTTATTATGAGTCTTTAGATAATCCTCATAGTCCTCGAGCAATTCCTTCAGGCTTGCTTTAGCCACATTGACAAGCTTAATTTCAGTCTTGGCAGACGTGGAAGAAGCTGCACATCCTTCGATGATATTTTGCTTCCCGCTACGAGCCGCCTGAATCATCTGGTCCTTAGTCCTGTCGCCATAAGGAATATAGTGTTCAGCGAAATAGTAAGTGATTTGATAAATAACATCGGCTTTTTGATAACTCAAAAGTTTCTTGTAATTGCCTCTGTTGGGGATTAAATCGCTCATAGCCTAAATTTCATAAGGATTATAAAGTCTTTAGAGTCTTTAAGGACTTTAAACACCTTAAGGATGTAAGTTCTTAAAGAAGTTAGAAAAGGCTGCAATGCTGCCGATTGGGACATGCATTGCAGCCTTTGTTAATTGCTGATTATTCAGGGGATTACTCTTCGATAGCAGCCTGCGCCGCAGCCACTCGGGCGATGGGCACGCGGAAGGGCGAGCAGCTGACATAGTTCATGCCGAGTTTGGCGCAGAACTTGACTGACGAAGGTTCGCCGCCGTGTTCGCCGCAGATGCCGACTTTGAGGTCGGTGCGGGTTGCGCGGCCTTTCTTGACGCCCATTTCCACAAGCTGGCCTACGCCTTCCTGGTCGAGGACTTCAAACGGATCAACCTTGATGATGCCGTGTTCCTTGTAGTATTTGAGGAACTTGGGCGCGTCGTCGCGGCTGAAGCCGAATGTCATCTGGGTGAGGTCGTTGGTGCCGAATGAGAAGAATTCGGCCACTTCGGCGATCTGGTCAGCCACCAGCGCGGCGCGGGGCACTTCGATCATTGTGCCGACCAGGTAGGGGAGTGAACGGCCCTGTTCGGCAAATACTTTGTCGGCAGTGGCGTGGATGACGGCAGCCTGGTTCTGGATTTCTTTAAGCGAACCTACCAGCGGGATCATGATTTCGGGGTGCACGTCGATGCCGCGTGCCTTTACGGCGAGGGCGGCTTCGATGATGGCGCGGGTCTGCATCTCGGTGATTTCGGGATAGGTGATGCCGAGGCGGCAGCCGCGGTGTCCGAGCATGGGGTTGAACTCTTCGAGTGAGTCTACCTTGGCTTTCACTTCTTCGAGGGTGAGACCGAGTTTTTCGGCCAGTTCCTTCTGGGTTGCGGTCTGGTGGGGTACGAATTCGTGCAACGGGGGATCGAGCAGACGGATGGTCACACCGTATCCGTCCATGGCTTCAAAGATTCCTTCGAAGTCGCCGCGCTGCATGGGGAGCAGTTTGGCCAGGGCGACGCGGCGGCCTTCGACGTCGGACGCGAGGATCATTTCGCGGACAGCGTCGATGCGGTTGCCTTCAAAGAACATGTGCTCTGTGCGGCAGAGGCCGATGCCCTGGGCGCCGAATGCGCGAGCCTGTTTGGCGTCACGGGGAGAGTCGGCGTTTGTGCGGACGAGTGTTTTGGTGAATTTTTCGGCGAGGTTCATGATTGCGCCGAAGTCGCCGTCGAGTTCGGGTTCGGTGGTGGGCACCTGGCCGTCATATACGTCGCCGGTCGATCCGTTGAGCGAGATCCAGTCGCCCTCGTTGTAGGTCTTTCCGCTCATTGTGACGGTGCGTGCTTCGTAGTCGACAACGATTTCACCGGCGCCGGATACGCAGCATTTGCCCATGCCGCGGGCCACAACGGCAGCGTGGCTGGTCATGCCGCCGCGCATTGTGAGAATGCCTTGTGCCACGGCCATGCCGCGCAGGTCTTCAGGCGATGTTTCGATGCGCACGAGCACTACTTTCTTTTTGCGTTCGGCCCAGTTTTCGGCGTCGTCGGCGAAGAACACGATCTGTCCGGAGGCTGCGCCTGGCGATGCGGGCAGGCCTTTGGCCGCTACTTTGGCGCGCTTGAGTGCTGCTTTGTCAAATACGGGGTGGAGCAGTTCGTCAAGTTTCTGAGGCTCCATGCGCATCAGGCAGGTCTTTTCGTCGATTTCGCCTGCGCGGAGCAGATCCATGGCGATTTTCACCATTGCTGCGCCGGTGCGCTTGCCGTTGCGGGTCTGGAGCATCCAGAGTTTGCCGTCCTGGATGGTGAACTCCATGTCCTGCATGTCTTTGTAATGGTCTTCCAGGCGGTGGGCGATGGCGATCAGTTCGGCGGCGCAGGTGGGCATTGATTCTTCGAGCGAAGGATATTTGGCTGCGCGTTCTTCTTCAGAGATGCCCTGAAGAGCGGCCCAGCGGCGTGATCCTTCGACGGTGATCTGCTGCGGGGTGCGGATGCCGGCAACGACGTCTTCGCCCTGGGCGTTGATCAGATATTCGCCGTTGAAGATGTTTTCGCCAGTGGCGGCGTCGCGGCTGAATGCCACGCCGGTGGCAGAGTTGCTGCCCATGTTGCCATAGACCATTGCCTGCACGTTGACAGCGGTGCCCCATTCTTCGGGGATCTGGTTCATGCGGCGATAGAGGATGGCGCGTTCGTTCATCCAGCTGTCAAATACGGCGCAGATGCCGCCCCAGAGCTGATCCCATGCGTTGTCGGGGAAGTCTTTGCCGGTAAAATCCTTGACAGCTCCTTTGAAGAGTCCTACCAGGGCCTGAAGATCTTCGACGGTCAGTTCGGTGTCGAGCTTGACGCCTTTTTCCTCTTTGACCTTGTCCATGATGGCTTCAAACGGGTCGATGTCGGTCTTGGATTTCGGCTTCATGCCGAGCACCACGTCGCCATACATCTGCACGAAGCGGCGGTAGCTGTCCCATGCAAAACGGGGGTTGCCGCTTTTTTCAGCCAGAGATGCCACCGTGGCGTCGTTCATGCCGAGGTTGAGCACGGTGTCCATCATGCCGGGCATTGAAGCGCGGGCTCCTGAGCGCACGGATACGAGCAGGGGATTTTCGGGGTTGTTGAATTTCTTGCCGGTCAGTGTCTCAACGTGGGCCATGGCGGCTTCCACTTCGGCTTTGATGCGGCTGACAACCTCGTCGCGGCCATACTGTGTGTATTCTGTGCAGACGTCGGTGGTGATGGTGAAGCCGGGAGGCACTGGCATACCCAGAAGGTTCATTTCAGCCAGATTAGCGCCTTTGCCGCCGAGCAGGTTTCTGTCGGAGGCTTTTCCTTCGGCTTTTCCGTCGCCGAATGTATAGACTCTTTTCATAAATCTTGGTTAATTGATTGATTATAATGATTTTATATTGAAATTGCTCTGTCGTTGCCGCTGATGCGACTAAATACTATTGTGCAAATTTAGTGAATTTTCTCCTCCGAGTCAAGAATGTGGAGATAAAAAATAGTGGAGGTCATAAATAATCAACATTGTGTCGGGCTGTGCAATCTGTTTGTGTGCCGGATGGAGGATGTTGTCGTAGTGAGATGACGTTAAGTGGCTATATGCCTGATAATCAGCAGTCATGTAACATATAGAAAGAGATTTGTAACGAAACGTCCGGACCATGTAACACAGATATAATCATTTGTTTCATTGTCGGTTGCATGCTTCCGGTCTCTGGCGTTAACTTTGCATCCGGATATTAGATAAACAAAACAAAAATACAGATATACAATGAAGAATTTAGTAGCACTTACATCGGCCGTTTTTATGTCGGCTTCAATGGCGTTTGCGGCCGCTCCGGCCACAAGTGATGATTTTGACTCGAATACTCTCGGCAGTCACTGGCAGTGGAAAAACGCGCCGGCAGAGTCAGACGGAATGAGTCTGACGGCCGCTCCAGGCAAGTTGCGTCTGAAGACAACTGCGGTTTCCGAGAATTTCGGATCGGCCCATGGCACTCTTGTGCAGCCGGTCGGCGA
The DNA here is from genome assembly GCA_947177135.1 of uncultured Porphyromonadaceae bacterium. Taxonomy (GTDB): domain Bacteria; phylum Bacteroidota; class Bacteroidia; order Bacteroidales; family Muribaculaceae; genus UBA3263. The sequence goes on along the minus strand of CAMWTI010000001.1, from coordinate 5,914 downwards.
TAAGGCATGTACTGCTGTTGTCAAGATCACGACAGCCAAGATGAAAGAGGGTGACGCGGCCGGATTCGGCATTGTCACGGGTCAGAGCAACGCGCTTCTCAGTGTGAAGGTGCGTGGCATACGCAAATTTGTGGTGCTTGAGGAGAATGATGCCGACAAACTTGTCATTCCAATGCCGGGTCACACTGTCTATCTGCGTACTGAAGTCGGCGATGATCATCTCGCATCGCTGTCGTTCAGCTCCGATGGCGAACAATGGACTCCGGTCGGTGATTCCGCTTTTGCCACCGATCCGTCAAGCGAGTTCGCCATATATAATTTCTCGACCAAGAAGACCGGCGGATCGGTCGATGTCGACTTCTTTCATGTTGACTGACTGATACGGTGTAATGTATGTTAGATGTGCGGCCACTGCCTCTGTTTCGGGTGGTGGCCGCTGGTATTATTTATTCGTGTGACTTTGGGCAGACGGAGGGAGTCAGGGATTAAACTGGTCGGGATTGAAGAAAGACATTATGGCCATGGCATGTTCGGCGGCCACCGCCCCCGGTCCGTCCGGATCGATGCGGGCCGATGTGTTGAAGTCGGTTATGGCGGCGGCTCGTTGTCCGAGTTTCCAATACAGGCTTCCGCGACGATAATATGCCTGCGGGTCATCGGGATTCTGTTCGATCAGCCGGCTCAGCTGTGCGATTGTTTCTGTTGTCGAGTTCATTTCTGATCGTCGGTTATTGGCAGCGCTGCGGTCAGAGCATAGTCATTGGTGCGTGTCGTCGTCAGGCTGAACCGGCGTCCGTCGGGCACTGAAGCTACTCCGTCTGTCGTCAGGTCAATGTCGGTCAGTGCCAGTCCTTGGCATCCGGCGGCCTTGTAGACTGCTTCTTTGCAGGTCCAGGCTTCCAGCAGCCGGTCGGCCCATATCGGCATTTCGCGCTCTGACAAGAACTTCTGGGCCACCCGTTCGAGCTGCCCGGGGCGATTTTCTTCAATGTCCACGCCAGGACGCATGGTGGGGTGTATGGCCAGTGCGGCCCAGTGACGGGAATGGCTGGCCGATATGCGCTCCGTAGTTCCGGAAAGCACCGGCGAGCCGTCCGGCTCATGGAGATAGTCAACATTTGGCCCGAAATGTCGAGTCACCAATAGCTTTACAGCATCACGTCCTGAGGTTGTGATGCCGGTTACAGCGAGTGTCAGATTCTTTTTCATATGCAAAAATAAGATTTTTTGAGCGTAATATGCAAATAAATGACTACATTTGCACACTGACTTTAATTTTTAACCATGACACAAAACTCACATTTCGATTTTGTGACGCCGGTGGACCGTCATTACACCGGCGCTATAAAGTACTGTCGCATACCGGCCATGACCGGTGCGGAAAGTGAAGATGCCGATCTGATCTCGCTCTGGATCGCCGACATGGACTTTCCGACGCCAGACTTTATCATTGACGCGTTGCGTCGACGTCTTGATCACCCTGTGCTTGGGTATACAGATCCTCCGGTCGAGCTTTGGCCCACTGTCAGCCGCTGGATAGAAGGTCTTCACGGATGGAAGACCGAAACGGAATGGTTTCGCTTTGTGCCTGGCATTGTCAAGGGCATAGGCTTTGTTCTCAACCGTTTTGTAAAGGAGGACGAGAAGGTTATCATCCAGCCTCCGGTCTATCATCCGTTTCGCATGGTGCCAGAAGGGAATCGCCGTCAGGTCGTGTTCAATCCGCTTAAAATCAATGCTGAAGGCAAGTATGAAATGGATTTCGACCATCTTGCCGAGGTGGCCGACGAGAAGTGCCGTCTGCTGATTCTGTGCAACCCCCACAATCCTGGCGGTGTGCTCTGGGATGCCGACACTCTGCGTCGTCTGGCCAAATTCTGTCATGAACGCGGCATAATCGTGATTTCCGACGAGATCCATTCGGATATGGCTCTGTGGGGACAGCGTCACATCCCGTTCGCGTCCGTAAGCCCGGAAGCCGCCGAATGCTCGGTGACCTTCGGCTCTCCGAGCAAGACTTTCAACATGGCCGGAGTGGTCAGCTCATATGCCATAGTGCCCTCCGAAAAGCTCCGCAAGGCTCTGTTTGAGTGGATGGACGCCAATGAATTCGCCGATCCCAACATATTCTCTCCTATAGCCACGATAGCGGCCTTCACCCATGGAGCCGAGTGGCGCAAGGAGATGCTGGCCCAGATCGAGCGCAACGTCAATTTCGTCAGCGAATATTGCAAGGCTGAGATCCCGGCCATCAGGCCATATCATCCCGAAGCATCGTTTCTGGTATGGCTGGACTGCACGGACCTCGGTCTCGACCATGACCGGCTTCAGGACCTTTTTGTCAAGAAAGCCGGTCTGCTGCTGAACGATGGAGAGATGTTCGGCCCCGGCGGCGAAGGACATATGCGCCTTAACGTGGGGGCACCCGCGTCCGTGATAGCCGAGGCCATGCGCAGGCTCAAAGCGGCCGTCGATTCATTATGACTGACCGACTGACAGTCCGATATTACGTCCCGGAGGCCGACCGCGGCCTCTGGGACGATTTTGTCAGCAAAGCGCGTAACTCCACGTTTCTGCATATGCGGGGCTATATGGACTATCACAGCCATCGCTTCCGGGATTCGTCGCTTATGGTGTCTGACGGTGACACCCTTGTGGCGGTTTTTCCTGCCGACCGTCGTGACGACGGCACGGTGTGCTCGCACGGAGGGCTGACATATGGCGGGCTGCTTACAGCGCCGACCGCCTCTCAGCAGACTGTCATCGGAGCGTTCAGAGCGATCAACGCCCGATTGCGCGCCGAGGGTTGCGCCCGGATCATCTACAAGCCGGTACCGCACATATATCACCGTATGCCTGCCGAAGAGGATCTGTATGCTATCTTCGCCTGCTGCGGCGCGCGTCTCGAAGCCCGCGCGGTGGCATCGGTCATTGACACCGGTTGTCCTCTGACTTTCAGCCAGAATCGCAGGCGAGGCCTCAGGAAGGCGCAGAAGGCCGGCGTCATTATTGAAACGGATTCAGCCGACTATGCCGGATTCTGGAAAATACTGACCCGCAATCTGGCGGAGCGTCACGGCGTCGCTCCGGTGCACACGGTCGATGAGATGGTGCTGCTCGGAAGCCGCTTTCCGGGCAATATCCGTCTGAACGTGGCCAGGATCGGTGGCGACATCGTGGCAGGGTGCGTGCTGTATCTGTGCGGTCCGGTGACTCACGTGCAATATATATCGGCATCGGAAGCAGGGCGCGAATGCGGGGCGCTCGATCTTCTGTTTCACACTCTTATCGCTGAATGCAAATCGCGCTTCTTCGATTTCGGAATATCTACCGAACAAGGCGGCACCGTCTTAAACGAGGGCCTTATGCACCAGAAAGAGGGATTTGGCGGGCGCGCAGTCTGTTATGACGCGTATGCTTATGATCTCTGAACGTCGCCGGCAGTAGTTGCTCCGGGCATGAGGCTTGCCACTAATTTCAGAATTTGTTTAAACATCTGTCTGGTCGGTATTTTTTGTCAGATATATCATATCTCGCAGAGTCACTCCCTCCTCGACAATCGGGTGAGGGTAGTTGTCGGTGAAAAATCCGTGTATGCGGTGTGAAAATCTGTAGCCGCACGATTCATAGAAGCGGAGGGTCGATGGAGTTTCGCCTGTGCCGAGAGTGACGGTTGATCTCGGGTGCAGTTCCTCCACATAACGGAGCATCTGCCGGCCGTAGCCTCTGCGGCGCACGCCGGAGTCAACGGCCAGATTCTTCACCTCGACCAGTCCGTCGGATTCCTTGGTAATCACGCAGACGGCAACGGCCTTGTCGCCGAGAAAGCCGGCGTAGAGTCGGCCGCGATCAAGATAGCGGTCAATCATTGTCACCGACTCGTCGCCCTCGAGCAGCAGCGGCATATAGAGTCTTTTGTTGGCAGCCACCTCTCTGATTGCCAGTGGTATGTCGCGGTCAATACCAGTCGACGCCATCGGAGTATGACGAGCGTTTGTCATATTTCAGGTCGGAGAGCAACGACGATTTGACGGCGATGTGGAAGTTGTAGCTCTTATATGGTCCGACAGGCACGAAGCTCGCGGTCATGGTGAAGCAGTGGAGATCGCGGCTGATGTTGCAGTTCATATAGGCGATTTTTCCGAGATCGAAGTTGTATGACGCCGAGAATGATAAATTCCAGTTGGGAGTGGGCTGCACTGATCCGGAAAACGACAGGTTTTGGGTGAATTTGCCGTCATATTCCATCTTCTTTTTATTGAATGCCCCATAGCCATAGTTGACCGAATAGTTGACCGAAAAACTCCATGGGAATTTCCAGTGTTGATAGCCGTCGGCGTCAAACTCTCCTTCGCTGTCGTTCTTGCCTTTTTTCCTGTTCCCCGACTGTGATTGTCTGCCGCCGGAATTTTCTCCTGGATCCTTTTCGCCGCTTTCCTTTTTGTCTTTGTCCTTGTTGCGCCGGAATAGTTTGTCGAAGGTGGCGTTATTGAACGTGTAGGAGAACGATGTGCCAGTGCTCGACAGCCGGCCGTATCCCTTGCCGGCCTGCATGCGCAGGGTGTTGCAACGATAGGGGTTGCCGTATTGGTTGAGCTTGTAGGTATAGACGTCCCAGGTGGTGGAGAGGTTGAGGTTGAAGTTCTTGGCCAGACGCAGCAGAATCGATGCGTTCAGATTGCTCAGGCGCATTGAGTCGGCTGCGAAATTATAGCTCTGATTAAGTTGTAGGTTCTCGATGATCGATATCTTTTTTTCTCCTGTCGAGTCATTATCGGAACGAACTTTCATCTCCACATTGTTGGCCAGCGACACCGTCATCATCCCCTGCTTGCCGCGTCCAGGCACGGCATACAGCGCGTTTGGAAACATCGAGTATACCTCGGTTGTGTGGCCTTTGCCGTCGGGAGTCGGTTTCTGATAGCGGCCGTAGTAACCGAAAAACGGAGAGCTGAAATCAGGTGAGCCGGTGAAGGAGATGGACGGAGTGAGCACGTGGCGTATCATTTTCACCTTGTCGCCGAGAAACGGCAGCGGCTGGTAGAATCCGTAGAGCTTGGTGGAGAAAGAGAGTGAGGCCGAGAAGTCCCACACGTTGTAAAAGCTGTAGGTCGTGTCGCACACTTCGGCCGATGCATTCGGATCCCACTGGCGGCGCACTTTCGACGAGTACATCCTGTCTTCCAGGCGCAGTGACGGCGTGATGTTGATGTATTTCAGCATCTGGAATGTCGCCGACACCGGCACAGAGTGCTTCATGCCGTTGCGCCAGTCTTTGATGAGGCTTTTCTTGAAAAATTCGTTTTGCTTGCTGGTCAGTGAGTTCTGGAATTGTCCGCTGTAGGATAGTTTGATCTTCTCATACCATTTTTCGGCGCCGACAGCCCGCTTGCGCTTGAACGGCGCGATCTGAGACATGGACACCGTCAGATTGGGGAATGACATCGACATGGTGTTGTCGCTCGATCGCTGGTTGATGCTCGCCGTGGCGCTGAACGACCATTTCGACCCCGGCAGCCGATAGGTCATGTTGATTGTCGAGCCTTTGGTGTTTTCGGTGAAGTTGCTGTTATAGTATGAGTTGACGTCATTGCGCGAATATCCGCTTGTTGCAAAGTTGACCGATGCTGAGAAACTCAGATTCGGATTGGCCTTCGGATCCTGGGTGTGGCTCCAGAGCACCTGGAAGTTTGTCGCGGTGGCATAATCCGGATTGCCCTTTTCGCCATAGACCGTCTTGAGGAACGAAGCCTGGAAATTCCCGGAGAATTTATAGCGCTTCACGTATGTCGACCGGGCAGACAGCCCCCATGAGCCTTTTGTGTAGATCTGTCCGGTCAGTGCCAGGTCTATGTTGTCGGATATGGCGAAATAGTATCCGCCGTTATCGAGATAGAATCCTCGGTTGTGGTCC